>DXCV01000037.1 GCA_019115825.1 Candidatus Bacteroides pullicola
TCCATGCCCAGCTTGTCCTCGCCCACGGCACTGACCACGCGGCTGTCCAAGCCGAACTGGGATACATGGTATGCAAAGTTGGCGGGTGCCCCGCCCAGTTTCTTACCTTCGGGCAGCACGTCCCACAGTGCCTCGCCCATTCCTACTACGATATGATTCATGATATAATGTGTTATGGTGTTAAATGATAATTTATCGGTGATGGCACACAGATGACACAGATTTAACAGATTTACGCAGACTCTTTATTATCTACTTATTAAAATCTGTGGTCATCTGCCCAATCTGTGTCATCTGTGTGCCATCTAAATTCCTATTTACGCCTTCTTCAACCTGCTTGCATAGAACACGAGATACAGCACGCCGACAGTCATCACCGCCACGGCTCCGCTCTGTCCCCATCCGTCGCTGGCGAAACCCATCAGCAACGGGAAGACCGTACCACCGAACAGGCCCATAATCATCAGGCCGGAAATCTCGTTCTTCTTCTGCGGCATGGCCAGCAGGGCGTTGGAGAAGCAGATGGAGAATACATTGCTGTTGCCAAAACCGATGAGTGCGATACACATATATATAATGTAATGCACATCCGATGCCAACAGTCCCACCATGGCCAGCAACATCATCCCCACGCTGACCCACAGGAACGACCGCGAACTGAAGCGGCTCAGGATGAACGTCCCGCTCAGGCAGCCCAGCGTACGGAAGATGAAGTACAGGCTCGTAGCCCACGAAGCCTCGTCAAGCGTCATGTCCAGACGCTCCATCAGCAGCTTGGGCGCCGTGGTGTTGGTACCCACGTCAATGCCCACGTGGCACATGATGCCCAGGAAGCACAACAGGATGAAGGGATTGCCCAACAGCCGGAAGCAATCCGCGAAGCCGGAAGCACGGTCGGGCTGCTCCTCCTCGATGTGCGTGCCGCCCAACCACAAGATAGCCACCACGGCAATGACCATATAGACAGGGAAAAGCACGCGCCACCCTAAGCCCAGGTCAGGAATAGTTTGCGTCGCTCCCCACATAGCGATGTACGGGGCCAGAAACGAGGCGATGGCCTTGACAAACTGTCCGAACGTCAGCGACGAGGCCAACTTGTTGCCAGTGATGACATTGCTCAGCAGCGGGTTGAGCGAAGTCTGCATCAACGCATTGCCGATGCCCAGCAGGGAGAATGAGCAGAGCATCAGGCCGTAGCTGTCGCCAAAGATGGGCAGCAACAAAGAAACGGCTGTCACCACGAGGCTCAGCAGCACGGTCTTGCGCCGGCCAATGCGGTTCATCAGAACGCCCGTGGGCACGCTGAAGATGAGGAACCAGAAGAAGACCAACGAGGGAAAGATGTTGGCCTGTGCGTCCGTCAGACCGAGGTCTTCCTTCACGTAATTGGACGCGATGCCCACCAGGTCCACGAAGCCCATGGCAAAGAAGCAGAGCATGACGGGCAGGAGTTTGGATATATTGCTTTTGTTGTTCATAAAGGTAGAAGTTAAATGATAATTTATCGGATACGATGCACCTTCATCGTCTTCACCTGGAAGTTGCCGCGCCACGTCTCGAAGGTCAGCGTGTTGTACGGCTCGGAGGGGAAGACACGGTTGGTCATCACGAACTTGCCATTGTTGCCGAAGGCTTCGATGCTGCTGCGGTCCACGAAGAGGCGCAGGCGGATGTGGTCCGTATCCACGGCAGGTGCCACGGTCATGGCGGGGAAGTCGGGGCTGAAGCTCGTCAGGCCACTCTCGCTGCGCTCCATCACGAATTGCTTGCGGGCCACGTCGTAGTGCATGTGCACCTGTTCGCCCTTGGCGTTGGAGAGGGTAAGGATGATGCGCTCCGAACCGGCGTTCTTCAGTTCGAGTTCTATCTCGTAGGCACCATGGTTGTCCTCCAGCAGGGAGGGTATCTCATACGTGTCGCTGACGCGGAACGAAGGGAAGTTACGGGTGTCCGTCCGGGCAGCCTCCATCTCGGGAGCGGGGGCGCAACGCAAGAGCAGTTCACCATCCTGACGGTAGAGCGAGAGGTCGCGGGCAATGGTGTTAGCACCCCGGTATTGCAGGGTGGGCAGCACGCCTTGGTATTGCCAGTTGCTCATCCAGCCGAGAGCCACGACTCGTCCGTCCGGCGCATTGCTGAAGGTGACAGTGGCATAATGGTCCTTGCCCCAGTCCATCCACTTGGTCTGTGTGGGCGACTCGTTGGTGAACTTCCGTCCGTCGAACGTGCCGACAAAGTATTGCGCCGCATTGCCACCGAAGGGGCCGCCGGGATTGATGTTGCAGATGAGCACCCAACGCTTCTCCTTTGTGCCCTCCACGGGCAGTTCGAAAAGGTCGGGGCACTCCCACACGCCGCCGTGCGCACCCTGTTTCAGGCCGAAGGAGCTTTCGTACTTCCACTCCTTGAGGTTGCGCGACGAGTAGATTTCCATCTCCTGTCCGCCGGCGAGTATCATCACCCAATGCTTGCCCGGTGCGTACCAGAAGACTTTCGGGTCGCGGAAGTCACGCTTCGTCGAGGTCAACACAGGATTGCCCGCATACTTCGTGAAGGTCTTGCCGCCGTCCGTGCTGTAGGCCATACTCTGTGACTGGCTGTCGCCCCAGGGCGAGGGCTTGGCGGACGTATAGAAAGCCACCACGGTGCCTGCGCCCAGACCGGCGGTATTGTCCTTGTCCACCACGGCCGAACCGCTGAAGATGGTACCGTAAGCATCGGGCAAGACGGGCGTGCCTTGGTACGTCCAATGCACGAGGTCGGTGCTGGTGCTGTGTCCCCACGTCATATTGCCCCACGTGGAGCCGTAAGGATTGTGCTGGAAGTAGAGATGCCACGTGCCGTCCAGGTAGAACATACCGTTGGGGTCGTTCATCCAGCCATAGGCAGGCGTATGGTGATAAAGCGGGCGGAACTTCTCGCGGTTCGTGGTATCGAACGTGTCGGACAGCTTCATCTTTTTCCAGCAAAGAGCACCGGAAGGCAGACCCTGTACTTCCACCGTGACGTTGCCACCCGCTGCAACGGAGAGGTCCAGCGGCACATAATAGTCCACCCGTTCACGGGCCAGGCGGACATTGACGCCTTCATTCAAATAGTGATTGTCGCTCCCGATGAGATAAACTTTAGCTTCGGGGGCATTGTCCTGCACGGGCAGGAGGAGATACTTCGTTGCCTGACGCACGGCCACGAGGTTTTGCTCGCTGGCCAGGTGACGCACGGAGAGTTGGGGATTATTGTCGGCAAAGGCCATCGGGGCGGTGCCGAGCAGCAGAGCCAGGCTAAGGGCGCGGGCCGAGCGGTAGAGGTTGTTCTTAAAGGTAGTCATAATATTATGTAGGTAAATGGTAATTTAAGTTCTTTGGTTTTTGAGTTTATAAGTTTATGAGTTCACCGGTTGCAGCCTTACCTAACTTAAGAACTCAGGAACTTATAAACTCACCCATAAATTCCTATTTTCAGAAGCTGCCATACCCCGGATTCTGCACATACAGTCCGTTGGAGAAGTTGTACTGCGGCATGGGGATGGGCAGGTATTCGTCACGTCCCTTGGTGAAGGTGGCCGTGCTGTAGTACACACGCTTCGTCTTCTCCACGTCGAGGTAAGCGATCATGGTTTGGTCGGCAATGCCCCAACGAACCAGGTCGAAGAAGCGGTCGCCTTCCATGGCTGTCTCCAAACGGGTCTCGAAACGGAGGGCACGACGGGCGTAGTCCTGCGTCCAACCGGCGGCGGGATATTCACCGATGAGGTAATGGGCGGCGTCTTTCGAGGGGTCGTTGAAGTCCTTGACGTAGGCACTGTTCATGGCGCGACGGCGGATGCGGTTGATGATGCCGCGGGCTTCCTCCAAACCGGCAGCATCGCCTATCTCAATCAGTGCCTCTGCCTTCCACAGCAGCACGTGGGCATAACGGATGATTTGCCAATTCAGGCCGGAAGCACCCCAAGGCCAGGCGTCGTACATCTGGTCGCTCTCCGGAGAGAGGAAGAAACGCTTGCAGCAGTGATAACCGTAATCGCCCTGGTTGCGCACCCAGGTATTCTGGCAAGGAGATTCAGGGTAGGTCTTCCACGTGATGTTGGGACGGCCTACGATGAAGTCCAGGCGCGGGTCTACCGTGCCGTCCACTTGCGTGTTGACAGCCTGGTTGTTCTCATCGAAGACAATGACGTCGTAGTCGCGGTTATTGAACGTGTCGAACAGGGGCAAGCCGTTGGCATCGGTCTGGTAGGCGTTAATCAGGTTCTGGCTGGGCAGGAAGAAACCGTCGCCGCTGTAAGGGCCTTGCGGAGCGTTGAGCAGGTTACTCCAGTTGACGCGGCCGGCATCGGATGTACCGTCATTCATAGAATATTGCACGGCAAAGACGGATTCCACACCATTCTCATATTCTATCAAGTCCAATTGCTGGAAATCGGAGAGCAGGTCATAATGTCCCTCCAAGCGGTTGCAGAGGTCTACCACTTCGCGCATCCGATCCAGGTTGACGTTGGTCACGGCGTGCGTTTGAGCGTCTTGCTCATAGGCTTGGTACAAGCGCACCTTGGCGGCATAGGCCCAAGCCACGTACTTGTTGACACGGCCTATCTCGCTTTGCTGTTCGGGCAGGATGTCAGCGGCATCCAACAGTTCGTTGGCAATGCGGTCCAGGATTTCATCGCGGCTCAGTTCGTTGTTGGGGATGCGGTCGTATTGGTCAATCTCCACATTCTCATCGAAATAAGGAATCTGATTGAACAGGCGGCTCAGCTCGAAGTAGAAGTGGGCACGCAGCACCCGCATCTCGGCCTTGCGAATCTCCAAGGAAGACATATCGTTCTCACTCAAGCCATTGAGAGTCTTCAATGCGGAGTTGCAACGCTGCACGCAGCAGTAGAGTTGGAACCACTTGCTGTCCACGTTGCCCAGCGTGGCATCTTGGGTGAAGATTTCCAGGCGATGGATGTCGCCCGCATCGCCCACGCCGCCACCGCCTTTATAAGCGTTGTCGGAACGGACTTCGCCGTAGCTCCAGTTGGTCATCGGGATATTCCATACAGAATTGGTTTGCCCAGCCGGACCGCCCAGACAGGCGTAGGCGGCGGAAATCAACAACTCGGCTCCCTCGGCGGAGGCCATGGTGCCGTTGTTCAGCGTTCCTTGCGGCACAATATCCAGGAAACGGCTCTCGTTGCAGCCGGATGCGAGGGCTGCGAGGGCAAATGCGAAGGTAATGTATTTCAGTTTCATAATGATAGCTATATAATAAGAAGGTTAGACGATTAGAATCCCACGGACAGGCCAAAGGTGAACGTACGCGGCTGGGGATAGGTGTAACCCAGTCCTTCGGGGTCGGCACCTTGGTAGCCGGTGATGGTGAAGAGGTTCTGTGCCTGGAAGTAGAGGCGCAGGTTGCTCAGGCGGGCTTTCTTCATCCACTCTTGCGGGAAGGTGTAGCCCAGGGTCAGGGTCTTCAGCTTGATGTACGAGCCGTTCTCGATGTAGTACTCACTCAGGCGACTTTCGTTGTTGTTGTCCACCACGGTCAGGGCGGGGATGTCGCTGTTGTAGACACCGGTCTGTTCGTAGGCGGTCCAGGCATCACGGGCTTCCAACAAGCGGGTGGAGTGGTTGCCCGTCCACAACTGGAAGAAGTCGGTGTAGGTCTTGGAGTTGTTGTAGGCATCGCGGATCATCCCGTTGAAGAAGAGGCTCAGGTCGAAGCCCTTCCAGGAAGCACCCAGGTTCAAGCCGGCAATCACCTTCGGACGGTCACAGCCCAGCCAGGTCATATCGGAGGTGTTGATGACATTATCGCCGTTGGTGTCGACATAGCGGATGCGGCCCACGCCCGGCTCGCCAATCTGCACGTCATACTTGGCGTTGTATTCGTCCACTTCCTGTTGCGTGCGGAAGAGGCCGTCGGTCTTGTAGCCCATCCACGAGCCGAAAGGCTGTCCGACGATGGTCTTGTCCACGCCGTTGCCGCCGCCATAGGTCCAGTAGATGTCTTCGGGCAGGTCGGTGATTTCGTTCTTGTAGTAGGACAGGTTCAGCGAGATGTCATAGTTGAAGTCACGCACCTGGTCGCGCCAAGTCAGGGTGGTCTCGATACCGCTGTTGTTCATCGAGATACCGTTGTACCAGTAGTAACCGCCCTCGCCGATGACGCCGATGTAAGGACGCTGGATCAGCATGTCGGTAGTCATCTTTTTGAACCAGTCGAAGGCGAAGGTCAGGCGGTTGTTCAGGAAAGTAGCGTCAACGCCGACGTTCCATTGCTCGGTCTGCTCCCAGCGGAGGTCCCTGTTGGCGGAAGCCGTCTTGTAGGCACCCGGAGCCAGGGTGACACCATCGCCGTTCATATTGTAAGAGGCATCCTTCAGGCTCATCAAGTATTTGTCGAAGGTGGCCGTGTTGTCTATCATATCGTTGCCGTTGATACCCCAGGAAGCGCGGAGCTTCAGGTCGTCCAGCCAACCGGTGGTGTTCTCCATAAACTTCTCCTGCGAGATGCGCCAACCGATGGAGGCAGAAGGGAAGATGGCTGCATTGTGGTTCATACCAAAGCGGGAGGAAGCATCGCGACGGATGGTGAACGAAGCCAGGTAGCGGTTGTTCCAATCATAATTGAACTTGCCGAAGTAGGATACCAAAGCGTATTCGCTGGCATTGTTGCCCACAATGGCACCGGAGGTGATGGCATCCAGGTAACGGTAGTCCAAATCTTCAATCACAAGCCCCTCGCCATAGCCGCTGAGCGACTCGCCGTATTCCTTCTTGGCCTCCATACCGACCAGGGCGGTGAGTGAATGGTTGTTG
This sequence comes from Candidatus Bacteroides pullicola, assembly GCA_019115825.1. Lineage (GTDB taxonomy): Bacteria > Bacteroidota > Bacteroidia > Bacteroidales > Bacteroidaceae > Bacteroides > Bacteroides pullicola. The sequence continues at coordinate 6,807 of DXCV01000037.1, forward strand.
ACGGTGAAGGAGTAGTTCACGGTGTTGGACCAAATCCACTGGAGGCTGTAGCTGTTGTCCACGTTCAGGGCGTTGCCATCCTCCTTGCGGCTGCCTTCCTGCCAAGAGGGAGTGAAGACGGAGTTGAAGCCGTCCAGATAGTTCACGCCGAAGTTGGAGCGGTACACCAAATTCTTGATAGGCTCGATTTCCAGGTAGGCGTTGCCGAAGAGTCGCCACGTGCGGTGGCGGTTGTTAGCTTCGTTATCGGTCAGACGGATAAGGTTGGGGGTATCGCCCAGGATGTCCACGTAGCCGCCGGCATAGCCTCCGTTTTCGTCATACACCGGGATAGCGGGATGCTGCTTGATGACGTTCTCCTCAATGCCGCCGGGATTGAGGTGCTGGGTATAGTGCGTGATGGCAAAGCTCTCCCCCACCCGCACCTTGTTGTTGAGGAAGCGGAAGTCCGAAGTCAGGCGCGTGTTGAAGCGGCGGAAGTCCGTGTTGCGTATCAGGCCGTCCTGATCCATATAGTTCATCGTCAGGGCGACATTGCCGTCCTTGAATCCCTTGGAGAGCGACAGGTTGTAGTTCTGCATCAAGGCCGTGCTGTAGATTTCCTTGGCCCAATCGGTATTGCCGGTGCGGATGCGGATGCCGTCCTGGTCGTAGTAGTACTCCTGGATGACGGGCGTCTCGCCGTTGCCATAGACGGCACTGCTGGGGTAGCTGCCGTAGGTGTTGTGGTAGGCCTGCCAATAGACCTCGCCCCATTGCTGCGTGTTCAGCATGTCAAAGCCCGTGGCAAAGGTCTGCGCCGTGAGCGACATGTCGAAGTTCACCTTCACGTCGCCTTCCTTGGCGCGCTTGGTCGTGATGATGATGACGCCGTTGGCGGCCTGTGCGCCGTAGATGGCGGCCGAGGCGGCATCCTTCAGCACCTGGATGGACTCCACGTCGTTGGATGAGAGGATGGAGGCGATGTTGTCGCGCGTCTGCACGCCGTCAATGACATACAGGGGAGAGCTGTTGTTGATGGTGGTCGTGCCGCGCACCAGCGTGGAAGTGTTCATACCGCCCGGCGTACCATCGTTGGTGATGTTCATACCGGCCACGCGCCCTTGCAGGCTCGACATGACGTTGCCCGTCGGGATGTCCGCCACGTCCTTCATCTTCACTACGGAGACGGAGCCGGTCAGGCTGGCCTTCTTCTCGGTCATATAGCCCGTCACCACCACCTCGTCCAGCATCTCGTTGTCCTCCTCCATCGCAATCTCCAGCGTGGGAGCCGCCTTCACCGTCACAGGCTTATACCCTATATAGGATATGGTAATCTGTGCATCGGGCGACACGGAGAGGGTAAACTTGCCGTCAAAGTCCGTGATGACGCCGTTCTGCGTGCCTTGCTCCACGACGGAAGCACCGATGATGCTCTCGCCCGTCGCCTTGTCCACGACCGAGCCTTGCACGTTCAGTTGCTGGGCCATGGCCGTGAGTCCTGCCAGCAACAGCACCGCGAGGGTGCAAATCCTTAGTCTGATGTTTTTCATCATAGCTGTGTTTTTAAAAGTTCATGAAATAAAGATTGATTCATTCTCGCCACATCCTCGCCGAGGACGTTTTCCACGGGCAAAGGTAGGGAGAACGGCGTTACACGGCTGTCACGCATGTTTCAAAGGCTTGTAATCTGGTTACATGTAACAAAATTGCCAGATTATGTTACCAGATTACAAGCCAAAAATACACATTCCCGCCGGAAATCCGGGGAAGGCAGGCAGAAAAGATGGCCAAGGCTGCAGAAAAAGTTCCCAAAGGCCGCAGAAAGTTATACCTTTAGCCTAAAGGTGTATAACTTTAGGCTAAAGGTGTATAACTTTAAGCTGAAGTTTTATACCTTTAGGCTAAAGGTGCAGTTTTTCCACGGCTTCCGGGAACTTTTCCTGTGGCCTTGCGAAACTTTTCCAAGGGGATAGGAAGACTTTTGGGACGGGCAAGAGCGGTATATTCCGATACATTTCGTAACTTTGCCCCGAAAATCCATTATTCAACACAATAAACTTACCAAATGATGAGAAAATCTGTACTTATCGCCGCGCTGGGCCTGATGTCCCTGACCGCGGTTGCACAAGACGCCCCGAAGGAAGAGGGCTTCGTCTTCACCACAGTGAAAGAAAACCCCATTACCAGCATCAAGGACCAGCACCGCTCGAGCACGTGTTGGAGCTTCTCCAGCCTCGGATTCCTGGAGGCCGAACTGCTTCGCATGGGCAAGGGCACGTATGACTTCTCCGAGATGTTCGTCGTACACCACACGATGGTGGACCGCGCCGTCAACTACGTGCGCTACCACGGCGACGCCTCCTTCTCGCCCGGCGGCAGCTTCTACGACATCATCTTCTGCCTCCAGAACTACGGCCTCGTGCCGCAGGAAGCCATGCCCGGCATCATGTATGGCGACTCCCTGCCTGTACACACCGAGCTGGACGCCGTGGCAGGTGCCTACGTGCAGGCCATCGGCAAGGGCCGCTACAGCAAGCTGACACCCGTGTGGAAGCAGGGCCTCAGCGCCATCTACGACACCTACCTGGGCAAGTGCCCCGAGACCTTCACCTACCAGGGCAAGGAATACACTCCGAAAAGCTTCGGCGAATCGCTGGGCATCAACCCGGACGACTATGTGTCGCTGACCTCCTACACGCACCATCCCTTCTACACGCAGTTCGCCATCGAAATCCAGGACAACTGGCGCAACGCCCTCTCCTACAACCTGCCCATCGATGAGCTGATGGCCGTGATGGACAACGCCATCAAGACGGGCTACACCTTCGCTTGGGGCAGTGACGTCAGCGAACAGGGCTTCACCCGCGACGGTATCGCCGTGATGCCCGACGCCGACCGTGCTTCCGAGATGACGGGCAGCGACATGGCCCGCTGGATTGGTCTCTCCGCCGCCGACAAGCGCCGGGAAATGACCACGAAGCCCATGCCCGAGATGGAAATCACGCAGGAGATGCGCCAAGTGGCCTTCGACAACTGGGAGACGACGGACGACCACGGCATGGTCATCTACGGCATCGCCAAGGACCAGACCGGCAAGGAATACTTCATGGTGAAGAACTCCTGGGGCGAGAGCGGCAAGTACAAAGGCATCTGGTATGCTTCGAAAGCTTTCGTAGCCTACAAGACGATGAACATCTTGGTTCACAAGGATGCGCTGCCCAAGGACATCAAGAAGAAATTAGGGCTGAAATAAAGGTCGTTTAACAATCAACCTGCAAGGGGGATTGACGCTTGCGCACAAAGGATGCCAAGGGTCAATCCCCTTCCTTTTCCCAATATCGACTGTTCGGCGATAAGGAGCAAGGCTATCTAAGCACCTGATTCCGTTAATATTCCATAAACACACGCCTATCCCCGCATTTTCCTTGCCATCCCCTTTGTCCTTTCCATGGAATCCTCTACCTTTGCGCTAACAATTCTGTTAGTCACACCGGTTAAACTTAATTGATTATAATATGGGCAAAGAACAAAGCCACAGCCAAGACACGGAAACCCGCATCCTGCAAGCCGCCGAAAGGGAGTTTTTCGAGAAAGGCTATGCCGGAGCAAGGACCACCTCCATCGCCGAAGCGGCGGGAGTGACCCACGCCATGCTCCACTACTACTTCCGCACGAAGGACAACCTCTTCGAGCGCATTGTCTCGGACAAGATCAGCAAGCTGGGCGACATCATCCTGAGTGCCATCGGCGACGAGGACTTGCCCTTGGAGGAGCGAATCCGCCAAGGCATAGAGCGGCATTTCGACTTCATCGCCGCCAACCGGGAGTTGCCGCGGTTCATCGTCAACGAGGTCCTGACCCATCCCGAGCGGACCGGGCAGTTGCAAGCCGCCATACAAGACATCTTGAACAGCCTCCTGGACAGCCTCCAGCACGAGATAGACGACTATGCTTCCCAAGGGCTTTGCCGCCAAGTGGATGCACGGATGTTGCTGGTGGACATCGTGTCGCTCAACGTCTTCCCTTTCATCGCGGCCCCGATTGTCCGAGGAGCGATAGGAGGCAGCTACGAGAGCTACGATGAATTCCTGGCCTTGCGCAAGAAAGAGAATGTAGAAACCATCCTGAATAAACTTAAAATCCAATGACCATGCGCAAGACCTGTCTATTACTGATCGCGTCCCTCTTCTGCACGGTCCTCCCCCTCGCTGCCCAAACGACCTTGGAGGAATGCGTCGCGCTGGCCGAGGACAATTATCCGCTCATCCGCAAGTACGACCTGCTGACCCAGACGAAGGACGTGAACCTGTCCAACATCCGCAAGAGCTGGCTGCCCCAACTCAACGTCTATGCCCAAGGCACCGTGCAGAACGAGACACCTTCCTTCCCGGAGTCCCTGGCCAACCTCATCAGCCAAACCGGTGCAAACATCTCCGGGCTGAATGAATGGCAATATAAAATAGGTGCGGACCTCAGCCAGGACATCTGGGACGGCGGAACCTCGAAGGCACGGCGGAAGACGGAACGGGCCGAGGACGCGGAACGCCAAGCCGCCCTGGACATCCAACTGTATGCCATCCGCGAACGGGTGGAGGACTTGTATTTCGGCATCCTGCTCGTCGAGGAGCAAGCCGCACAGACGCAAGCCATGCAGACCTTGCTCCAAAGCAACCTCGACAAGCTGCGCACCATGCACCGCAACGGCACCGCCCTGCAAAGCGACGTGGACATGCTGGAAGCGGAATGCCTCGGCAACACCCAACAGCTCATCCAGGCGGAAAGCACGGCCCGAAGCTATCGCAAGGTGCTGGAGCTATTCATTGGCAAGAGCCTGGCCGGACTGGAACTTCTGAAGCCGGATGCCTCCCTGCCCCAAGACCTGTTGCCCGACCGTCCGGAGCTGAGGCACTTCGAAGCACAACTGCAAGCCAATGAGGCACAAAGCGCCGGTATTACTGCCTCCTTGATGCCCCGTATCGGCCTATTTGCCCAAGCCTACTACGGCTATCCGGGCTTCAACTACTTCGAGAGCATGATGAACCGCGACCCGTCCGTCAACCTCCTGGCCGGCATAAAGGTGTCTTGGAACATCGGCGCGTTCTACACGAAGAAGAACAACCGGCAGAAACTGCGCCTCGCGTCGGACCGCATCGCCGTGGAGCGTGACGTATTCATGTTCAACACCAACCTGAAGACCCGCTCACAACTGGACCGCATCGACGAGCTGAAGGCCGTGATGAAGGAGGACGACCGCATCGTGCAACTGCGCGAGAATGTGCGGAAAGCCGCCGAATCCCAGCTGGACAACGGCATCATCGACGCCACCGACTTGCTGACCAAGCTGACGGACGAAAAGCAAGCCCGCCTCACCGCCTCCTACCACGAAATCCAACTGCTCCAAAGTATCTACCAACTCAAACATACCTTGAACCGATGAAAAAGATAGCTTTACTCTCCGCAACCCTCCTGCTCCTGGCCTCCTGCCGGAACTCTGATAATTATGACGCCACGGGCATCTTCGAGGCAAACACTGTCACCGTGTCCGCCGAGACTGCCGGACGGCTCGTATCATTCTCCTTGAACGAGGGCGACAGCCTCCTCGCCGGACAAACGGTCGGGCTGGTGGACACCACCCTGCTTGCCCTCCAACGGAAGCAACTGCTGAGCCAGCAACTCGCCACCGAGAAGTCATCGCCCGACATCGCGGCACAAGCAGCTGCCCTCCGCTCGCAGATTGCCCACCAGCAGAATGAGTGCGACCGCATCGCCCGCCTCCTGGCCGACGGAGCCGCCACGCAGAAGCAAAGCGACGATGCCAACGCCCTGCTCCGCACCCTGCGCAGCCAACTGGAGGGTCTGCTCTCCACGCTGGACAAGAACCGCAGTTCCATCACGGAGAGTGCCTCCGCCCTGCAATACCAACGGGAACAGATTGAGGAACAGATACGCAAGAGCTGCATCACGGCTCCCCTCACCGGCACCGTCCTCCAGAAATATGCCGAGCAAGGCGAATACGCCACACCGGGCCGTCCGCTCTTCCAGATGGCCAACCTCGATGACATCCATCTGCGTTGCTACTTCACGGCCTCGCAACTGGCGCATATCCAGATTGGGCAGGAGGTGACGGTCATCGCCGACTTCGGCGGGGACGAACAATACGAACATCCCGGCACCATCATCTGGATAGCCCAAGAAAGCGAGTTCACGCCCAAGTCCATCCAGACGCAGGACTCTCGCGCGAATCTGGTCTATGCCGCCAAAATCGCGGTGAAGAACGACGGTCGCCTAAAGCTCGGCCAATACGGGGAAGTGCGCTTATGAAGACCGCCATCGACATCCAAAACCTGACGAAACGATACGGCAAGCTCGTGGCGCTCGACCACGTGAGCCTCTCCGTGCCCGAAGGCTCCCTGTTCGGCCTCATCGGTCCGGACGGCGCGGGCAAGACCACGCTCTACCAGATACTGACCACCCTGCTCAGTCCCGACGAAGGCTCGGCCACCGTGGCAGGCCTGGACGTGGTCAGGGATTACAAGAAACTGCGCACCCAGATAGGCTACATGCCGGAACGGTTCTCCCTCTACCCCGACCTCACCGTCCGCGAGAACCTGCACTTCTTCGCCGCGCTGTTCGGCGTGGACGTGAAGGACAACTTCGACTTGATAGCCCCGATATTCAGCCAGCTGGAGAAGTTCCCCAACCGCCGGGCCGGTGCCTTGTCGGGTGGCATGAAGCAGAAGCTCGCCCTGAGTTGCGCACTGATACATCGTCCCAAGGTCCTGCTCTTGGACGAGCCCACCACCGGCGTGGATGCCGTGTCGCGCAGTGAGTTCTGGGACATGCTGGCCACGCTGAAGGCCCAGGGCATCACCATCCTGGTCTCCACCTCCTACATGGACAAGGCCGAGCGCTGCGAACGCATCGCCCTGCTCCACCAAGGGAAGATTCTCGACGTGAACACCCCTGCCGGACTCATTGAGAACATGGACAAGAACCTGTACAATGCTTCGGCCACCCGGATGTATCCGTTGCTCGAAGCCTTGCGCACCCTGCCCGGCGTGAAGGACTGCTACACCTTCGGCGCCACGCTGCACGTCGTGACGGAAGAGGGCTTCAACCCGGACGATGCCATCGGCAGGCTTCGACAGGAAGGGCTGGAAGATGCACGCATCTGGCCCGCCCAAGGCAATATAGAAGACTTGTTCATTAAACTAGCCAAGAACGATGACTAAGGAAACCGTCATATCCGTCAAAGACCTCACCAAGAAGTTCGGTTCCTTCACCGCCGTGGACCACATCACCCTGCAAGTCCGTCGGGGAGAAATCTTCGGATTCCTCGGGGCAAACGGCGCAGGCAAGACCACTGCCATGCGCATGTTGTGCGGGCTCAGCTATCCCACGTCGGGCAGCGGCACCGTAGCAGGCTACGACATCCTCCGCCAAACGGAGGACATCAAGCAACACATCGGCTACATGAGCCAGAAGTTCTCCCTCTACGAGAACCTGACCGTATGGGAGAACCTCCGCCTCTTCGCCACCATCTACGGCATGCCCGCAAAGAGTATTCGGGAGAAGGCCGATGCCGCCTTCCGAACCTTGGGCATGGAAGACCTGCGGAAGGTCCGGGTCAAGGAAATCCCCCTCGGCTGGAAACAGAAGCTGGCCTTCACCGCCGCCACCCTGCACACGCCGGACATTGTCTTCCTGGACGAGCCGACCGGTGGCGTGGACCCTTCCACCCGACGCAAGTTCTGGGAAATGATCTACCGGGCTTCCTCCGAAGGCATGACGGTCTTCGTGACCACCCATTACCTGGACGAAGCCGAGTATTGTCACCGCGTCTCTATCATGGTGGACGGACGCATCCAAGCCTTAGACACCCCGGCGGGACTGAAGCAACAATACCGTGCCGAGACCATGGACGAGGTGTTCCGCATCGTGACCAAAGAAGCGAAACGAACCGATTAACTCCTCATTCTTATGTCGATATTCCACTCTCTCATCCAAAAAGAAATCCGGCACCTCCTGCGCGACCCACGCACGGTGACGGTGGTGCTGGTCATGCCCGTCGTGCTGCTGCTATTGTTCGGCTTCGCCATCTCCACCGAGGTCAACGACGTGCGGGTCGTAGCCGTGGTGGAACAGCATACGGACGAAACAAAAGGAATCATAGACCGCTTCCGCGCCAACTCCTATTTCACCTTTCAGGGCATCGTGCCTCCCGACGAGGTAGAAAGCCTCCTGCGGAAGGGAGAAACGGATGCCGCCGTCGTGTTCCGCACGGAAGACGGGAAGCTGAGTCATCAGATTATCGTGGATGCCTCCAACACCACCTTGGCACAAACCGCCACGGCTTACTTGGAGAGTGTCATCAACACGGCCACGGACAGCCTCCCCATCGTGACCCACACGCTCTACAATCCGCAACTGAAGAGCGCGTACAACTTCGTACCGGGCATCATGGGCATGATCTTCATCCTCATCTGCGCCATGATGACCTCGGTTTCCATCGTCAGCGAGAAGGAATCCGGCACGATGAGCCTGTTGCTGGTGTCGCCGGTACGTCCCCGAACCATCATCCTGGGCAAGTTGGTGCCCTACTTCCTGCTGTCGTGCATCATCCTGACACTGGTGCTGGTGCTGAGCTATACCGTACTGGGCATACCTTTTTCCTTCAGTATTCTCAACGTGATATGGGTGAGCCTCCTGTACATGATTCTTGCCTTGGCCTTGGGATTGCTGGTCTCCACCATCGCCTCCACTCAGGTAGCCGCCTTGCTGATTTCCGGCGTAATGTTCATGATTCCCGTAGTACTGCTGTCCGGCATGATTTTCCCCGTGGAGAACATGCCCCTGCTCTTGCAAGGATTCACGTGCATCATCCCGGCACGCTGGTACATCGCCGCCATGCGGGTGCTGATGATTCAACAGCTTCCCGTCGGGTATGTGCTGACGGAAGTCCTGCTGCTGGTGGGCATGACGGTAGTCGTACTGGCACTGGCCATCAAGAAGTTTAATGCGAAGAAATAGGAATTTAACTCATGAACCCAAGAACCCTGAAGATACTGCTCAAGAAAGAAGTTTCGCTCATCAAACGGAACCCCATCATCCCCCGCCTGATCGTAGGGATGCCCGTCTTGGTGATGCTGATTATCCCCCTCGTGACGACCTTCGACGTGAAGAACGTGGGCGTGGTGGTAGTGGACAATGACCGCACGGAATTGTCCCGTCGGCTGATTGCGGACATGAATGCCTCCGAGTATCTGTCCGTCACGGGCTGTTTCTTTACCTACGACGAAGCCTTCCAACAAATAGAGAACGGAGAGGCAGACGCCTTGGTAGCCATCCCGGAAAATTACCTGAACGACCTGACCAACGGACATAAGCCCACGCTAGCCCTGAAGGCGAACGGCGTGAACGCCACCAAAGGAATGCTGGGCGCCCAATATGCCACGCAGTCCCTCGCCCATACCTTGGCGCAATGGCAGGCGGAGCAAGGCATTGCCCACCCCCTGCCCGCTCCGAGCGTCATCAACCGCTACAACCCCACGCTCAACTTCCGCAACTACATGATACCGGCGCTCATGGTGGTGCTGCTCATTATCATCTGCGGTTTCCTGCCCGCCCTCAACCTGGTCAGCGAGAAGGAGTCGGGCACCATCGAGGCGATGAACGTCACGCCCGTAGGACGGCTGGAGTTTGTCTTGTCCAAGCTGATTCCCTACTGGGTCGTGGGCATCCTGGTCGTCACGGTAGGCATGCTCATCGGCTGGCTGGTCTATGGGCTGGTGCCGGAGGGGAACATTGCCTTGGTCTATCTGGCCGCCATCTTGTTCAGCCTCGTCATGTCCGCACTGGGCGTATTCATCGCCAACCGCTCGACGACCATCTTGCAGAGCATCTTCCTGATGTTCGCCTTCATCGTGGTGTTCCAACTGATGAGCGGCCTGTTCACCCCCATCGCCTCCATGCCCCGCTGGGCGCAATGCCTCACCTACGCCATCCCGCCGCGTTACTTCATCGAAATCATGCGCTCGGTCTATCTGAAAGGGGCTACCCTGGCCGACCTGTGGGTGCCCTACGCCGCCCTCTCCGGCTTTGCCCTGCTGCTCTGCCTTGTGGCGGCAGGGACGTATAGGAAGCGGGCATGAGCGGCGATGGGCTGCAAGATGCAATTATGCCATGTATACCTTGATATTTTTGCATCCGCAGCTTGTTTTAATCGGGTATAAGTTGTATTTTTGCCCTAAAGTTTTTGGCTTATGGAAATCATCGAACGCCCCACCTACCTCAACCACATCATTTCCTTGCTGGGAAAAGGAATGATGCTTATCCTTGTCGGACAAAGACGGGTCGGCAAGAGCTATATGCTCAAACTGTTGCAATCTTGGCTGACCCAGCATAAGCAAGAAGCCCACATCTTGTACGTCAGCAAAGAGATTCATGCGTTCAGCCATATCCGGACTGCTGACGACCTCTATACCTATGCCACCACCCGACTGCCAGAAAACGAAGAGAATTACCTCCTCATTGATGAAGTGCAAGACATTGCGGATTACGAAGACGCCTTGCGCAGCCTTCACGCAGAAAACCGCTGCCAGATCATAGCCACAGGCAGCAATGCGTATATCTTCTCGTCCGAACTAAGCACCCGCCTCTCCGGCCGTTATATCGAAATCCCAATACACAGCCTCACCTACCGGGAATTCCTGCGCTTCCACCGGCTTGAAGATACGGACAAGAGCCTTCAAGGTTATCTCCGCGCAGGCGGGCTTCCCGGCCTTTGCCACTATGACATCGAGGACGAGAATCAAATCAGTGATTACCTGCAAGGAGTCTACAACACCATCATGCTGCGCGACGTCATAGCCCGCGAAGAAATCCGCAACGTGACGTTCATCGAAAATCTGGCCGTTTTCGTGGCTGACAACATCGGCAAACTCATCTCCGTGCGCAACATCACCCATACCTTGAAGTCGCAAGGCGAGAAAGTGTCCGAGAACATCACCTCCACCTACCTGCGCCACCTCTGCGGGGCTTTCATCATCACTCCGGTACAGCGGTATGACATCCACGGCAAGCGCATCTTCGAGCAAAACTACAAATACTACTTCGCCGACCATGGCTTGCGCAACTTGCTCTGCGGGTTCAACCTGCGCGGCAGCATCGAAAAAGTGATGGAAAATGTCATCTACCACCACCTCGTCACCCAAGGGTTCAAGGTGACGGTAGGAATCTTGCGCAACGGAGAAATTGACTTCGTGGCCACACGCGGAGAACAAAGGCTTTATGTGCAAGCCGTTTACCTGCTGGGGGCGGACGAAACGATAGCCCGCGAATTTGGCAACCTGCAAGGCATACGCGACAATTACCCCAAATACGTGGTCTCCATGGATCCGGTCAGCGGAGGACTTCCCGAATATCCGGGCATCATCCATATCCACCTGCGCGAGTTCCTCGGCACCGACTTCTAATCCTGCGTTGCAAAAAAAATCCCACGCAAGATTTGCACAAAATCCATGTAATCCTTATCTTTGCAAACATTCGAGAACTGAAAAAACAAACAACGGATTTCTAAAACTTATCAACATGAAACTGAAACCTTATCTGCAATCCCTGGGATGTGCGGTGATGTTGCTGTTGGCGGCATCGTGCACAGACGACGCGTTGGACAATGGCGCGAACAACGGACAAAACCCGGAAGCGGACAGCAACGTGGTCACCCTGACCGTGCTGGACGGCGCCTCGCAACAAGGACGCATCCACACTCCGGCTGCGCCCGATACACGTGCCTTGAAAAGCCAACGGCTGCAATATGTAGCCACGATTAAGAGCACGGAATGGCAAGACAAAGACCATGTTTGGTCGGCCACTTCCGTCTACATTGACGACGATACGAAGCAAGCCTACGTCACTTGGCACTCCGACCGCCAAGCCACCAATCACGCACAGATGTGGGGCGGCGCATTGGACATCATCAGCATTGCCAACGAAGACAAACCTCAGATGACGCAGACACTTGCCAGCGAAGAAGAGTTGAAGTTCAACAACGTGATGAAATACAGCGAGAAGCTCTACCTCTCCGCCATGCACCATAGCAAAGGCGGCGTAGTAGCCCGTGTGGACTTGAACACCCCCACAAAAGCCGAACTGATTGGCTTCCCCGGCTCATCCGTAAACGCCATTGCCTTGAGCGACGAGAAGCTGATGGTTGTATCGGGCTTCAAAGGCACGTATGGCACGGTCAGCCCGTCGCAAGAGCCCATCGAATACGACTATGACAATCCGAAAAGCGACAAAAATCAATATGTGACGCTCAATCAGGAAATGGATAAAGACTTCGGCGGCAAATACGTGGCTGTGGACGAAGGCGGAAGAGCCTATATCTTGCGCCAAAATGGAGACAAAGGACAAATCATCGACGTGAAGGGTGGCACTCCCATCAACATGAGCGTACCCCTGCTCTCCGAAAACAAATACGCCGAAGACTTCGACCCTACCACAGGAGATTGGACGGTGGAAGGCACCCGTCGCTCCGAATACTTTGGCAAGCATGTGATGGTCATCCGCGAAGGTTATGCCTACGTGGCAGCCGGCAAGAGCGGCATCTTCAAGTATAACCTCATGGACGGCAAGGAAACGAAAATCAACGGCATCTTCGCCACCGGCCTCTATGCTGACGAGGAGTTCCTCTATGCCGCCACAGGTTCGGGCCTCCGCATCTACAAGTTCAATGACGAGACGGGCGACCTGCCTCTCTATGCCTTCGAGGTAGAGACGTATGACGAGGAAAAGACCGGCGCACCGACTTCCACCACGGCAGCCACTACGGGTGCAGACAAACCCAAACGCCACTCCCCCAACTTCGTGACTGCCCATCGCACGGACAAAGGCATCTACATCTACATCGCCTACGGACAGAGCGGCGTGCGGGTGTATAAGTTCGTGAAAGAGGGTGAGGAGCAGCCGGAAGAGCCGGATGATCATCCTTGGGTAGATCCGGGTGACGATAGTGATATTGTTTGGGCAACGGAAGACGTAGAAGGATATTATGCGTGGGGTGAGATTTTCCATACGGCACACGGAATGGGAGACGGCAACCCGTATGAACAGGCTCCGGCTGATGCTGAAGGGCTTTCATTTACACGAATAATAGATGGACAGGAAGTTACCGTGACAAATAACGCTGAATACTGGGGCGAAGGCAGAGGATATACTACCAAAACGATTTATTCATTTGATAATTATCGCTACTTTGATGGAACAAGAACAGAAGGAGTATTTCAAGATAGACGTGAGGAAAGAGAAGGCTATTTTACCAAATTGACAAAATATACGCTTGATGGAAAAACCAAATTAGATCCCGAAGATGATGTTGCTTTCATGCGCTGGGGAGATGGCTGGAGAATGCCAACTATTAGCGAATGGTATCAAATGGTGGCTGAATTTGGAGGAGGAAAATGGGAAGTAAATGTTACTGATCCCGAAACTGGTAGAACCGGTATTTTGATAACATTCACTGCCAATAATAATACTCTCTTCTTACCCTTTGCTGGTGCGTATGGCATATCTGACAGAGAAGATGATACGCCTGGTCTTTGGACCGAAGGGTGGGATGGACCTGAATGTTACTATTGGACAAGTGACTTAAGTAATCAAAGTGCCAGCGCTTATGATAAATTAGGCAACACTGGGGGATGGATTCATACTGGAAACCCGATGGCGAAATTTGCGTGGAGTGTTGAATCAAAGGCATGGATGCCTGATTTTGCATTAGGAACCGTATGGAATGGATATAATCGTTGCATCGGCATGAAAGTCCGTCCCGTCAAAGACAAGAAGAACATGCCCGAAGACTTCCCTGAGTGGCAAAACAAGTAATAACCGATAATTCTTCTTTTATATTTACAATGCCCGTCCCTCATCCCGAAGGATGGGCATTGTTTTTTGTCCGATTGTACCGGGCATAGACACTGCTTCACCTTCGCTTCACCTTCGCTTCACCTTCGCTTCACCTTCGCTTCACCTTCGCTTCAACACTGCTATTACTCCTATTATACTCCTATGTTACTCCTATATTAGTCCTATTCAGAATAAGAGAAAGAGTGGAGAAAATACGAAGGAGAAACAACCCCCGTACGAGCAATACCCGTACGAGCAATTAACAGCCCATAAAGTTTGTCATTTCGAATAAAATGCCTAAATTCGCGACCATATCTATCATCCCAAAAAACATTACCCATGAAGACCCTACGTTTTCTGCTCCTGCTGCTACTGGCAGCAACCGTCCGGACAGCCGTGGCTGCCGACACGCTCTTTGTGCGCGAAACCCAAGTGCCCATCCTGATAGAACGTCAGGACAACGTGCTGTTCTACCTGCGGCTGAACGCCAAGGATAGCCGTACACTGAACGAAATCACCCTGAACATCGACCCGCAAGAGGCAGCGGCCATCGAGTGCGTCAAGCTCTACTACGGCGGCACGGAAGCCCTGCAAGACCGCCCGAAGAAGCGTTTCGCGCCGGTGACCTACATCTCCGGATTCACACCGGGCAAGACGCTGGCAGCCAATCCCTCCTACTCCATCGAGTGCGCCAAGGTGGCCAACCCGTCCGGAAAGACCACGCTGAAATGCGACTATCCCCTGTTTCCGGGCTACAACTACTTCTGGGTCAGCCTACAGATGAAGCCCGAAGCCACCCTGCAGGACAAAGTCAAAGCCCAATTCCTCTCCACCAAGCTCGACGGGGCAGAAGCCACGACCAAGGTAGTCTCTCCGCAGGGCATTGAGCACCGCATGGCCGTGGGCGTCCGCCATGCCGGCGACGACGGCTCCGCCGCTTTCCGCATACCGGGCTTGGTGACCACCAACAAGGGCACCCTGCTGGCCGTCTACGACATCCGCTACAACAGCTCCGTGGACCTGCAGGAGCACATCGACATCGGCCTGAGCCGCAGCACCGACGGCGGCCGCACGTGGGAGAAGATGCGCGTGCCCCTGTCCTTCAAGAACATCGGCCACCTGCCCTCCGCCCAAAACGGCGTGGGCGACCCCTCCATCCTGGTGGACACCCAGACGAACACGGCGTGGATTGTAGCCCTGTGGTCGCACGGCATGGGCAACCAACGGGCATGGTGGAGCTCGCATCCGGGCATGACCACCGCCACCACCGGACAACTGGTGCTGGCCAAGAGCACCGATGACGGCCAGACGTGGTCCGAACCCATCAACATCACCGAGCAAATCAAAGACCCGTCCTGGTATCTGCTGCTGCAAGGACCGGGACGCGGCATCACGATGAAGGACGGCACACTTGTGTTCCCCATCCAGTTCATCGACTCCACCCGCGTGCCCAACGCCGGCATCATGTACAGCATGGACCGCGGCGAGACGTGGAAAGCCCACAACCTGGCCCGCACCAACACCACCGAAGCCCAAGTGGCCGAAGTGGAGCCGGGCGTGCTGATGCTGAACATGCGCGACAACCGAGGCGGCAGCCGCGCCGTATCCACCACCCGCGACCTGGGCAAGACGTGGACAGAGCACCCCTCGTCGCGCAAAGCCCTGCAGGAACCCGTCTGCATGGCCAGCCTGATACACGTGGACGCCAAGGACAATGTGCTGGGCAAGGACCTGCTGCTCTTCTCCAACCCCAACACCACCAAGGGACGCCACCACATCACCATCAAAGCCAGCTTGGACGGCGGGCTGACATGGCCCACGGAGCATCAAGTGATGCTGGACGAAGAGGATGGCTGGGGCTACAGCTGCCTGACGATGATAGACCGCGAGACGGTGGGCATCCTTTATGAGAGCAGCGTGGCGCACATGACTTTCCAGGCCGTGAAACTGAAAGACCTGGTGAAATGAGAACCTCCCCGTTTTATCTATGGGCTTGCCTCTTTCTCCTGACTGCATGCATTCAGGAGAAGGAGGCAACCTCCTTTCCGCCCTACCCGCAGGCGGAAGGCGTGTCCGCACCGTTTGCCGGCTTCATTGGCGATACCCTGATTGTGGCGGGCGGATGCAACTTCCCCGATACACCGGCTGCCGAAGGAGGCAAAAAGAAGTTCTACGCCTCAGCCTACGCCATAGACGTACGTCAGGCGGCCAACGGCTGGAAACCCTTGGCATCCCTGCCCTCCCCCCTGGCCTACGGTGCCTGCGTGGCTACCCCTAAAGGCTTGGTATGTATAGGCGGACAGAACGACCAAGGCGCACAGGCAGGCACTTTCCTGCTCAACGCACAAGGTAACGCCACTGCCCTGCCCCCGCTGCCTGCATCCATAGACAATGGCGGGGCAGCCCTAAGCGGCCACACCGTCTATGCCACCGGCGGCAACCAACCCGATGGCGGAAAGGCCCTCTATGCATTGGACCTCAACGCCGACACCTTGGCATGGACACGCTTGGCAGACTATCCCGGCCCGCAACGCGTGCAGCCCATAGTCATTGCCGGCCCCAACACGCTCTACCTGATAGGCGGCTTTGCCTTCGATGCCGCCGCCAAGGTGTGTACACCCTCTACGGACATGCTGCACTACGACATCGCCTCGGATAGCTGGAGCCGACTCGATACCCTCGTCAGCGAACAGGACGGCACGCCCCGCTGCCTGGCCGGAGGAAGCGGAGTGCTGAAGGATAACAAGCTTATCCTGACCGGAGGCGTCAACCACGACATCTTCCGCCAAGCCATGGAGGGCAAAGGTCCTGCCGACTACATGAAGAAACCGGCGGAGTGGTACCACTTCAACGATGATTTGTTGGTGTATGACCTCGACAAGCGGACGTGGCAGGTCACGTCCGACGTCAGCGGACTGGCCCGTGCCGGAGGCATCCTGCTGGAGCACGAAGGCTTGCTCTACATGATCTGCGGGGAAACCAAGCCCGGCATACGCACGCCGCAAATCACAGTATTGCCCCTCTAAGCCCACGCGGATACCCGCACTCCTTGAAAGAAATCCATCGGCCTGATGGAGGAAAATTGGCAGGCAAGTATTATCTTTGCATCATCAATCGTGAAAACCAACTAATAGACCTACAGAATATGGCAACACCGTACAAACGCATCCTCCTCAAGCTCAGCGGCGAGAGCCTGAAGGGAGACCAGCCGGGCATCTTCGACGACCAGCGGCTGGTGCAATACGCCGAACAAATCAAGGAAATACGCGACATGGGCGTGCAAGTGGGCATCGTCATCGGCGGAGGCAACATCTTCCGCGGACTGAAGGGTGCCATGAAGGGCTTCGACCGCGTCAAGGGCGACCAGATGGGTATGCTGGCCACGGTCATCAACAGCCTGGCTCTCAGCTCGGCACTGACCGCACAGGGCGTCAAGGCTCGTGTGCTGACCGCCGTGCGCATGGAGCCCATCGGCGAGTTCTACAACAAGTGGCGCGCCATCGAATGCCTGGAGGCAGGCGAGGTGGTCATCATGTCTGCCGGCACGGGCAACCCCTTCTTCACCACGGACACCGGCTCCTCGCTGCGCGGCATTGAGATTGAGGCGGACGTCATGCTGAAAGGCACCCGCGTGGACGGCGTCTACACTGCCGATCCGGAGAAGGACCCCACGGCTACGAAGTTCGACGACATCACCTACGACGAAGTCCTCAGCCGCAACTTGCGCGTCATGGACCTCACCGCCACCTGCATGTGCAAGGAGAACAACCTGCCTATCATCGTATTCGACATGGACACACCGGGCAACCTCAAGAAAGTCATCAGCGGAGAGAACATCGGGACGCTGGTGCACAACTGACCGTCAGCCCCCTGCGAGTGGCAGGCAGAATAAAAAAGGCGGAAGCCTCACGACTTCCGCCAATCTTCTAACCTTAAATCTAAATCTCTATGAAAAAAACGTGTACAAAAGTAGGCATTCTTCCCCAATAAGGCTGTAACAGAAATGTTATAAGAATAAAACAGTCGTTTAATATATGCTAAATACCCATGAAACAGCCCTATATCCCTCCTAAAAAACGTAGCAACTGCCTGTAAATGGGGTTCAGCGCGAGCAATTCGGGCACACCCGTGATGAACATCTGGCGGCGGGCACGGGTCAGGGCGACGTTCAGTTTCCGGTCGACGAGCACGCCGTTATCCTCCGTCAGGTTGGCCAAGAACTTCAACTGATAGGCACGGTTCACGCAAAAGGAATAGATGATGACATCGCGCTCGCTGCCCTGGAAACGTTCGACCGTATCCACCAGCACGCCCCGCAAGGCGGGTATGCCCAATGCCTCCAGCTCCTTCTTGATGAGGGCAATCTGGCTACGGTAGGGTGTGATGATGCCCAAGGTGCGCAGGGGGTCAAAGCCAGTGGTACCCGCATATTGGGCATGGACGGCCTTCGCCAGGCGCGCCACGAGCACAGCTTCGGCATGGTTCACCTTGGCCGGACGCTCCGCAGGCTCGGGGACGGAAGGAAGGAAGGCCACACGACGGGTGAGCACCTCTGCGAACTCGCTTTCCGCCAAGCCGGATGCCAAGGTCAAGTCCCCACTTTGGTGGGGCAAGCCCAACGGCTCCAGCCGCCCACCGTAGAAAGCGTGGTTGGGAAAGAGAGCCACCTCCTCATTCATGCGACCTTGGCGGTGCAGCATGTCGAAAGCGCGCCCCGAAACCTCTGTCCCGCCGTTCGACCATGTGCGGTAGAGCCGCTCGAACAGGGAGTCCCCCAGGTTGTGCAACCCGATGGCCCGCAACCGCTCCGAATGCACCTCGGACTGCGCAGGGGACTGCAGGACCACGGCGGGCAACTGCTTGTGGTCGCCTATCAGAATGAACTTGCCGATGGCGTCCGCCCCCGACTCCGCCCGCAGGCAGAGCAGGCCCAACAACTGCGGCTCGAGTATCTGTGTGGCCTCATCCACCAACGCCACGTCGAACGTCTTCAGGCGGAACAGCTCCGTCTTCGAAGAGAGCGTGGCCACTGTCCCCACGAACACGCGGCACGCGGCAATGCGCAACTGCACGGTCCGGCGGTTGGGACAATCCTCCAGTACATTTTCTATCAGATGGGGACGGTAACTCTCCTCGCAGGCCAACTCGCTGCCGATGCGGATAAAGTCGATGGCAGGGGTAATGGCCGACAGCATCTTGCAAATCTCGTCCACCGCCCGATTGGTGTAGGACAGGAGCAAGATCTGCTTCCGCTCTGCATAGAAAGCCTCCACCATGCCCCGCAAGGCACGCGAGGTTTTGCCCGTGCCCGGAGGGCCTATCAGGAGGAAGCAGTCGCGGGCGGCTCGTGCCTTCAGCGTGATGCGGGCAAAGTCGTCGGGCGCAGAGGATATAGCGGCATCCAGCGTGGTGTCGAACTCCGGCGGACGCTGCCCCAGCAAGAGGTCACGCCGCCGCTTCGTGGCGGAAAGGAAGGCGGACAATCCCCGATACATACTGCGGAAGGAGGTGTCCATATAGTCGTGCTCCACGGCATAGTGGCTGCCGGCGGGCAACACATCCGTGTTATGCTGGGTGGCACGCAGGCGGATACGGATTTCCCGCTCGGTGATGTCCTCGATGTTTCCTTTGAATATCAGCTTGTCCGTCACGTTGTCTGCCTCGGCGTTGCGTTCGTAGAGCACCACGGCGTCACCCTGCCGGAAGTTGGGCAAAGGGGCTTCCGCCTCTGCCTCTCCCGCCTGTGCGTTCCGTTCAAGGAGCAGATAGGGCTTGTGCGCGTCCGCCGCACGATTCTCGCGGATGGCGAGGTCGTAGAGGATTTCCCCTGCCTCCATCTTCTCCGACAGAGTGGAGCGCCACACCGATGCCGCCCCTGTGCAGCCCTCTCGGGCTACGTCGCCGGACTTGGAGGTATAGAGCTCCTTAGTGATGAAGTTGTAGAGGGCGTAGAAATAATCCGCCTCCAACGGCGAAAGCGCGTCGAGGCTGCGGCGCACCTGTTCGATATTCGGGGCGAGGTAGCGATTCCACAGCGTGTTGTTCAGACCGCGCTCGTTCAGGGTATCGGGCGTCAGGGATTTCAAGTGCTCCGTCGTCCAGGCAGGGTCGTTGTGCCGCTGGACAGCGTACTCCCCGGCCACGATGCGGTTGCGCACGTCCATCACGCGGCGCAGCATCGCCCACGAAGCCCGCGCCGGATAGAGCAGCGGGTAGCGGGTGTAGAGCAGGTAGGGCTTCACCCGATGGTGGTCCCTGCCCATGGAGAACTCCAGCACGGCTTGGTAGAGCAGCATCTGCACCAGATTGTTCTCCTTGGGCACAATCTTTTTGTGGACGGCATATTCATCCGCCTTGCCGGACTTCATCTCGATGAACGCGGTCATGTCGCGCTGCATGTAGTCCAGACGCCCCTGCAAGCCCAGGGCCTCGCACAGGTAGGAAGGCTCCAGCACGGCATCCCGACGGTCCAGCCCGTAGCCCGAGGCGCGGAAGGTCTCCATCACCGTCTGGCGCAGGTGGTCGAAGTGCTGCTTGCAGTCGTCGAAGAACTGCCGCTCCTTCTCCGCGTTGCGCAGGTCGGCGCAGGCAGCCAGCTCAATGGGATAGAGGCGGAAAGCCTTCTTCATGCAGGCCAAGTAATCCGGCTCGGCCTCGGCATGAATCCATTCGTCCAAGAAGAGGTTGACAATGTTTCCCAGCAACAAGGGACGGGCGTTGCCCACGGGCTGGAGACGCATCAGCACATAGTTCAGCGGATGGTGTCCGTATTCCTTGAAACACTCGGCCAGGGTGCTGATGTCTATCAGATAGTCCGGCTCCAGCACGAGGAACGACGGGGTCAGCACGCCTGCCTCGTCCACCGCCACATCCAGCAGGTTGAGTTGTGCGCCCGGCCAAAGAAGGCGGCAGGTCTTGTTGAACTCCTCGTTGACTTGGGGCACGCCGTAGCGCACCCGCAAAGGTTCGTCGCTCAGCGTATCGGAGGGACGTATGTATAAATAGGTGTCGTCGGCATGGAGGAAGGTAGCCCGCAAGCGATGGATATGCTCCTTGGCAGGCGGGGCAATGATGTAGGTGGCATCCGCCCGCGGCAACAGGCGATACAGGTCTTCGGGAATATCCGCTTTCGTCAGGCGCCGGACGAAGAAGGCCAGTGTCTTGGCGTCGCGAAGCAAGCGTTCCTGCTCCGGCTCCGCCCGATGGTTGAGGATGTCGTTGGAAGTCAGACGGAAGGAATGCAGGCGGTTCAGCTCGGCCACGGAAAGGTCCAACTTGGCGCCGACATAGTTGATGCGTGCGGCCAGGTCGGTCATTTGCAGGCTGCCGTCCTCCGTCTGCGTGCGGCAAAGCATCTCCAGCAGCGTGCGCATCTGCCGGTAGGCACCCTTCCACGAGGGAGCCTCCGCCCGGCATACGGCACGCAGGAGGTCGTAATACTCGCGGGCCTCAACCGCCGCTTCATTCGCCATGGGCCACTCCTTCCTCCGCTTCTTCAGGCTTGTCCTTGACCATCAAGATGCCCAGCTCATAGAGCAGGTAGAGCGGGATGGCCACCACGGACAGCGTGAAGGGATCGCCCGTGGGGGTGATGACTGCGGCCAATATCACAATAACCACCACCGCGTGGCGGCGATACTTGCGCAGGAAAGCCTTGTGCACCAGCCCCAGCAGCGAGAGCAGCCACGTCAGCAGCGGTAACTCGAAAGCCAAGCCCATGCACAGGACAAGCATCATAAAGTTGTCAATGTAGGAATTGAGGGAAATCTGATTCTCTATCAGCGTGCTGAGCTGATAGGTGGAGAGGAAGCGCAACGTCAGCGGGTAGACCATGAAGTAGCCCAGCAACACGCCGATGAAGAACATCACCGTGCCCAGTGCCAACGCCTTCTTGACTCCCCGCATTTCCTCGGGATAAAGCGCAGGACGGATGAATCGCCACACCTCGTAGAAGAGGTAGGGCGCAGCCGTCACCACGGACATCCAGAAAGCCGTGGACATGTGGATGAAGAACGGGGCAGTCAGGTTGATGTTGACCAGCTTGACGTGAAACTCCTGCGTGAAGAACTCGCCTTGCAAATCCAACTTCGCGCCTATCCAGCGCAGGAAGTCGTAGAAGACGAAGCTGTCCGAACACGGGGCCAGCACCACGTGGTCGAACAGCCAAGGCATGGCCAGGAAATAGCCCACGGCCAGCACGAACCACACCGCGATGATGCGAATCAGCGCCCGGCGCAACACCTCCAGGTGGTCCCAGAAAGTCAGTTCCTTGTCCGCCACGCCGTCTTTACTGTTGTTTCTTCTCCACGGGTTCGTTCACCTCGTCTTTGGCCTTGTTGATTTCTTCCTTGGCCTCGTCCACGCCTTGCTTGAAGCTCTTTATGCCCTTGCCCAGGCCGCGCATCAGTTCGGGAATCTTCTTGCCGCCAAACAGCAGGAGGATGATAAACACGATGATAATCCACTCGGAGCCGCTGGGCAGCAGGCTCAATGCTATAAAACTCGTCATTGTCATAATAATGGGTCGGTTTATATTTTCCGTGCAAAGTTAGTATAAAGAAACGAGACACAAAAACGTATCGCTTCTGATTCAGTCTTGGTAATACACCCGCTTTACCCGTGTGGATACACTGGTCAACACCTCGTAGGGGATGGTGTCCAGCGCGTCGGACAGGACGGTGACGGGCAGGTGGTCGCCGAAGATTTCCACGCGGTCGCCCTCCTTGCAGTCGATGTCCGTCACGTCTATCATGCAGACGTCCATGCAGATGTTGCCCACGTAGGGCGCCCGCTGACCGTTGACCAGGCAATAGGCACGGCCGTTGCCCAAGTGACGGTTCAAGCCGTCGGCATAGCCTATGGGCAGGGCGGCGATACGCGAAGGACGGGAGAGAATACCCTTGCGGCTGTAGCCCACGGTGTCCTCGGCGGGCACATCGTGGATTTGCAGGATGGTGGTGTAGAGCGAGCTGACGTTGTGCATCACGGCGTTGGTGATAGGGTTGATGCCATACAGCCCGATGCCGAGGCGCACCATGTCGAACTGCGCGTCGGGGAAACGCTCGATGCCGGCCGAGTTGCAGATGTGGCGCAGGATTTTGTGAGAGAAGGCCGCCTGCAACTGTCCGTAGGCTGCCTCGAACAAGGCAATCTGCCGACGGGTGAAGCTGTCGAACCAGTCCGAGTCGCTGCCGACCATGTGCGAGAAGACGGAACGCACGATGACGGCGTCCTGAGCCTTCAAGCGCTCTATCAGGCGGGGCATCTCGTCGGGCAGGAAGCCCAGGCGGTGCATCCCGGTATCTATTTTAATATGTATGGGATAGTTGGTGATGCCGGACTTCTCCGCCTCGCGCACCAAGGCGTCAAGCAGGTGGAAGCTGTAGACCTCCGGCTCCAGGTGGTTGTCGAACATCGTCTTGAAGGCAGTCATCTCCGGGTTCATGATGAGGATGTTGGTGGTGATACCCGCCTTGCGCAACTCCACGCCTTCGTCGGCCACGGCCACGGCCAGATAGTCCACGCGGTGCTCCTGAAGGGTCTTGGCCACTTCGTGCGAGCCGGCGCCGTAGGCCGATGCCTTCACCATGCAGGTCATCTTCACGCCGGGACGCAGGAGGGAGCGGTAGTAGTTGAGGTTCTCCACCAGCGCGCCGAGATTGACTTCGAGGATGGTCTCGTGCACCTTCTTCTCCAACAGTTCGGCCAGGGCGTCGAAGCCGAAGCGGCGGGCACCCTTGATGAGGACAATCTCCCGCGAAAGCCGCAGCTTTCCGGCGCGAAGGGCAGCACAAAGTGCCTCGGTGTCGGGAAAGAAGACTTTCTCCATCCCGAAGTGGTCAGCGTAGGCGGACAGTTCTTTCCCCACCCCGATGATGCGCTCCACGTGGCGGCTCTCCAGCAGTTGGGCCACCTCACGATAGAGCAACGGGCCGTTCTGCCCCGTCTCGAGCAGGTCGGAGAGGATGAGCGTGCGCTTCAGGTTGTCGGAGAGGGAGCGGCGATAGAGGAAATCGAGGGCGATGTCCAGCGAGGCGAGGTCCGCACTATAACTGTCGTTGATGAGCAGGCAGCCGTCCTTGCCCTCCTTCACCTCCAGGCGCATGGCCACCGGCTCCAAGTGCGCCATGCGCTCGGCGATGTGAGCCGTCGGCACCATCAGGTAGAGGCAGGCGGCCAGGCAGTGCAGGGAGTTTTCGATAGAGGCATCGTCAATGAACGGCAGGGTGTAGGCGTGGTCCATCTCTAGGTAGCGGTAGTGGATGTCGGTGTGGTCCTCGTGCTTCTCTATCTTACTTATATATAGGGGACGCTCCATGTCGCGGCGGCTCCAGGCAATCTCGCGGGCAGGCAGCAGGGACTTGGCCACGCAACCGCTGATGAACTCGTCGTCGCCGTTGTATATCAGGACGTCGCAACCCTTGAAGAGGTCGAGCTTCTCCTGGCATTTGTCCTGCAGGGAGAAGAAGTTCTCCTGGTGCGCCCCGCCGATGTTGGTCAGGATGCCGATGGTGGGTTTGATGATGGCCTCCAGCGCCTTCATCTCGCCCGGCTGGGAGATGCCCGCCTCGAGGATGGCCAGCTCGTCCCGCTCGTCCATCCGCCAGACGGAGAGGGGGACGCCAATCTGCGAATTGTAGCTGCGGGGCGAGCGCACCGTCACGCGGTCGGGCGACAGCAACTGGTGGAGC
The DNA here is from genome assembly GCA_019115825.1 of Candidatus Bacteroides pullicola. Classification (GTDB taxonomy): domain Bacteria; phylum Bacteroidota; class Bacteroidia; order Bacteroidales; family Bacteroidaceae; genus Bacteroides; species Bacteroides pullicola. The sequence continues at coordinate 31,382 of DXCV01000037.1, forward strand.
CACTCCTTCACCACGGTCTTGCCGTTGCTGCCCGTGATGCCGATGACGGGTATCTGGAAGCGCGAGCGGTGATGCTCCGCCAACTTCTGCAGGGCCTTCAGCGGCTGGGACACCAACAGGTAGTTGGCATCGGCCTGCGGGGCTTCCAACTGCCGGAAGGCGTCCTCCGTCAGGACGAAGTTGCGCACGCCACGGGCGTAGAGTTCGGGGATGTAGCGCGCCCCGTCGTTGCGCTTGGTGGCGAGGGCAAAGAACAATGTATCTTCGGGGAAACTGAGGGAACGGCTGTCCGTCAGGAGCCAGTCGATGGCGGCGGGCACGTTCCCCACGCGCCTCGCGCCTATGATTTCTGCAATCTGTTCAATAGAGTAAGACATGATTCTCTTTCGTTTTGGAAGTCGAAGTACGGGTATTTTCCGTTAAGTCGTTCCATTTTTAACACTATTTGTTCTAAAAAACGCTTATACGCTTCCGATTCGGGGTGAAGGGGACGATGCTCCAGGGCCTTGCGGACGTCCTCGACTTCTGCCATCACACGCCGGGCTTCGGGCGAGAGGCACCACTCGGCGAAGCGCTCCCAGACGTAGCGCACGGCCAGCGGGGAGGGATGCACCAGGTCGTCGGCATAGAAGCGGTAGTCGCGCAGCTCGTCCTGCAACAGCTCGTAGGCGGGGAAGTAGAAGACGCGATCGGGGAAGGCGGCGCAAACCCGCTCGGCGGCCAGGAGGAGGGTGGCCTTGCTGAGCTGGTTGTCGTGCAGGCCATCGCGCACATGGCGGATGGGGCTGACCGTCAGCACCACCTGCAACGATGCGTTCTGCTGCCACAGGGCGGAGAGCAGTAATACAGTATCTTCCGCCACCTCGTCCACCGTGAGGCGGCGGCGGAGGAAGCACGCCTCCGGCCGTTTGTGGCAGTTGCCCGCCACGCGCCCCGTCCCGCGGTCTTCGTAGACCCAGGCGGTGCCCCACGTCAGCAGCAGGAAGTCCAACGCGGGCAGGCAGGCGGAGGCACGGGCCAGACGGGTGTTGATACGCTGCAAGGCTTCGCAGGGCGTGGCGGCGGAGAAGTCGCCATGGTGCATCGGGCTGTGCCAAAGTCCTTGGTGTTCATAGAGGTCGCCCTCCGCATAGCCCTTGCCCGCCAGCATCTCGCGCAAAGCGGCGGAGATGGACAGAGGATTGTAGAGCACGCCATAGGGATTGACGTCGCAACGGAAGCGGGCTTCCTGCAGCCGCGCCCCGATGTGGGTAGTAAAGCACGAACCCAGCAGCATCAGCCGGTGGTCATAGCCGATGGACGGGCGCAGGGAGGGACGTTCGACAAGGGTTTGTAGTTTCATTTCCACGGGATAGTTAGGAGCTTGCAAAGGTAGATATAATCTGCGGGATTCTACACCGACAACATAAAGAATACGTTTTTTCTTTAGAGAAAATAAGGCCGACGTATGCCGCTCTATGCATCGGCCTTTCGTGCTGCCTCCGTACGCCTACGCGGTTCCACCCGTACCGGAACTCGGTTCCACCGCCGCTGGAACTTGGTTCCACCCGTACTGGAACTTGGTTCCACCGCCGTTGGAACGGCGTTACACCCGTATTGTGACGCACCGGCGTAGCTACAGGCAGATTTTTTTCGTACCTTTGCGGGGAAAAACCGAACCACTATGTTTGAAACAGAAATCAACCGTTATCTGAGCAGCCACCACTTGGCGCACATCCGCCTGCGTGCCGTCCTGTTCGACATGGACGGCGTGCTCTTCGACTCCATGCCCTACCACGCCGACGCCTGGGCCGAGGTGATGAACCGCCACGGCCTGCGCTTCAGCCGCGAGGAAGCCTTCCTGCACGAGGGGCGCACCGGGGCAGCCACCATCAACATCGCCTACAACCGCCAATACGGGCACGACGCCCCACCCGAACTCATCGAACAGATTTATGCCGAGAAGAGCGCGGCCTTCGCCAGTCGGCCCGAGCCCGGACGGATGCCCGGCGCACCGGAGCTGCTGCGGAAGATACAGGCGCAGGGCCTCGTGCCCGTCCTGGTGACCGGCTCGGGACAACGCACGCTGCTGGAGCGGCTGGGCCACCAGTATCCCGGCGTCTTCGCGCCCGAACGGATGGTGACCGCCTTCGACGTGAAGCACGGCAAGCCCCATCCCGAGCCTTATCTGATGGGGCTCCAAAAGGCGGGCGTGCAAGCCCATGAGGCCGTGGTGGTGGAAAATGCTCCCATCGGGGTGCAGGCCGGCCACGCGGCAGGCATCTTCACCATCGCCGTCAACACGGGGCCACTGGACGGACAAGTATTGCTGGACGCCGGGGCGGACTTGCTGTTCCCGTCCATGCAGGCATTGTGCGAGAATTGGGAAGAACTGTACCGTAACCTCTCCGCCGTATGAAGACCGGAAACGAAAATCGCCTCCTGCTCCTCATCCGCGACGGCCGGCCGATGACCCTGCGACAGCAACTGCGCCTGACGGTGGAACTGAGCATCCCCAGTATCGTGGCGCAGATTTCCGCCATCGCCATGCAGTACATCGACGCAGCGATGGTAGGTCGCCTGGGGGCGGACGCGGCGGCCAGCATCGGGCTGGTGTCCACCACGACGTGGCTCTTTTGGGGGACGTGCAGCGCAGCGGCCACGGGATTCTCCGTGCAAGTGGCACACCACGTAGGCGCGGCCCGGCTGGGCGAGGCGCGAGCGGTGTTGCGGCAGGCCATCCTGTCCGTGGCGATATTCAGCCTGATGCTGGCGGCTGTCGGGGCGCTCATCAGTCCCCATCTGCCCGTCTGGCTGGGCGGGACGGACGAAATCAACGGCGGGGCATCGGCCTACTTCCTTATCTTCGCCCTCTCCCTCCCCTTGTTGCAACTCAACTTCCTGGCGGGCAGCATGCTGCGCTGCAGCGGCAATATGCGCGTGCCGGGGATGCTGAACGTGCTGATGTGCCTGCTGGACGTGGTGTTCAACTTCTTCCTCATCTTCCCCACCCGCTCCGTGGAGTGGCTGGGGGTGTCCCTCCGGATGCCCGGCGCGGGGCTGGGCGTGACGGGGGCGGCGCTGGGCACGGCGCTGGCCGAGCTGGTGGTGGCAGGGCTGATGCTCTGGTACCTCGTCGCCCGCTCGGGCGAGCTGCGCATCGCGGGCGAACGGGGCAGCTTCCGCCCGACGTGGGCCACGGTGCGCAAGGCCCTGCACATCAGTCTGCCGATGGGCGTGGAACACGTAGTCATCTGTGGGGCGCAAATCATGACGACGGTCATCGTGGCACCGCTGGGCGTGTTCGCCATCGCCGCCAACTCATTCGGCATCACCGCCGAGAGCCTGTGCTACATGCCGGGCTATGGCATCGCCGATGCGGCCACCACCCTTGTCGGGCAGAGCCTGGGGGCAGGCCGCAAGGACCTGACGCGCCGCTTCGCCCGCATCACGGTGGGCATGGGCATTGCCGTCATGGCCGTGATGGGCGTGGTGCTCTATGTAGGTGCTCCCCTCATCATGAGTTCCATGACACCCGACCTCGAGGTACAACGCCTGGGAGTGGAAGCCCTGCGCATCGAGGCTTTTGCCGAGCCGATGTTTGCCGCTGCCATCGTGGCCTACGGGGTGTTTGTCGGGGCGGGCAGCACGCTGGTGCCCTGCCTGATGAACTTCTTCAGCATCTGGGCCGTGCGCCTGACGCTGGCTGCCGCCCTGGCGCCTTCCATGGGGCTGAACGGGGTGTGGCTGGCGATGTGCATCGAGCTGTGTTTCCGGGGGGTGATTTTCCTGGTCCGGCTGGAGAAGGGGGATTGGATGAAGATAAAGCCGTAAATTGGAATTTAGTTTAGACGCGGATTACGCGGATGGACGCGGATTTATTAGTTGCGTTTACAGTGAAAAGGTTATCCGTGAAATCCGCGTAATCCGCGCCTAAAATCCACCGATAAATAATCTTTTTCCAAAAAAGTCTCAGAAAAGCCAGAACTTCCAGTTTCTTTCCAAATTCGCCTTCTACCTTTGCAGTACGAAAAGGAAACAACTATTTAATTATTCACACTTAAAACCCAAGTATTATGAAGAAGTTAGTTTTGGCAGTAGTAGCTATGTTCGCAATGAGCACGATGGTAATGGCAGACAACGACAAGCCCGTACAGGTGAACCAATTGCCCGCCCCGGCACAGACGTTCCTCAACACGTATTTCAAGGATGCCAAGGTGGCGCTGGCCACGCAGGAGACGGAGCTGCTCAACAAGAGCTACGAAGTGATGTTCAACACAGGCGACAAGGTGGAGTTCGACAAGGCCGGCGAATGGACCGAAGTGCGCTGCCGCCAGACGGGAGTGCCTGCGCAGATTGTCCCCGCACAGATTGCGGAGTATGTGAAGACGAATTATCCCGACGCCGTCATCCTGCAAATCGAGCGCGACAGCCGCGAGTGGGAAGTCAAGCTCTCCAACCGCTGGGAGATCACCTTCGACAAGCAGATGCGCGTGATTGACATCGACGATTAAGGAATTGAGAATTGAAAATTAATAATTGACAATTGACAATTAAAAAAAGGATGAAGAATTTCGTGGGAAACGCCACCATTCTTCATCCTTCTTTTTTAGTGCTTAATCCTCTCACACCAGATGGCCAATCCACTCGTCGCGCTCGCCCGGCAGAAGGTCGATGACAGGCACTTCGATCATCGTGTAACATCCGGGTTGCTGGCGCATGGCGGCACGGGCCACGCAAACCAATACCTGAGCCGTCAGAGCAGGATTGTTGATGCGCATGTTGAACTCGAACAACTGGTTCTGCGTCTTGCCGGATACACCCTTGCGCGTTAGGTTGACACCATGACCCATGTCCAACAGGGCATCCACGCTGGGCACCTGCATCACGTGCGTCTCGTCGTGTACGAAGTAGGGGTCTGCCTTGATGGCGGCAGCCACCTTGTCGAACTCATAGCCTTCCTCCAGCTCGATGTAGACCATACGGCGATGTATGCCAGTGCCCACGGGGATAGTCATGGACAAAGCAGCCTTCACGCCTTCCACCGCCTTCACAGCTACGGTATGCCCCATGCTCATGCCGGGGCCGAAATTGGTGTAAGTAATGCCCTTCGGTGCAATGGCTTCCAGCAGCGTGCGTACCACCGAGTCGCTGCCCGGATCCCAACCGGCGGAGATGATGGACACCGTGTTATGTGCCTTGGCCACCTCGTTCAGCGTGTGGCGCAGGGCGGGCACATCGGTATGGATGTCAAAGCTGTCTACGGTATGGATGCCCATGGCCAGGATTTCCTTGGCGTAAGCCTCCACCTTGCGCGTCGGCGTACAAAGAATGGCCACATCCACGTCGCTCAGCTCGCTGATGTGCTTCACCACGGGATACTCACTCAGTTCGGCAGGACGGTTCTCCGCACCGGCACGACGTACCACGCCGGCAATCTCGAAGTCCGGAGCTGCTTGCAGGGCCTGAAGTACATAGTGCCCAATATTGCCATAACCCACAATGGCTGCTCTTACTTTTTTCATACTTTTATCGTTTTTAGTTAGCATATTTCTTTAATTCGGGCGCAAAAGTAAACATTTCCATCCTAATACCAGCAAAACACAGTCCTGAAGTTCACGCTGTTTTTTCTTTTTTAATATACGCTCCCAGATTCTCTTTTCTTATCTATCTTCAATTCGAAATCCGGAAGCATTTTTTCCATACTTGTACATCGCTTGCAGAAAAAAAGTTCTACCTTTGCGCAATCCTGTTTTCGCCTTTGGGCTACTTTGAACGTGCAAGCCCCGTAGTTTGATGCGGTCAAAGTGCTGCTTATACCTCGTCTCCAAGGCTTAGAGGCATCCGCTCCAAGGCTTAGAGGCATCCGCTCTAAGGCTTAGAGACATTTGCTCCAAGCCTTGAAGATAATGTTAAAGTGCTGCCTTGGGGACGGGAAAGCGGGGGATTAGGAAGGAAAAAGTCTTATAAAAAGGAAGATAACATGTTTTGGATCAGAAGAAAAGCAGTGGTCGGGAAGCGGGCCAAGTGGTTCCCGTTTGCCCTGACTGTAGGTACGCCTGCCGACACACAAGAGGTGGGCAAGCAGATTGCGCAGGTGTGTACGGCAAGCCCAGCCGACGTACATGCCGTGCTGCGCGCGTTGCCCGACGTGATGGCCCGCATCATGGAGTCGGGACGCAGTGTGCATATTGACGGGTTAGGCTCGTTCTACTATAAACTGAGTTGCGCAGGCCGTGGCGTGGACACGCCCGAAGAGGTCAGCGAAGAGCAGGTAAAATCCATCCGTGTGCAGTTTCTTCCTGAGCGGGTGCGGCGCACGGGGGGCAGCTATAAGCGTTCGTTGGTAGGTCAACAAATCGAATTGGTGGAATGGAAAAAGAAATGACATTCCGATGTCTTCACCCCATGATGCTGGTGGGCACGGGGAGCGATGTGGGCAAGAGCATCCTCGCCACGGCCTTCTGCCGCATCTTCCGGCAAGACGGATATCGACCCGCACCGTTCAAGGCGCAGAACATGGCGCTCAACTCGTTCGCCACGCCGGAAGGACTGGAAATCGGACGGGCGCAGGCGGTGCAGGCCGAGGCGGCGGGCATCCCCTGCCACACGGACATGAATCCGTTGCTGCTGAAGCCCCAGTCCGACCATACGTCGCAGGTGGTGCTGAACGGACGGCCCATCGGAAACCGCAGCGCCTACGAATACTTCCGCCGGGAAGGACGCGAGGAACTGCGCGGGGAGGTTTGCGCCGCCTACGACCGGTTGGCGGCACGCTATAATCCCATCGTGCTGGAAGGCGCTGGCAGCATCTCGGAAATCAACCTGCGGGATACCGACCTGGTGAACCTGCCGATGGCACTCCACGCCGGGGCGGATGTTTTCCTGGTAGGCGACATTGACCGGGGAGGCGTGTTTGCCAGCGTATATGGCTCGTTGGCCTTGCTCCGGCCGGAAGAACGGCGGCTGGTGAAAGGCATCTTCGTGAACAAGTTCCGGGGCGACCTGCGTTTGTTCGAGTCGGGCATGAAGATGATGGAGGACCTGTGCGGCATCCCCGTGCTGGGCGTGATACCCTATTACAAAGACATCGTCATTGAGGAGGAAGACTCCGTGTCGCTGGCCGCCAAGTCGATGGAAGCCCGGCAGGGCAAGGTGAATGTGGCCATCGTCCTCCTGCGCCACCTGAGCAACTTCACCGACTTCAATGCCTTGGAGCAAGACCCGCGCGTCCACCTGTTCTACACCAACAACACCCGTGAGCTGGCGAAGGCGGACATCATCATCCTGCCCGGCAGCAAAAGCACCATCGACGACCTGGCGGAACTGCGGCGTAACGGCGTGGCGGGAGCCATCCTCCGCGCCCGGCGCGAGGGGGCAACCGTGTTGGGCATCTGCGGCGGCTATCAGATGATGGGACGTGAGATACTCGACCCCGACCGCGTGGAAGGCGATACGGAACGCCTGCCCGGCCTGGGATTGCTGCCTGTCCGCACCCGCATGACCCGCGACAAGGTGACACGGCAAGTCCGCTTCCGTCTATGGGAAGGAAAAGAGGACCCCATGGAGGGCTACGAGATACACATGGGTCAAACCCTTCCCGATGAAGGAGAACCATCCTTGCCCTTGGCCCGCCTGGCGGATGGCACGACGGACGGCTACCGGGTGGACAACCGTTGCATGGGCACCTACCTGCATGGCATCCTGGACAACCAGCCGTTCATCGACTACCTGCTGGCTCCCTACGCGGAGAAGATACAGGAGCGGACCGCCTTTGATTACCATGCCTTCAAGGAAGAGCAATATGACAAGCTGGCGGCACACGTCCGTGCCCATGCCAATATACCATTATTATATAATATCCTAACCACAGACCGATTATGATAGAAGGACACGGAGACGACCTGTACAAATACCATCGTCCGATTATTGCCAATTTCAGTTCCAATCTCACCAATTGGATAGACCCGGCACCGCTGAAGGACTACCTGCGTCAGCACGTGGGCGAAACGGTATCCGCTTATCCGGAGCCGCAACCCTATACGCTCGAAGCCCGTCTGGCAGAGGCTTGGGGTATCCGTCCCGACCAAGTCTGCGCGACCAATGGAGCCACGGAAGCCATCTACCTCATCGCCCAGTCCTACGCCGGTGGACGAAGTGCCGTGCTGCAACCCACGTTCAGCGAATATGCCGATGCCTGCCGCATCCATGGGCATCGGGTCACTTCCCTTTTCCAATGGCCGGAGCACGACCGGTTGCCGGAAGACCTGCGGATGCTTTGGCTTTGCAATCCGAACAATCCCACAGGACAGGTGACAGACAAGTCCCGCCTTATCCATTTAGCGGAAAGCAACCCGCACATCCTCTTTGTCATCGACCAATCGTATGAGGACTTCACCTTGCAGCCCCTCCTCACGGCACGCGAGGCGGCGGAGATGCCCAATGTCCTGTTGCTCCATTCACTGACGAAACGCTATGCAATGCCCGGTCTGCGTTTGGGCTACGTGACGGGAAACGCTTCCTTGTTATACCATCTGCGCACCCACCGGATGCCGTGGTCGGTCAATGGGGTAGCACTCTTGGCGGGCCTGTTCTTGTTGGGACATCCCGAACCTATGCCCTTCCCGCTTACAGACTGTCTGGAAGAAACCGCCCGCCTGCAAGCCCTCCTCCGCCGGACAGGAGGCATGGACGTATGGGACACCGACACACACTTTATGTTGGTCCGTCTCCGCATGGGCAAGGCTGCCGCACTGAAGGACTATCTGGCACTGGAACATGGCCTGTTGATACGCGATGCGTCGAATTTCGAGGGGCTGGACGGAGCGTATTTCCGTATCTCCACACAACAGCCAGAGGATAATGAACGCTTGGTAAACGCCATCGGGCAATGGATGGAGATGTAGGCTTATGGAATACGTGATGCTGATACTTCCCCTGTTGCTGGCTTGGCTGCTCGACCGCTGGTTGGGCGACCCCACTTGGTTGCCTCATCCGGTGGTGGCGTTCGGGCGTGCCATCTCCTTCTGCGAGCATCGGCTGAACAAGGGGCGCGGACGCTTCCTGAAAGGGATGCTGACGGCTGTTGTCCTCGTCGCCCTTACTTATCTATTGACCTGCGCTTTGTTGCGGGGAGCGTCTTTCTATGTTTCCCCTTGGCTGGAAGCGGCACTGGAGGTGATACTCATCTTCTTTTGCTTGGCTGGAACCACGCTTGTCCGGGAGGTGCGGGACGTGTTTCGTGCCCTCGACCGTTCGCTGGAAGACGGACGCCGGCAAGTGGCACGCATCGTGGGACGTGATACGCAAGCCCTATCTGCCCAAGAGGTCCGTACCGCCGCCTTGGAGACTTTGGCAGAGAACCTGAGCGACGGGGTCATCGCGCCTCTCTTCTGGTATCTGTTGCTGGGCGTGCCTGGGATGATGATGTACAAGATGATAAACACACTGGACTCCATGATAGGCTACCGCAACAAGCGTTACCGCCGCTTCGGATGCTTTGCCGCCCGGCTGGACGATGTGGCCAACTATATTCCGGCACGATTGACCGCCTTGCTGATGATAGGCGTGTCGGGGCATCCGGCGTTGTGGACATTCGTCCGGCGTTATGGCAGGGCACACGCCAGCCCTAACTCCGGCTATCCCGAAGCCGCACTGGCCGGTATCTTGGATTGCCGTTTCGGGGGGCCGCACGATTATTTCGGCGAGGAAGTATGGAAGCCCTACATCGGGCAGAACGACCGTCCGCTTACAACCCAAGACATGGAGCAGGCAGTCCGCATCAACCGGAGAGTGGAAGTCTGCATGCTGCTGCTCATTGTCCTTATTCAGGTAGTGGGGATAATGATATAGAAATCGTTCCACCGTAGGGCGGGACATGGCTGAACGCCTCTTCCGGCCGAACCAGTCCAGCATAAATCAGGGCACAGACGATGACTCCGCCGTGGGTGAACACCGCCACGCGCCGATAGTTCTTTTTACGCAATTCATCCAGAAATGAAGATACACGCTTCAATTGCTCTTCAAAGGATTCTCCATCGGTAGCGGGTTGGTGCAAGTAATCGGCATACCATTCCGCCAAATGCGGGTCGCGTATTTCGTCGTACCGCTGCATCTCCCATGCACCGAAATTCATTTCCAGCAAACGGGCGTCTCGCCGGGCATCGGGGTATCCGCAATAGGTTGCCAAACGGATGCAACGACTCAATGGACTGGTGTAAACCTCATCAAAAGGAAGATAGTTAGCCACGCCTTCACGGACGGCTTTTGCTTCTTCGGGGAAGGTAGAACGCAAAGGTACGTCTGTCTGTCCATAGCAAGTGCCGGGCGGAACATCCACCGAAGTATGTCGAATCAGAATCACTTCCATAACAGAGCCATTACGCCGATATAAAAGGAAAGCTCGCAAAGCAGGAACGCCGCGCCGCAACAATCGCCCGTATAGCCGCCGATGCGCCGCTTCATCCATCCGCAAAGCAAGAGGAACACGACTGGCGGACAGAGGCAAGCCCAACCCAATCCGGCAGGAAGCAGAAGTATCAAGGGAATACCTCCGGCAAGTAAACCTATCAGGATTTCCGCTCCTGTCATGCGGCTATAGGTCACTTTCGCTTTGCTCTCTTCTTCCTTCCGGGCGTAGGGCAAGAGGTTGATGAGGTGGGACACACACCATTTGGTATATACATCCGCACAAAAAGCCACGGCGCACAAGGTGGCAAGCGGAATGACCGTCCCCATCTGCGACCACAATAGGAAATAGATAATCAACCCCACTACACCATACGTGCCGATGTGCGAATCCTTCATGATGGCCAATGTCCGCTCACGGGTAGTGCCTCCGCCAAAACCATCGCAGAAGTCGGCCAACCCGTCTTCATGCAAGCAACCGGTCACCAACAGGCGGACAAGGATGGCCCCTATCCAAGCCATTTGTATAGGCAAGATTTGTGCCAACAGCCAAAGCGTCCCAGCCAACACGCCTCCCGTCAGCCAACCTACAACGGGCCAATAAGGCACCACGTGCTTGAAACATTCGGAAGGCACCGCAGCAATCCGCCAAAACGGGAGGCGGGTGAAGAAGATAAAAGCGGCAAGCAGTCTTTTCATCGGGCATCAGAAGTATTTGGTGATTTTTGCCTGGGCAAAGCTGTCCATCTCATTCAGCATCCGCACGGCAGAGTCTACTATCGGGAAGGCGCAAACCGCACCGCTACCTTCGCCCAAGCGCAAGCCGAGGTTAAGCAGGGGATGGACATGTAGCCAGTCAAGCAGCAACTTATGTCCAGATTCATCGCCTTGGTGGGCAAAGACGGCGTAATCCAATACCTCCGGATAGAGCCGTGAGGCTGCCAGGATGCAGTTGGTCATGATAAAGCCGTCCACGAGAATCACCATCCGAAGTTCTGCCGCTTGCAGCATGGCTCCTACGGTCATTGCCATTTCCAGTCCGCCGAAATACCGGATAATGTCTTGTGCAGATTTATCTCCCCGATAATTGGCTACGGCGCGGCTCAACACCTCGTATTTATGCCGGATGCCTGCATGGTCCAGTCCGGCACCGGCACCCACGCATTGCTCCAAGGGTATGCCGGTCATCAGGTGCATCCAAACGGAAGAGGGGGAAGTATTGCCTATGCCCATTTCGCCGAAACTCAGGACATTGCTGCCTTCTTCGTGGCAAAGACGGACCACCTCCGCGCCACGGGCGATGCATTGCTCCAATTCCTCTTCGGTGAGGGCAGCTTCGTACAGGAAGTTCCGGCTGCCCCGACGCACTTTCCGGTTGAATATGCCCCGTTCGTAAGGCAGGTCATAATCCACGCCTGCATCCACAACCTTCAAGGTGAAGCCATGCTGGCGGCACAGGAAATTGATGCCGGCCCCGCCTTCCAGGAAATTCAAGATCTGCTGCCAAGTGACGTCGCGGGAAGACACGCTGATGCCTTCTTCCGTGATGCCATGGTCGGCGGCAAAGATGATATTTTGGGGGTGTTGCAACGTAGGCGACAAACTCTGCTGAATCAGCCCTAATTGCAGAGCCAGTTCTTCCAACCGGCCCAACGAGCCTTTCGGCTTGGTCAGGTTGTCTATCTTGTCCTGAAGCAGCGGTTGAAGTTGCTTGTCGGGACGGGCAATGTGGAATGTATGTATCATGTCGTTTCTTTTTTTATCATCAAAGGGATGCCGGAAACCATCAGGATGACTTCATCGGCACGCGAAGCCACGTATTGGTTCATCCATCCCAAGAGGTCGGTGAATTTCCGTTGCAATTCGTTGTCCGATGTACCGCCCATGCCGATTTCGTTGGTCACGAATATAAAAGTCGCCTCCTGCCGGGTAAAGGCGTCAAACTCCTGCTTGGCGGCTTCGAGGGCGCGGTTGATGTCGCTGTCGAGATCGAAGAAGAAGTTGGTACACCACAGCGTGAGGCAATCCACCAACACGACCCGGCCTTTGATGTCGTGTCGGCTCAGGTGTTTTTCTTCTTCGATATTCGTCCATTCCGCTCCGCGACGTTCCTGATGGAGGCGCACCCGCTCACGGAATTCCTCGTCCCAGATGCGTGCCGTAGCCATATAGACGGGATGCGACGATAGAGACAGAGCCAATCGCTCGGCATACGTGCTTTTGCCCGAACGTGCCCCTCCGGTGATAAGGATTATCCGCTTCATATTGATTGGTTGTTTTTATAAATTCGTAAGACGTGGGCAAAGTTAATCATTTTTGTTTATCCGTATACTTCCCCCTCTTCCGAAATCAGCAGAACATTCAGCTCTCCTTCGGGAAACAAAGGCGTGCAATAAGTTCAAGCCGAATTACCATGCCCATATCGTATTCGATTGGATGAACCACGATACAGGCAAGAGCTGCAAACTCAATGACGAGAACATGACCGAAATGCAGAGTTTGGCATCCGATATTCTCCTGATGGAGCGAGGGCAGTCAAAGGCCGTAACAGGCAAAGAACATCTGGAGCGGAACGACTTCATCATTGAGAAGCAGAAAGCCGAACTCCAACGCATTGAAGCCGCCAAGCGGCATAAGGAGCAACAGGTGAATCTTGCCGAACAGGAACTC
>DXCV01000038.1 GCA_019115825.1 Candidatus Bacteroides pullicola
CCCCACTTTTTACCCCACCACCCCTATTCGGGAAATTACTTCGTTACTTTGCACCCTGAAATGTGCCCTGAAACCCCGGAAACAGGGCGGAAAACATAGTGCATAACCCATCACAAGAAGAGAATCAAAAATCATAGTATTAACACTAAAAACAAGAAAGACTTATGGAAAAGAAAGAAATGTATGTGGCTCCCGAGGTGGAAATCCTCGAGGTGGCTGTGGAGAAAGGATTCGCGGCTAGCCCGACGACGACTATCCCTGACGATGGCGAATGGGGTGGCGGTGGAGACTGATACCCGAGACATGAACGTTGAAGACAAACAAAACTTAAGTTTTAGATTAAATTTAAATTAAATCACAAAAATGAGAACGAAACATTTACTGTACACAATGGCGTTGGCCAGCGTTTTCGCGGCATGTACGCAAGACGAATTTGTGACCGAAAGCGGAAACAGTAACCCGCTGGAAGGCCGTAAGTCGCTGGGGAAAATCACCCTGGTTGAGCCTGAGGCTGCTTCCACGCGTTGGACTGTAGAAGATTGGTACAAGATTACTCCGGAGGTTGGCGATGGCTTCAGCTACCTGTTGGTGGATGATCCCCTCACAGGACTGGCCGGCCAGCACGAGTATCCCATCGACAATTACCAATTGATCAATCAAATCCATACCAACTATGTGTTCAAACTGGGTGCACAGGGCTGGACAAGCGATGCTAACCTGGTTGAAGGAAACTACCTGCTGGTAGGTCCTGCTCAGAACGTGCAAAACCGCAAGCCCGTGGAAGTTACGCTCCCGGCCGAGCAAAATCTGACTGCCGGCACTGACGGCAAGGTTGACCCCCTGTCCATCATCAAGGAATTCAATAAGTCCGGTTACCCCATCTACATCGGTCACCGTTTCTTGAGCGAAGGCAGTAAATATAACAATGTGTTGCCTGCACGTTACCACATTTTCGCTTATCCGGAAATCACGGTAAAGAACAGTGCCCCTGCTGGTGCAACCGAAGTACCCCGCGTGGTGAAAGTGGTTCTGAAGAGTGAGGACGAAACAAAACCGTTCGTTATCAATGCCCCGCTGGACAATGAGAATGCTGCAAAGGTGCTGACCAACGAATCGTTTGAGGCTGCCGGAATCGACACGAAGGACCAGTACGTTGTCGGTGCTTGGGAAGGATACATGAACGATACCTTGGGTATAAATAAGAAAGACCTGATGGTTGAGCAGAAGTTTGATAAGACTCAAAAGGTAAATCAACAACCCATTCCGGCTGACGCAACTTACGAAGTGACGGATCGGAAGACTGGAATGAAATGGTCGACTTTCAGATATAACAAAGGTTTGGGCGGAAGCACATCTGATCTGCTCGCCGAACAACCGACGTCTGTCAGCCCGTACATTGTCATCAATATGCCGGGTGAAGGCGTGGATTTGAAAGCTCAGGAATCCTTCAAGTTCAATGCTATCATTCCCGCTGGAAGTTACGACATGACTGAGGATTTAATTATTTATGCCGTGCTTTCCAATGGAGATGTTTGGAAGAAGAAGGTAAATTCTAACAATAAAGAGATAAATATCAATCCGGGCAAACGTTATCCGCAGGAAGATTATAACGGTACGGAAGTAAGAGCTGAAAAAGGTTTGTACTTCACAATCGACGTTTATAATGTATCTGATGGTGTGAGTGAGTACGAGAAGGTTGATGCTAGTCAACTCCCCGGAATCGGTGATGCTGACGCTGTGATGACAACAGAAGAACTGGTTGCAGCCCTTGCTGAAAAGTCCTCTACTACAACGAAGAACATCACCATCGGTGGTAAGAACGTGGTTTACGACCAGAGAGCTGAGGATGCTTTGGCTAACAACAATGCTCAGATCGTGAACATCCTGGGTCACATCAAGATTGAAGGTGCTGAGGACAAGGCTTTGAACATCAACAGCAAGGTTTCTTTCGCTGACGCTGTGATCAACAAGGGTACGGTTGTCTTCGACAGCAAGACTGCTACGCTGGGCACTGTGCTCGTGGGCAAGGGCGCTACGCTGGAACTGAGAAATGCTGGTAAGGAAGGCTCTAACTACACCGCTGAAATCCATAACGCCGGTACGTTGAAGCTGTATGAAGCTGCCTTCGCAAACGTATACAACTACGAGACTTTGGAGGTGTATAATGACGTACAAAATGCTAACATCACTAACTCCGAACACGCTTGCAGCGACAGAGATGAAATCATCAGCGAGGCTGTGAACTTGACTCCGAGCGTTGACATTAAATATCAGGTTCTTGCTGATAAAACGTTCGTGCCTGGTAAGTACAAAGTGTCTGAGAGTGAACTTGACTACCCGATTGTTGTGGAAAGCCTGGATAAAGACAAATTTGCTGAATTGATCTTGGGTGATGACGTGACGATTGTCAAGAATGGTAGCATCAAAAACAATGGTAAAATCACAAGCTCTGCTTCTGAAACCCTGACTGTTGCCTGTGGCCTCGGTGAAACCCTGACCAACGGTGTGAACGGTGTGATCGACAGTAAAGTGATCATCGAAAGTGCTAACTACCTGTTATCCACTGTGGGTGCTGGCAAAGACATTCCTACCGATTACAAGGCTGCCGCGGAAGTGACCAACAATGGTATCTTGAACAACGTAAAAGTTGACGGTAAACTGACTATGGGTGCAGGTTCTCGTATCAACGGTACGATTGAAGCTGAGATTCAAACAGAAGGTGAAATCAACAACACGGCTATGGGCGTAATTGTAGGCACTCCGGCCCCAGGCGTGAAAGTTTACGCAGTGTTCAACGGTCTGAATTTGACAAATGACGATGCTATTGAGGCTGAACAAAAGGCTATCAACGCTTACCAGAACTACAAAGTGAATCTGATTCGCCTGAATGGTGAAGTTAAGGTAGGGGATGAAGATGTGACATTTGGCAAAACTGGAATCTACGGAGGTACAGGCATTGAAATTGAATTTGCTGCCGGATCTTCACTGAGCATCGGTTTTGCAACCTTGACATCCGACTTGGATATCTCCGTGAGTGCACCTGCAATCCAGTGGAACGGTAAGACCGAAACTGATTCCAGCTTTAGCTTGACTGGTTCTAATGGTGGCAAACGCTTGTATCTGGATTATGAAACTGGCAAGGTTGCTGAAGGTTATGTTGACTTCAACAATTGCGCTAAAGTGCCTGGATTGGCTGAAAATTAATCCTTCTTAGGATACACACTGATGGTCCCGCAGACTGAAAAGTCCTGCGGGACTTTTCAGCTTGTCGAAACTTTTGGGGAACCTAATGTAAAAGACTAAAAAAGGATTGAAGTATGAGATACCTTATGTGTTACGACGTGCATGACTCCGAGGAGCATCCCGAAGTCTATACCCGCATAAAAGATACCCTGACAGAAAAGTTCAAACTCTTTGTGAAGTGTACGGAGTCCGTCTATCTGTTCGAAACAGAAGAGATGGACCTGAATATATTGAAGTTGCTAATGAGGATGGAACTGAATTTTGTACCGGGTTTGGAATTTTATGTGTTTCAGTTGACAGACAAGCTGGATATGGAAGCTAGTTTGAAGTATTGTAATGCTTTGTTGGAACGAAATGCGTTGCATCAGAATACAGACACAGCAGACAGATGAAAAACCCACGTTAAAGACGGGTGGAACCCCGCCGGAAACTTTCCCGCACCCTCCAGAAAACCTCCCCAATCCCTCCCGAAAACTCAACCTCCAGCCTAAAGGTATAGTTTTTCTGCTGCCTCGCCCGCTTTTTCCCGTCCGCTTCACAGATTCTTCCCGCTGCCTTCGGAAAAATTTCTCACCTATAGTTGTGCACGTTAACAAACAAAATTCGTACCTTTGCCGCATTCTATTAATTACGCGTACTTTAATATACATTTGAATTATGTCCGAGACTAAGAGAATCAAAAGAGCGTTGGTATCTGTTTACCACAAAGAAGGACTGAATGAAATCATTTCGAAGCTGCACGAAGAGGGCGTGGAGTTCCTTTCCACAGGCGGCACACGCCAGTTCATCGAATCGCTGGGCTATCCCTGCCGGGCGGTGGAAGACCTGACGACCTATCCCTCCATCCTGGGCGGGCGCGTCAAGACGCTGCATCCCAAAATCTTCGGTGGCATCCTCTGCCGCCGTGCCCTGGAGCAAGACTTGCAACAGATTGAAAAATATGACATCCCCGAAATAGACCTGGTCATCGTTGACCTTTATCCCTTCGAGGCCACCGTGGCCAGCGGCGCGTCCGAGGCGGACATCATCGAGAAAATCGACATAGGCGGCATCTCGCTCATCCGCGCCGCCGCCAAGAACTATAACGACGTGGTCATCATCGCCTCGCAGGCCCAGTACAAGCCGCTGGCCGACATCCTGATGGAGCGCGGCGCCACGACGACGCTGGAAGAGCGCCGCTGGTTTGCCAAGGAAGCCTTCAGCGTGTCGTCGCACTATGATTCGGCCATCTTCAACTACTTCGACGGCGAGGCCGGCACGGCTTTCCGCTGCTCCGCCAACAACCAGACTCCCCTGCGCTACGGCGAGAACCCGCACCAGAAGGGCTACTTCTACGGCCACCTGGACCAGATGTTCGACCAAATCCACGGCAAGGAAATCTCCTACAACAACCTGCTGGACATCAATGCCGCCGTGGACCTGATAGACGAGTTCAACGAAACGACCTTCGCCATCCTGAAACACAACAACGCCTGCGGACTGGCTTCGCGCCCCACGGTGCTGGAGGCTTGGACGGACGCGCTGGCCGGCGACCCGGTATCTGCGTTCGGCGGCGTGCTCATCACCAACGCCGTGGTGGACAAGGCTGCGGCCGAGGAAATCAACAAGATATTCTTCGAGGTCATCATCGCCCCGGACTATGACGTGGATGCCCTGGAGGTGCTGGGACAGAAGAAGAACCGCATCATCCTGGTGCGCAAGCCGGTGGACCTGCCCAAGAAGCAGTTCCGCTCCCTGCTGAACGGCGTGCTCGTCCAGGAGCGCGACCTGAAGGTGGAGACGCCCGACGACCTGAAGACCGTCACCACCAAGGCGCCCACCGCAGCCGAAGTGGAAGACATGCTCTTTGCCAACAAGATTGTGAAGAACTCCAAGTCCAACGCCATCGTCCTGGCCAAGGGCAAGCAACTGCTGGCCAGCGGCGTAGGCCAGACCAGCCGTGTGGACGCGCTGAAGCAGGCCATCGAGAAGGCCAAGAGCTTCGGCTTCGACCTGCACGGCGCCGTCATGGCCAGCGACGCCTTCTTCCCCTTCCCCGACTGTGTGGAGATTGCGGACAAGGAAGGCATCACGGCAGTCATTCAGCCCGGCGGCAGCATCAAGGACCAACTGACCTTTGACTACTGCAACGAGCACGGCATGGCGATGGTGACGACGGGATTCCGGCACTTCAAGCACTAAATATAATGGAGAATTGAGAATGAAGAATGAAGAATTGGCGCGTGGCGTCGGAAAGGATTCCTACCAAATTCTTCATTCACCATTCTCAATTCTTCATTCTTTATTTTTAATTCCTCATTCTTAATTTTTAATTCTTCATTCTTAATTGAAATGGGCTTATTCTCTTTCACACAAGAAATAGCGATGGACCTGGGCACCGCCAACACCATCATCACCAGCAACGGCAAGATCGTGGTGGACGAGCCGTCCGTGGTGGCACTGGACCGTCGCACCGACAAAATGATAGCCGTGGGCGAAAAGGCCAAGATGATGCACGAAAAGACCCACGAGAACATCCGCACTATCCGGCCCCTGCGCAACGGTGTGATAGCCGACTTCTATGCCTGCGAGCAGATGATTCGCGGCCTGGTGAAGATGGTGAACCGCAAGGGACGCCTCTTCTCGCCGTCGCTCCGCATGGTCATCGGCGTGCCTTCGGGCAGCACCGAAGTGGAACTCCGTGCCGTACGCGACTCGGCCGAACACGCCGGAGGCCGCGACGTCTACCTCATCTTCGAACCCATGGCGGCCGCCATCGGCATCGGCATCGACGTCGAGGCACCTGAGGGCAACAT
>DXCV01000039.1 GCA_019115825.1 Candidatus Bacteroides pullicola
TTATCTCTTGTCTTTCTACCATAGTCTTCATTTTTGCCTTTGCTTTATGGAATGCAAAGGTCTGTTCTTATAACTATGGTGGCGCTATTTTAATTTAGAATTATGGCGCACTTTTCAATTAGTATATACAGTTCTGCGAACTTGCCCATATCTCTATGACATAAGGTGTAAAGTACCGTGTTTGTTAAATGATGCGTAACAACAATACGTTACTACGTTGCAAAGATAAGCATTATTAATTTGAATCGCACGATTGTGGACACGAAATATAACAAAAAAGAGGAGAACCGTTTCCGATTTTCCTCTTTTCTTGCGGGTGGCAGATGGGACTCGAACCCACGACATTCAGAACCACAATCTGTGAGGAATATCTTTATTACTATTTGATTATCAATTATTTGTGTAATGTTTTAGCAAGGCTTGCTAAAACCTTGCTAAAACAATTCGCAATGTGAGGAATGCTCCTACTTTGATGGCACGCTATCCACCGGCAGGTAGAACGTGGTCGTGGATGGCGTGTACAATCCTCCCGTCACGCAGTACAGCAGCCCATCGGCGAACGTTATCCTGTGCTTCACCACGTAGCTATCATGCCCATTCACGTATTCCTCCGATTTCAGGCGGTTCTTCCCAACCGGGACAAGTCCCAGTATGAGACTGTGATTTTTCACGGAGTTTACTTTCACATAGGCTTCTCCCGGAACGGCCCTCCCATGGTAGTAGCTCGTGGTGTAGCAAGATGAAAGCAACATGCAAACCGCCATGCAGGATGCCGGGATGGCGAATGCCTTGAAAATTCTTTTTTTCATAATCATTTCGTTTTTAGTTTATAAATAGTTACTTTTGCAAAAACTAATCACTTATGCAATCTATAAAATCACTATTCAGGTCGTACACCGAAAGAAGGCGGAGGATGAAGATTATCTCACGCCTGCTCTCAAGCCGCATGGTGTCCGAGGGTACGGAATCCGGGACACTTGTCAGAATGGCAGACGAAATACGCCGATACATTGAAAGCGGGAAGTACGACAAGCGCGCATTGCCTAACGGTTATCGCTGGGCGGGAGGGCAAGCGGAACACTGAACGTGACGCGGTTCTCCACCGTCTGAGACTTGTTGCTTCCTATCTCGCCTATCTTTATAGTGTCCATCACTTCAATACCTGCTTTCCCTCCGTGCGTGCTTCCGTCCGTGACGCACAGGGAAAAGTCCACCTTTTGAACAAAGGTTATATTGTCGTTCCCCACGCGCATGATTGCGTTAGAGCCTTTCACGATGCCCATGTCTGTCGGGTTGACGCACGCCCCGTTCTTCCGGGCATATTCCTGCGCGTCCTTTACTCCTGCGATTATTTCTTTCAGCGTTTCGCTTACGAAATCCTTCAGTTCCATATTTTAGGGGCATAAGATTTCAACGATTTCCAAACACCACCCATTTTGAGATATAATGCTTTCACATGCTTCCTGTGCCTCTTCTTTAGAATCAAATGTTTCAACTTCATTCTTGTTGTTATATGTGTAAACCCAAGAGTTTGATTCTATTCTTTTTAGGTATGACATGGAGGAGTTATCTAACCTCCTTATTATATACTTCTTCATATTACTTTTATTGATTAATTGAAATATATTATCTACAGTTATCTGTTCCCTCTTGCCTCTTTTATGTCAATTTTCGCATGTATTATCTTACATTTGATTTCTTGCCAATTTACCTACGACCTTGTATAGATACAATATTTGTTCGCCTTCAATCAGCATATCAGGGTATTTCCTCCTCCCGTCAGGATTGCAAGCCGTGTTATAAGAAACGAGCCTCAACCCGTTCTCCTCCACATAAACCATTTTGAGAAGCCTGTCCTCCCTGGTTATCACCACGTACGGCTGTCCGTTGTCTATCGAAGTCTTGTCCCTGATTTCACGGACAAATATCGTGTCTCCGGGCATATACATGTCGTACATGGAATCACCGTAGACCGTAATACCATAGCATCCGGTGAAGTCCGGTATGTTCACGTAGCCTACCACCTTGTTCTCGTCACCGTCAAATCCGATGCCAAGACCTGCACATACACGTATATCCAGTATCTTGATGTCTTTAGAGGAAGAAGGGAATGATGTGACTATATTCCCAGTTTCTTCATTTACACCCTTCAATGGCTTTCCACGACCTGTAAGGATGTATTCCGAATTTATATCTTCTCTTGCCGTACAAACGGCAGATAGCAAATCAGAAGGGAGAACTTTATCTTTACCTCCTTTTGTTTTTGTCTCTTTCAACTGAGACAGTTTTGATTGAGCAGATTTAACCCCGTATTTTTTTTCAATTTCATACGAAGAAATTCCAGCCTGCTCAATACACTCAAAAAATCTTTCTATAATTCCCATAATTTTAAAGCATTATTTTTGATACTTCAAAATTATAAAGTATCTTTGCCGCCGTAACAAGGTCGAGGTGTTACACGACAAAGTTGATTAAACATTCCTCCGAGGAGGTTTAATATATACAGTCCCGTAGTAGCTCGACCCTATTACGGGGCTTTTATTTTAAGCATCGGTTTCATCAGTGCCAACCGTTCCGACCCCCACAGACAGCGGAGAGACAAAATGGCCCTTCGGTGATTGTTGTAGTATGCAAATTCCTGCTCTGTCCCACCAGCCGACAACAGGAGACCAACGACATAGTGACGCATGACGGCATACTCGCGCTGGAGACGCGGAATCAACAAACGCCAACCAAGTCCACGGCGGATTTCGCCCCAACACCTCTTGATAGATAGGTTGTTGGGAGAAGGGCTGGGTATGTACTAATACAAAATTTTTAATGAAATGAAGAACAAGAAAAAGACAAAGAAGTCAAGCAAAAAAAGTTGCGCGCAAAATTGTAAACCACGCGTGCAATCACCTTTGGACTTGCATAACATCAAAAGTTATATAGAGGATTATGCAATCATTTCCAAGTTCTCACACCTGCCTTTCAGTAAAAGGGAGTGGATAGAGACAAGGCGATATGAATTGCAATTCAGTGCGAACAAGTATGAGCACAATGTGGGAGCATATCTTTTGTCGCACAATGTGTCATTCATCCACCAAGCTCCATTTGTCATCAATGGGAAAATATATTTCCTTGACTTTTTCATCCCCTCCTTGCGCATTGCGTTGGAAGTAGATGGACCAAGCCATGATTCCATGCTAAAACGCGAGAAGGACAAAGACAGGGACTCAGCCTTCAAATCCATAGGCGTAAAGACAATACGGATAAGCAATCCCGAATGCGATAGCCCAAAATACTTGAACATCAGGATGAAGGCAGAAGGGATTGTCAGATGAACCGATACCAATAAATCAAAGACCGATGATATATATTACTTCGTTGTTAATCCTGCTGTTTATCGTTGCCACCTTCGTAATCATATACTTTGTCATAAAGTCGTACTTCTGGCTCATCGACAGGGTAAAATATAAAAGGGCGTTGTCGTGCGCGTATTTCCTGCTCGCCTTGGCCTTTCTGTACCTTTTCCTGCTTTTTACCGGAATGGCGATATCCGCTTAGCATAAGCACAATGACTGCGTGATGGTTCTGTTTGTTCCAAAGTCATCGTCCCACACCAAGTGGATGGTGGGTTTTATGTTATGTCCCTGCATAAGGCATAAGTCCAAATAAAACCTGTCATTCCTGTTCAATACCGGATACGGGACAATAGGCTCGTTCATTATATGTATTCTCCCAGTTTCGGATGTCAGGTCGCTGGATATTATCCGTATATTCCGCGCCTGGCACTTTCCTTCGTTGATGATGGAAACCTTCCATCCCTTCCCTATATGAAAGACCTCAGCCCTTAATATAGCCTTCTTTTCTTCTTCCTCCTTTCTCCGATATTCTTCAAGCTGAAAGTCTTTAATCTTTTCGTCCATCCGCTTGATGTTTTTCTCATAACGGATACCCATAAATAGAGTGAACACTGTGGATGCTATGGCGAATCCGCAGCCAACCAATCCCATTATATCGTTTAAACAATCCATATAATAATGTACAAATTGCCCTATTTGTTAAATGAAAGCCCTACAAACATTGTTTGTATTTCTACCTCAGAGGCTTGCCAGCCACTTCTTGCCCGGCTTGCTCTTCAACAAATGATGAATCATCTTTCGTTGAAGATAAACTCCAGTCCGTGCCTCCTGTACCAGTCAAACTTCCGGTCGGAGCTGACCAGCGGGATGCGGTCGGCGATAGCCTGTGCGATGACAAGGCGGTCGTTCGGGTCGCGGTGGTCGGGTTGCATGGGAAGTTCGGAGAGCTGTTGCAGATGAACCTTTCCGACTGCGACAATCCTTATCCCCATTTCCTCCAGCCACCCCAGCACATCCGATGGCAATGGCGCTTTCATTCCCTTTCTGAACGGGAGTTTGCCTATCTGATATAAATGTATCAGCTCGTGCACGCAGACGGAACTTGTCATAAACAGATTCTCGTAATCGGCTATTTTACGCTTCACCTCTTCGCTGATTTCGTCCTGCTGTTCCGTGATAAGGAATGCGAGGATGTTTGTATCCAGGTAGTATCTCATCTGAGGATGTATTTCATGTCCTCTTCCCTGATATACAATCCTGTACTCCTGCCGCTAAGGAACCACTCGCCAATCTTGCTCAATCTGCCGTCCCTTGCTTTTTTCTCTTTTAAGAACTGGATGAAGTCATTGCCTCTCAATCCGCTCTTTGGCTTCATTGCCTTTGTTTTCGTCTTTGTTTCCATACTATGCCCTTTCTCTATAATATAAGGTGTAAAGTACCTTGTTTGTTAAATGATGTTTATTACTTTATTTTTCTAAAGTATTCCTTTGCTACTTTAGAATTATAAAGTATCTTTGCACCGTGATAGTTGAACAACCAGTTGCCCAACATCCACAATGCAAAGATAACGATTAAAAATAGAATATCAATGAAAATACGGAAAAAGAAAGTGTGCATCACGGAACTGCTCAGGTCGATGGAACCCGGACGCGAATACGAGTTCACCATCTACGAGGCGAGCCAAGGCAGCTTCAACGAGATAGCCAAACGCCTCGGGATGGCCGGACAGGTGACGACCCGCAAGAAATCGCCCACGCGGTTCGTGGTGATGAAGAAAGGAGGGATGTCGACATGAAACCCGAAGACTTCTCCCGCATGATAACGGACGCCTACCAGGTAGGCTTCGCCGAGGCCGTCAGGATGTACGAGCCGGTGCAAGACCTGATACGCGCCAAGGACGCGAAAATGTGGCTGCGGATGATGAACGCCAGCGACAAGGTCTTGCGGGAAGTGACGCCCAAGAGGGTGGGAGAAGCGAAGAACTCGCCGCTCTACTACTCCAAGGCGGAAATCAAGAAGGCATTGCTCACGGCGAGGGCATCCATGCTCAACACGCTGGAGCAATGACAAACAAAGCGGCATAGCTCAACGAGAGCGTCCTCCCTTCACACCTCTGTTCCCTGCGGGAGGAAGATTCCGGCCCGACGCCGGATGCCGCACAAAAAGAGACAGCGACCCTTGACATGCTGGAAAGTCCCGCACGGTGTAATTCATAAGCCGTGTACGGGAGGACAAGACAACAAGATGCGTATATGTGCCACAGCGGAGACGCGGATACTGGCAAGGAGGACGCATCGAGGCAAAAGAAACATTTGAAATTGAACCTAACAACCCAGCACGCCAATCTGTCTTTAGCGTGGTGAGTATGCCCGGTTAGGCACGGGTATCGCTGGTTGTACACATATCCCCGCCCGGCCAATGAGCCTACCCTTTGATGAGGAGGCGGGGAACAAAACCAAAACTGACAAGATATGAGCACAAAAAATCCATTCCGCAGCCTGCTGAAAAGGCTCCGGGAGCGCAGGGACAGGAAGTTCCGCGAACGCATAGACCGGGTGTATTTCCACGTGGACGAACATGGGAACAGGTTCATCAAAGGAAGCCTGAATGCTGTCTATGATGAAGAAACAAAAGCAAAAGGAAACGTCACGGCATGGATGGAAACTCCTGCTGATAAAGTCGTTCCCAAAGTTCTTGAGTTTGAGCGCGCAACTGGGCTTCGGTAAACAATCCTTTGTGTATCAATGATTCGGCCATTTCTTTGCATTTCAAAGACAAAGAGCCCATGTCACGCACTATCGGAAACCGGACGCCATATTTGGAAAGCCCATCTCTTATTTTTGAAGAGAGCACATCCATTCTTACACCTTTCATTACAGGCTCGTATTCCTCGCCAAGCAGTTTGAATATTGCATGTACAACCACTTGGTCTTTCGCAGGATTATGCCATTCGTTGGTAAGATAATCGTATGTATCCATAACAAAAAAATTTAGTGACGCCGCAAAGATAGCAAAATAATCCGGCACGCCCCTTCCATAACAGATGATTTTTAGTGACGCATCAATCATTCCCGTAAGGCGTGCCCCATTCCCGTAGGCCCCGCAACCCATCAGCGTTGCGAGCCTGTAACCCTTCAAAGCCGCACCTGCGTGGCAGACCACCACGACGCGGCACATAGCCACCGGAACAGGGACGGGACCTACACATTTTCTGCAAGTTCTTTAGATTGAATTAAGGTTAAGATTGTTTGAAGGTTTCAATTTGATACAATCTACACGCCGTGCCCGTCCGCGACGGATAGGCACGGTTTCCCGAATGATTACTAACTCCAAAAAACATATCATTATGAAAAAGTATCTGATTACCCTCTACCAAGTCGTCCACAAGGACGGCAACCGGGACACCGTCAAGCCGGAGCGGTCGGAGCTTGTTTCCGACGTCGAACTCTACCGCCAGTCGCTCAAGGAACAATACAATTGCAAGTACGTCAACCTAACCTACACGGAGATAACAGACTGGGAGGACGGACAATGAAGAAATTCCTGATAACATCCGCCGTGGCCCTTTTGCTCATCGCCGTAAGCCGCTGGGCAAGCCACAACCTCATGTTCACCGTCAGCGCGGCCTGCACGCTGGCCATCCTCGCGCTGGTCATCTACATGGCCGTACTCGCGGACAAACACGAAACGTCATGCAAGAAGAACTAAGAACTAATAACCATCATGCGACAGTGAAGACAATCAGACTGAAAACACTCTCGATGCTCAACTTCAAGGGCATCCGCAGGCAGGAAATCACCTTCAACACGGAAGGCATCACCACCATCAGCGGGCGCAACGCCACGGGCAAGAGCACCGTGCGCGACGCCTTCCTCTGGCTGATGTTCGACAAGAACGCCGCCGGGGAAAAGGACTTCGGCATCAAGACCAACGACACGAACGGCAACCCCATCCCGCAGCTGCCACACGAGGTATCGGCCACGCTGCTGGTGGACGGACAGGAACTCCGACTGCGCAAGTGCCTCACCGAGAAATGGGTGAAGAAGGCCGGGGCCACGGAAAAGACATTCAGCGGAAACACCACTGAGTACTACATCAACGACGTGCCCAAGAAGGCCGGTGAATACAACCAGTACATTGCCAACCTCTGCGACGAGACCGTGTTCCGAACCATCACCAACCCAGCCTACCTCCCATCGATGAATCGCGACCAGTTGCGCCCCCTGCTTTTCCAGATGGCGGGCGAGGTGACGGACGCGGACATCGCCGGAAACGACCGCGACCTGCAAGGACTGCTGGACCTCGTCACGGGCAAGAGCATCGCCGAACTGCTGGAGCAGACCAAGGCCGAGAAAGCCCGCATCAAGAACGAGCTGGACGGCCTGCCCGCCCGCATCGACGAACTGCAACGCACGATGCCCGAGCCCGAGGACTGGGACGCGCTGGCATCCCGGAAAACCCGCTGCGAGGAACAGGTTGAAGGGATAGACCGTCAGCTGGAAGATGCCGCCAAGGCCGTGGAAGCCGCCAACGCCAGCCGCTTGAAACTGGTGCAAGCAATAGCCGACAAGAAGATGGAACGCGCCAAGCTGGAAAGCGACATACGCGCCAAGGCAATGACAGACTACAACATTCAGTCGCGAAAGCAACAGGAACTGAAGTCTCGCCGCGACAACCTGGGTTACGCCATCGCCAACCACCGCAACACCCTCGCCAACATCGAGGCAGACATCTGCCTGCTTCAAGCGGAAACGGACAGGGAAAACGACCGGCTGGAGGAACTTCGCAAGCAATGGCACGACACCAACGCCGAGACATTCACCCCGAACGAGCACGACCTCGTCTGCCCCACCTGCGGACGGCCATTGGATGACGAAGATGCAATCGCAAAGCTGGATGAAATAAAATCCCGCTTCAACGCCTCCAAGGCCGCACGCCTTTCCGACAATCAGAAACAGGGGATGGCCATCAAGGCGAAGATACAACAGACACTGGACGGAATCACAGCCCGCAATGCCGAGGCGGACCGCATCAAGGAGGAAATCGCCCGCCTGGCCGCGGAGCAACAAGCCATCGAATCCGACCCGCTCTATGCCGCTGCCATAGACAAGCCCGACACCGACCGTGCCGTGCTGGAATCCGTGGAGATGGACGCACTCAATGACGAGATAAGGCGTATGGAAACAAGCCTGCCAGAAGCCGTCCGGCCAGCCGACCACACCGAACTGAAGGAAAGCCGCCAGCGCATCGTGCAGCAGCTACAGGAACTCCGGGCCGCCCTCTACAAAAAGCAGCACATCGACCACATCAACGCCCGCATCGACGAGCTGACGGAACGACAGCGCGAACTTGCCCAACACCTCGCCGACCGTGAGCGGGTGGAAAGCTGGATAGACAAGTTCAACAAACGCAAGGTGGAACTTGTGGAGGACAAGATAAACGCCCTCTTCGCCCTGGTGAAGTGGAAGATGTACCGCCCGCTCATCAACGGGGGCGAGGAACCCGTCTGCATACCGATGATAAACGGCGTGGACTACCGAGACGCCAACGCCGCCGCCCGGATGAATGCCGGGCTGGACATCATCAACGCCTTCTGCCAGCACCACGGCGTGTATGCCCCCATCTTCGTGGACAACGCCGAGGGCGTCAACCAGCTGCTGCCCACCGCCTCGCAGATGATACGCCTGGTGGTGACCAACGAACCCCAATTGACAATCACTTACTAAAAACAACCATTATGACACAGCAACAATCAACCCAACAACCTACGCAGGCCGCGCAGCCCAAGAATCTGCCCCTGCTGCAAAAGAATATTACAGACAGTGTAATGGAACGTGTCCACGAAATGGAAGAATCCGGGGGATTGATTACACCACCCAATTACTCTGCCGCCAACCAAATCAAAGCCGCTTTCTTCGTCCTTCAACAAGTGGAGGACAAGCAGCATCGCCCGGCATTGGAAGTATGCGACAAGGCAAGCATTGCCAACGCCATACTCGACATGGTGGTCCAAGGCTTGTCCGTCAGCAAGAAACAAGGTTACTTCATTGTCTACGGCACGAAACTGGAGTTTCAACGCTCCTACTTCGGCACTGTGGCTCTCGCCAAGCAGTGTGGGATGAAGGGACAGCCCGTGGCCAATGTCATCTATCAAGGCGACAACTTTCAGTACGAGATTGATACCGAGACCGGGCTGACCCGCATCGTGAAGCATGAACAGAAGTTCGAGAACATAGACATCACCAAGATACGCGGCGCATACGCCATCACGGTATTGCCGGACGAAAGCCGCCAGGTAACCATTATGAACATCGACCAGATACGCAAGGCTTGGGGACAAGGCGCAACCAAAGGAAACAGCCCGGCACACCAGAATTTCACCGACGAGATGTGTAAGAAAACCGTCATAGGCCGCGCCTGCAAGATGATAATTAACTCCAGTGACGACGCCTACCTCTTCGACGGCAAACGTGATGAGATGGATACCGACAACGCCAAGGAACAACGCCAGGCCGCCGCTGACCAGCCCCGTACCGTCATCGGTGAGGACACCGCCTATGAGGAGGTGAAGGACGAAGCTACCGACCCCGCGCCGCAACCAGCCGCCAATAATGGCAATCTGTTCAACGAAGAAGCACCCTATTAAGCTATGATGAAACTGAAAGTCATCGGTACAGGCTCCAGCGGCAACTGCTACCTGCTGGAAAACGACACGGAAGCCCTGCTTATTGAGTGTGGGCTTCCGCTCGCCGCAATCAAACGCGGGATGGGTTACAAGATGACCAAGCTGAAAGCCTGTATTGTCAGCCACAGCCACAAGGACCACGCCCGCAGTGTGAAGGAACTGAAGTGGTGCGGGCTGCGCACCATCGGACCGGAAGGTACGGAAGCCACGATCATCGTCAAGGGCGAATGCACGTTAAACTTGGGAGGCTTCAAGATACGTCCCCTCCCCGTGCAGCACGACGTGCCTTGCATGGCCTACGTGGTGGACCACCCGGACATGGGGCGGTTACTGTTTGTCACCGATACCTACGCCTTCCCCTACACGGTGAAAGGATTGAACCATATCCTCATGGAAGCCAACTACTGTGACCGCAAGCTGGAGCAGAACATCGCCGACGGGCTTATCCCCGACAGCCTGCGCCAACGCATCGTCACTTCACACATGGAGATTGGGATGGCTGTCACCCACCTGGCATCCCAATACTTGTCCCGGGTGCGCGACATCCTCCTCATCCATCTCTCCGGGAGCAACAGCGACCCCGCCGACTTCAAGGCGCAGGTGGAAGCCGCCACGGGTATTCCTACCCAGGTGGCCACGGCAGGGGTGGAAATGGAACTCAATGTAGAACCTTATTAAACGACTACAAGAACAATGAACAACAACCCCGACTACATCCCAGACTGGTACATCCCCACGGGAAGCAAGTGAATCAAACAATAATCAATAACCAATTAAACCACATCATTATGAACAACTTCATCGGAAAGAAAGTAATCGTGCGCGGAGACCGCTCCGGCGTGTTCTTCGGCACACTGGCCGCCAAAGAAGGCCAAGAGGTAAAACTCGAAAAATGCCGCCGCCTGTGGTACTGGGACGGCGCGGCCAGCATATCCCAGCTTGCCGTGGACGGGACAACCAACCCGTCAGAGTGCAAGTTCACCGTCACGGTGGACGAAATAGGGATACTCGACGCCATCGAGATCATCCCATGCACCGGCAAGGCCATTGAATCCATCGAAAGCGTAGGCGTATGGGCGAGATAGAAGAATTTCTGAAAGTTGGCTCCGGCTACGGCGACGGCTCCGGCGACGGCTACGGCTACGGCTACGGCTACGGCATAAACACCTTTTGTGGCAAAAAAGTATATGCCATTGACAACGTGCAGACCATCATCGAATCAGTCCGCGGCAACATCGCCAAGGGATACATCCTGCAATCCGACCTCACGCTCACCCCGTGCCACGTGGTCAAGGAAAACGGGAAGTTCGCACACGGCAACACCCTGCGCGAAGCCTTCGAGGCCTTGCACGAGAAACTCTACGACGACAGCACCGAGGAAGAACGTTTGCAGAAGTTCCGCGAGCACTTCACCGACTTCTCCGCGAAGTACCCCGCCCGCGAGCTGTTCACCTGGCACCACGTCCTGACCGGGAGCTGCAAGGCAGGACGCGAATCCTTCTGCCGCGACAACGGCATAGACATCGACAAAGACACCTTCACCATACACGAGTTCATCAACCTGACGAAGAACTCATACGGTGGGGAAACCATCAAAAAACTGATTGACAAGGCAGAATGAAGAAATACATTTATCTGATTATATTCCTACTTGTCGGAATATTCATCGGTAACCAACTGTTCAACCACATTCATGCGTGGTTGGGCATAGCCGTCATTACAGCAACAATCATTTATTTTTTCAACCGTTTAATTAAATACATCAAGAATGAGAACATTGATTAAAACACTTTCAGCCACCTTCGCTGTGGCATTGACATTGACATCCTGCGAACGTGTGGCACCCAATTATGCCGGAGTGCTGATGGAAAACTACGGAAAAGCGGGAAAGGAAGATTTCTCCATCGTCACGGGAAAAGTTTCCGTCGCAGCCCCCGGCACAGAATTGTTCCAAGTACCTCTTTTCGACCAGCGGGGAGAGTTCTCCGGAGCCGTCACGCTGAAAGCCGCCGACAACACCGAGTTCACGGCACGTCCCACCTATTCCTACAAGGTAATCAAGAACCGAGCCATTGACGTGGTTTTTGACAACAAACACATTGACAAGGCGGACACCGAGAACGGGAAAGACGGCTTCATGCAATCTTTGGAAGACAACATACTGGAGCCGCGCATCTACGACCTTATCAAGGAAGAAAGCCGGAAATACAAGACCGATACCCTGATGGCCGACGGAGGTTCACTCGCCTTTGAAAAGAGCTTGGAGGAGATAGTACGCCAAGAGTTTCAAGACCGAGGGCTTGAACTGAAATCATTCTCCGCACAACTTGAATTTTCTGACAAGGTGCGCGAGAAGATAGACAGCCGAAACGAAGTGAACACAAACATCTCTGTCCTCGACCAGCAGATAGAGGAACAGAAGAAACGCAACGAGCTGGAGCGTCTGAAAACCGAACAGGCCCTTATCCAGTCACAAGGGCTTACCAAGGAAATACTCTACAAGCAATTCATCGACAAATGGGATGGGCGAACGCCATTGTACGGTATCGCGCCGGAATTTCTCAAAATAACCAAATAAGCAATGATGAAAAAGTACATCGGAACCAAACAGATTGAAGCACAACCCATGACTATGGGAGAGGCTTATGAAAAAGGCCTGTTGCAAGCAGGCTGAGTACCCAACGAGCAAGAAAAGTATGCACTCGGCTACCACGTCCGTTATAAGGACGGATACGAAAGCTGGTCTCCGGCTGGCCCATTCGAGGAAGCCTACAGATTAGCCGACGATTTCTTGGACCGTCTACAAATCGAGTTAGAAGATTTGACCGAGAAACAAGAAAAACTGAATAAATTCTTCGACACGGACAAATTCAAACAACTATGGATTGGAGATAAGCGATTGCTTCGCGCGCAATTCGGAGCCATGCTTGCCTATTCGCAGATTCTTATGGAAAGGATAAGACAAGCATCAGCTTGCTGCGACTGCGAGTCGCCTTCAACCACATTGTAACCATAACTTAGGCCAAGCCCCGCTCGTCCACAGGCAGGACACCGCCGCACGGCGGAAAATGGCGGTTCGATTCCGCCCGGGGCTGCGAAACTATCAATTATCAAACCAAATTACTGAAATGACCTACGAAGAAACCCAACGCCTGGCCCGCCGCACCAAAGCCCGCGCCAAGCCCCGCGACGAGGAACACCGCCTGCAAGCCGCCTGCGTCCGGCTGTTCCGGCTGAAATACCCCCGGTGGCGGCACCTCCTCTTCGCCGTCCCCAACGGCGGCCGCCGCGACGCCGTCACCGGCGCACGCCTCAAGGCCGAAGGAGCCACCGCCGGGGTGGCCGACCTCATCCTCTTCATCCCCAACCGCCGGCACGGCGGCCTCGCCATCGAGATGAAGACCCCGAACGGGAGGCAGTCCAAGCAGCAGCGCGAATGGCAAAGGATGTGCGAGGAGGCGGGCAACAAATACGTCCTCTGCCGCTCGGCGGCGGACTTCATCAGGGAGATAGACCAATATTTCAAAGACATGTAACACCCGACGAACCATGCGAAACAGTTTTGTCTTTTACAGCAGCTGGTGGGAAGCAATCAAGAATCTGCCGAGAGAGATTCAGGGAGAAGTGCTCACGGCCATAATCGAGTATGGCCTAACCGGAGAAACAACTGAGTCACTGAAGCCGATTACGAAAGCTTTGCTGGCGCTCGTGATGCCACAGATAGACAGCAACAACAAGAAGTACGAGAACGGTTCGAAGGGAGGGCGTCCGGCAACCAAGCCGAAACCAGACCAAAACCAAACGGAAACCAAACCGAAACCAAACGGTAACCAAACCGGAACCTATAATGTTATATGTAATATGAATAATGCAGATGATAAATGGGAGGATAAATCCTCCACCCCCCAAAGCCCCCCGGGGGGCGGGGAGGAAGGGACGGACTATCTTGCCTCATCCCTTTCGCAACGCGACGGCATCCCCCGCAACTTCGACGGCCTGTGCCGCGAAATGCAAGCCCTCGGCATCCCCCAGCGTCAGCAGGACGAAATCATGCGCCTCAGCAACTTCGGGCAGATAGGCCACCCCGTGTGGCAGCACCTGAAGCACTGCCGCGAGAGCCGCGACGCCCGCCTGGAGAAGAACCGCGTCAAGCTGCCCGGAAGCTACATCCTCAAGCAACTGCGCGCCGACGCCGCGCCCAAACCCAAGCCCGGGGAGGGGCCAACGGATGGAGGTTGACTACAAACGCTACATCGTGCAGCTGGACGACGAGCAGCTCTCCGCCTTCCTCCTCCGCTGGCTGGACCACGGCAAGCCCTGCCCCCTGCTGTTCCAGCGTCCCAACACCGACGGGCAGACCGCCGTCCGCCTCCAATACCCGGAGTGGGACACGGAGAGCATCCTCTTCCTCCGCGAGGCCGTGGAGTGGACGGAGTGCAGGCTGTATGAACGGTAAACGCCAAAACAAAGATTATGACCCACGCATCCCTTTTCAGCGGCATCGGCGGCGCGGAAATCGCCGCCACCCGAATGGGCTGGAGCAACGCATTCCACTGCGAGATAAACCCATTCGGACGCCGTGTCCTCGAATACTGGTACCCAAACTCGACATCGTATGAAGGCATCACCAAAACAGACTTTACCCCTTGGCGAGGAAGAATCGACGTGCTCACAGGAGGATTCCCCTGTCAACCCTTCTCCCTGGCCGGACAGCGGCGCGGAGCGGAAGATGACCGCTACCTCTGGCCGCAAATGCTACGAGCAATACGGGAGATACAGCCCCGTTGGGTCGTTGGCGAAAATGTTGCTGGAATCCTCACGATGGTTCAGTCCGGCAGTGAGGTTGCGGTGGGAAGCGAAGCCGCTCTGTTCGGAACGTCTGACCGAGAAAGAGTACTCCTCCGACAGCGATACACCGTCGAGGAAATCTGTGAAAGTCTTGAACGTGAAGGATACGCCGTCCAGCCGTTTCTTATTCCGGCTTGTGCCGTCGGCGCGCCCCACCGCAGGGACCGCGTGTGGTTTGTTGCCCACCGTACAGACGCAGGGATTGAAACGCTGCAATGCGGACGGGAAGACGGAGTTCATGCCGATGGAGTTGCTCCCGACCCCGACCTCAATAGACAGAGGGAGCGGGCGTATCAACAAATCCCCGTCACCGAATGCCAAGGATCGGCCCACGATAGCACTTGCGGCAAAGATGGGCTTGCTGCCTTCACCCGTGGCGAGCGATGCGACAACCGGGGCAATAATCGGGAAAGAGGACAAATTCATAGTGACCAAGAACGGGACACCCCGAAAGGTGAAACAAGAACGGAGAGAACGGGAGCGTTGGATTGGCAAGGATGGTGCAACTTGGAGAACTTCTTCAAACTCCGACCACCAACGACGGCAAAAACTCCACCATTCCCGAAAGCCAAACGAAACGCCAGCAACTCCCCGGAGTGATTGGGAGGAACTGCCAGC
This sequence comes from Candidatus Bacteroides pullicola, assembly GCA_019115825.1. Classification (GTDB taxonomy): domain Bacteria; phylum Bacteroidota; class Bacteroidia; order Bacteroidales; family Bacteroidaceae; genus Bacteroides; species Bacteroides pullicola. The sequence continues at coordinate 15,499 of DXCV01000039.1, forward strand.
CCTCCGATGGGCAGGATTCCCCACAACTCAACCCGTTATTCGTGGAGGAGATGATGGGCTTCCCGCCCGACTGGCTGGTATCACCTTTCCTAAGTGGAGAGCAGAATCCATAAAAGCGTTAGGCAATGCGATTGTGCCACAAGTTATGTATGAAATTTTTAGAGCCATACAACAGACCGAATATGAAGAAACAACCGCCCAAACCACCCCGTGACCCCACCATCCCCGTCCGCTGCAAGGATTGTGCAAATGCCTCCGACTTCATCGAAAACTCCTGCCACTGCAAGGCGATGGGGAGGAGGGTGTGCGCTTGCAACAGGTACGGGAGGGTGTGCAAGTATTACGAGAAAAGATTTAGCTACGCATAGTTTTATATTGGTTAATTAACTTATATGTTATCATATAAACCGATTTAATCCGTATCTTTGCACCACAAAAAGCAAAAAAGTGATAGCAGAACTTGTAAAACTAAGGCAATATAAAGGAGATAAGGCCGTCTTCTACTCTGTTTCCATAGATGGGAACAAAGATACGCTTTTTGAGCAGTTTGTCGAAGAGAACTATGACATGTTCTTGCAGGAACTGAGAAACATTGATATGAGGATAAAAGTGATGAACGAAGAGACGGGAGCGAGGGAGCAATACTTCAAGCTACACGAGGGAAAGCCAGGAGACGGAGTAGCCGCGCTTTACGATTTCCCCGGGAAGAAGCTTAGGCTCTACTGTCTCCGCTTCGGAAGCACGACCGTCATTCTTGGAGGAGGTGGGCAAAAGAAGACAAGAACATACCAAGAGGATAAAGAGCTTGACAAGCAGGTAAAACTGATGAGCCGTATATCAAGGATGATTACCTTGTCAATGAATGATAAAGAACTTCGATTGAACGATGACGGAACGTTTGATGGAGAAATGACCATGGAAGACTAACCTATAAAATATACATTATGAATGCATTAGACAAAATAATCGCCCAAAGGGACGAAAAAGAATACCAAAAGCTGAAAAGCCGCATGATGATTGCTGCAAAGATAGCTGATGTCATGAAAGAGCGTGGCATCACGCAAAAGCAACTGGCTTTAATGCTCGGCAAGAAGCCTTCTGAAATATCACGGCTTCTGACAGGAATGCATAACTTTACTCACGACACCCTATTTGAAATAGGATATGCACTTGAGGTAAAGTTATTATGTCCTGAATTTGAAGAAAAAACCAATATGGTGCAGTTTAATAAAAGGGTTCCAATAACAATAATCGTAAAGGACAATGCGCAAATCAGCCTTTCCGGCGGCTCAAGGAGGGCACGATACAGCGTGATTTCAAAAATAACGACGGATAATTTTAATTTGAGTTGACAATTATGGGAAATAAAAAAGAAAATGGAAATGAAGGTTTCCTTATAGCCCTGACAAGTATACAAGAAATCGCGTTCAGGTTCAATGCCGGATACGATTATTCGTCTTTTTCCGGTGATAACTTATCATTCGGAATTAAATATGATGTTCATACGGAGAAGGAAGCGGAAATCGTAAGACTTACCATCACGATTACATATCTTGCGTCTGACAACAAAGAGTTATTGGCTGAATACTCATTGCTTACAGAATATCATTTGATAGGTCTTTCAAAGTTAATAACCATAGATGAACATGGGGAAGAAACAATGGAAAAAGATGTAATAATAAACATGCTAAATCTTTCAATAGGGACATTACGAGGAGCTTTTTTTCTTAAAATGAAGGATACCCCGCTAAGCAAGTTTCCTATTCCATTAATTCCGTCCGATTTGCTTGAAGCTGAACTCGACAAGAACAAGCGAAAAAAATAAGAATGAATTTCATACACAGGCGATGCCACCCGGCACCGCCTTTTTCATTGCCCGCCTCGCACGAAGCGGGCTTTTTAATGCCCATACCCCAATGAACATCGCCCTCATCCCCGTAGACAGTCCATACCCCAACCTCGCCCTGATGAAAATCTCCGCCTTCCACAAGGCACAGGGTGACACCGTGGAATGGTACAACGGCATCGACCGTTACGACAAAGCCTATATGTCAAAGATCTTCACCTTTACCCCCGACTACAGCTACTACATCAACGCCGACCAAGTGGAACGCGGAGGCACAGGCTATGACATCCACAAGACCCTGCCTCCGGAGATTGACCGCCTACAGCCCGACTACGCACTATACCCAAAGATAGACCGCAAGACCGCCTACGGATTCCTGACCCGTGGCTGTCCCAACCGCTGCAAGTGGTGTGTCGTACCGAAGAAGGAGGGCAACATAACTCCCTATATGGACGTGGACGAAATAGCCGTGGACGGCCGGACAAACCTCATCCTGATGGATAACAACATCCTCGCCTCCGACTACGGCCTCCAACAGATAGAAAAGATAATCCGCCGAAAATATCGCGTGGACTTCAACCAAGGTCTGGACGCCCGGCTGGTCACGGACGACATCGCCCGGCTGCTGGCAAAGGTCAAGTGGATAAAGCGCATCCGCTTCGGTTGCGACACCCCCGCGCAGATAGCCGAGTGCGAGCGGGCAATCAACCTGCTGGGCAAGTACGGATATAGCGGGGAAATTTTCCTTTACTGCATCTTGATGGAGTTCAGGGAGAGTTTCAATCGCATCAATTATTGGCGGGGAAGATACAAGAAAGTCATCCCGCACGCACAACCTTACCGGGATTTGAACAACCCGCACCAAGTCATCCCGCAATGGCAGAAAGACCTTGCCCGATGGACTGACCGCAAGGAATTGTACAAATCAATTGAATTTAAGGACTTTGAACCCCGCAAGGGCTTCACTTGCAAACAATACTTCATTACATTATGACAAACCAATTCTTACCCCTACAAACCGAAGTCACCGAGGACGACATCCTCCGCCACTTCACCCTTGAAGAATCATTCCGCATGGTATACCTACCCATCGTCCTCACCAAGTCAGCCATGGAGTATGCCGACTTCGCACGGCGCATCTGCGTAGAGCGGCGGCTCAGCTTCAACCGACAATGCCGCGAGATACGATGGGCACTCGACGAGTACGAACGCCGCAACATCTACCACTACCGAACCATGCACGGCGACGAGCTGGCCGGAAAGGTGGACGACTTCTTCGACCAAGCCGACAACGTCCTGCAAGGCCTGTGGCACACCATCAAGGACGAACTATCCCGGCAATACCCCGACGCGGGCGACTACGACCTGCTGGCCAACATCTACATGGCCGTCATTGTGCTGGACTACGTCGCCAAGTTGGAGTGCGCCATATCACGGATGATACAACAACGCACACGGAAACCCTTCTCCGCACGCATACCCAAGGAGTGCAACCTACTCCGCCGAACCCTCATGCAGATAGCCGGGGCATACCGGATGGAAAATACCCCGACATTGCGCACGGCCATCGTCGCCCTCGCCGAGAGAGCCAACGGGATGATAAAGGTAACGGTTACGCATTGAACCGCCACTTTAACGGCATTAAACCGCCACTTTAACGGCGTTAAACCGCCGTCTCAACAAACTTGACAAACTAACAATTAAACAATACGATTATGAACGAAGAAACAAAGAAACTGACCATTCCCGAAGGCTACGAGTTCGACAAGGTAGAGAACGGGGAAGTGATTTTGAAGAAGAAAGAAATTGCGATGCCTAAGACATGGGAAGAATGTATGGACGTCCTCGGTAGCGTATCCCTTTTCGGGCTTAGGAAGCCATATTTGAGGCAGTTGCCGCCTGATATGGAAGCCCCCATGACAGCCTTGTGCGAGCTTCTTCTCCGCCGCAACGCTTGGTGGAAGCAACTTGGCTGGAAGCCGGATTGGAAGGATAAGTGTGATAAATTCTGTATCACTACTGGAGAAGGCAGAGTGAAGGCAACCGTCTATTGTGCGTCGAATGCAATTCTTGCCTTCCCCACCGCCGAAGTCCGCGACCAGTTCTATGAGGCATTCCGCGATTTGATTGAAGAAGCAAAGGAGTTGTTATGAGATGTTTATTTGACGATGCCGACACAGTTCAGCATCAAGACCCAACTACATGCCGCACCTGCGTTCACCGTGAGCGGTGGGAATGTGGCAGCAAGGTTATAAACTACTGCCGTGTACATAAGAGCAACCGCACGTTTAACGGATTACAGAAAGTGAAGTGCAACCAACAGGCGTGTAGCCAATATACAAAGATATTATGAGAGCAATAAACACTATCCCCGGAGACGAATACGCCAAACGTCTCTCTGAGGCCATGCGCCGCATGAGCAAGAAGATAAACCGATTGGCTGATGAGGAAGATTCCCTCAGCATGACCGCCGACAACCAAGGAGACGAAGAAAAGGCCCTGCGCCACGCTTTCAACAACCGTGCGCTGTTTTGGGCATCGCAGGCGATTGTCATTTCTCCGAGCGAACTGGCAGTAAGATTGGAAGAAATTAGTAGAAAGGAATTTGTTCCGACAAAAAATTAAAGAAGCGAAGGAACTGCTATGAAAAAGGGGATGCCTGCAACATCCCCAAGAGGTGCAAGCAACAATTATTTGCTGCTTACTAAGAACGTGAAGTATCTTGACCGCTTAGGGTATATACGTTTTCCGTTCTTGACGATGTATCGGCAGAATATACGTATCATGCCGCTTTCGTCTTGCGTTTTAGCTGTCATCATTAACACCTCCTTTCTGTTTTGCCTGCCAACCTGCAATCGGCAGACTTAAATTAGTTGCATCCTGTCAAATGCAACTAAAAAGCCCAAAGTTGCAGGCTCTGGGCTAATGTCTTTTCTCAACGAGAGCGGACAAGGAGGGCGAATGACAGTTCGCCAGATTGGAGGTGTTACTCCAGCTAAAACGCATCGCAAATATAGATAGATAAATCATAGCCAACTCTTGTTGTTAGCACAATTAAACAACAATTATATTCAGAAAAAACAAAAGTTAATTCAGTTTTTACGCAAAATGATACAGAAAGTAACAATGTACCAAGCCGTGTGCGACGGGTGCGGACGGCCATGCGCCGAACCATACGGCTTCACCGCCTGGGCCACACCCGAATCCGCAAGCATCGCCGCCTGGGAATCCGGATGGATGACCATCAACCACGAACTCTACTGCCCCGACTGCGTGGAGGTTGACGAAGAAATGGATAGTTATAAACCTAAAGAGAAGAAACAATGAACAGCATTTGGATAGCGAGAGATAAAGGAGGGGCATTATTCCTTTTTACAAAGAAGCCTTCAAGATTTGAGGACATTTGGAATAACAAATCAGAAGATGGATTATCGGAATGCACAAGGATTCCGGAAGACTGGTTCCCCGAACTCACGTGGGAATCAGAGCCGATAGAGTTAGTAATCAAAGAAAAGGAGGACTGACGATGGAACGAAAGATTGGCGAGATATTCGAGTATAAAGGCGAGTGGTATCAGTGCGTGAGAAACATAAAAAACGTCTGTAAAGATTGCGCTTTTTTTAATAATACAATAAAAGATAACGGTAAGATTGTAGGCCCAGAGTGTTATAATGTACCTGTTGGTAGTTGTGGCGGCTATTATAGAAAAGATGGAACAAGTATTTGCTTCAAGAAGCTCGAAAAGGTCGGAGAGCCTTTCACCTGTAACTATTATGGGGATAACAGGTTACTAACTATACAAGAATATCAGGCCTATGATATAAATATTAGTTCCATAAATAATATACCGATGTACGTTTCTAATTATAAACATAAGAGAATAGCAATCGAACTCAAACAAAACCAAGAAAATATGGAAGAAAAGAAAAACGAAGAACTTTCCAATTTGGAAAACACTGGAAAGAATTTGAAACCTTTTGATTTGGAGGCGGCACGCAGTGGCAAGCCCGTCTGCACACGTGACGGACGAAAGGCGAGGATTATTTGCTTCGATGCGAAAGACATTACCCCAATCATTGCGCTTGTCCTGGGAAAGAATAGCCGGGAAGAAGTGCAGTATTACGACCGATGCGGACGCATAAAGGAGGGGAAAGAATCACCAGCTGACCTCATGATGCTCCCCGAAAAGCACGAGGGGTGGATAAACATCGTTAAGAATACGGACGATTATTACTACTGCAAGGGAGTATTTGATTCCGAGGAGTACGCCCGCAATAATGAAGCTAATTATCCAGGATTGGCCGTCGCCACCGTCAAGATTGAGTGGGAGGAATAATTTATGCGAAAATACACCATCACCCTTAACGAAGAGCAGATGTTGCTCATCAGCCGCTGTATCGAGGACATCAGCCGATTCCTTGCAGGCGACACGGGACTATATCACACTATAGCCGCATTGGACAACTGGAGGGAACTTGCCCAGAAACTCAGGCTAATGCAAACGTTTGTCACGCCAGAACTTGATTTTCGCTCAAACTACGGCTGGAACGGGATGCACTGCCCCAACGAGCACCAACGCAAGCTGATAGCCCAGACCTACTACTTGTACCGGGAAATGCTTCACCAGTACAACCTTGCGAACGACATTCACAATGTATATTCATCATCGACCCTCCGTTGCGCAGACAGCGGGGAGCCGATAACAATTACCTGGGAGGACGAAGAATGATGAACGACATCAGCGTATGTAGCGGCTGCATAGACCTTATAGGAGATGAACTTCAATATTGCCCGTTGCGTGACAACTGCATCCGCCACTCTCTGTTCAAGCTGCACAGAGACGGAAAGCGGTTGGGCAATGTGTGGCAAGTGGTAGCCGCCTACAAGGACGGTAAGTGTAAACTTCAAATCAAAGACAAGCAATGATTAATAACGAAACATTATTGGTAGAAATTGCCGATAAATACAGAATACCTGTACGCATTATTAATATCCTGTATTCTGAAGATGTCAAGACGGTTGGTCAACTCATGGACTTTATTCCAAACCTTCAAATGCGACACATGGGTAAAAAATCACTTTCTATAATTCTTGATTTGCAGGATACTTTAAGCCAAGAATTAGAACAAAAGAAAAATGATAAGGAAATTGACTGGGAAGAAATAAGGATAAAGGCGGCGATAGCGGCATTACAAGGATACGCTTCCAATCCTAACAAAAATATGGTTGAGGCTTACACTCGGGATTTGGCAGAATGGAGCGTACTTGCCGCCGATTTCCTCATAGCCAAACTGAAGGAAGGAGGCGCACAATGATTACAAACGAAACATTACTTACTGATTTGGGCGGGGAATGCGCACTATCAGTGCGAACGCTCAACAGCCTGTTGCACTACGACATCATGACAGTTGGACAGCTGAGAGACTTCACACCAGGCCCGAAAAAAGACTGGTTGGTTGGGCGAATACTCGAAGAAACAATGCAAGTAAAGAAGTTGATAGAATCCGAATTGCTGAAAGGAGGCGCAAAATGATTACCGAACAATACGTTTCATTCGGCACAGCCAAGCTGTTGAAAAAGGCAGGGTTTGATGAGGTATGTGCCACATTTTACTCTTCCAAAGAAGGAGCACCCGTTTTACTGCACTCACGAAACAGCGAATTGGAGAAAAAGCATTATTCCCGCCCTACGCAAGCACTCGCCGCCCGCTGGCTTCGCGAAGTCCACGGGCTGAACATATCCGCTTGCTTTAATTCCAATACATACAAATCTGCCGTCAAAGGCTGGTTTTATATGCGAGAGGACACCAACAGGAACGACCCCGACAGCGTCTATTGCGACATTCAAGACTACGAATCTTACGAAGCCGCCTTTGAAGCAGGCTTGCAGAAAGCACTGAAACTAATCATTAAAAACAAAGAACAATGAAGAAGATTTTATTCAATGATAAATTCGGGCTTACACAAGCAGTACTCGAAGGCCGCAAAACGCAGACAAGACGGATTATAAGAGGCGTTTATTCCGTTTCTTGTAGTGGAATTGATATGTTGCAAACGCATAAGCCCGCATATAAGCTCGGAGAAGTTATAGCCATTGCGCAAAGCTATAAAGACGCGGGAATAGAAGACGTGACAGACAAAGACGGTTTCTTGTATCATGCGTTCACCATTGCCGGATGGAATAACAAGATGTTCGTCCGCCCCGACCTGATGCCCCACCAAATCCACATAACCAATGTGCGCATTGAACGTTTGCAAGATATATCGGACGAGGATTGTTTGAAAGAGGGATTAGAATGGGACGGAATTGCATACAAGTATAATATAGGATACAGCAAAGAGACAGGAAACAAGACGTTCCTTGGCAAAACTCCCCGTGAAGCCTTTGCTCACCTCATAGACAAGGTTAGCGGGAAAGGCACGTGGGATTCCAATCCCTACGTCTGGGTATATGATTTTGAACTGATTAAATAACAACGAACAATGAAAGGATTTATTAAACGGTTAGTAGGATTGTTGCTGCTTTTAGTTACATCTCCCATTATTTTTATTTCCCAACCTGTCAGTTGGCTCATCTGCGGGAAAACCATCCCATTTGTTGAAAAGTACATGGATTGGGTAGACAATAAATTATTGAAATTATGAACAAAGAAACGATTGAAAAAGCAGCAAGAGAATACGCCAAAGATAAGTACGGCGGAGAAAATGCAAAGCAGTACGCGATAGCCCAAATCCATGCAGGCAGAGACGGATTCATTGACGGCGCACAATGGCGCATAAACTCCGTGTGGCACGACGGTACAGTATCATGCCAATCAAGACGGAAAGCACTCGTACTGTTCAAGAACGGCAATGCCGCCGTCTATAACGACCTGCGCGATTTGACCTATGAAAGGTTATGGGGAGAAGTTGACAAGTTTGCATACCTCGACGACCTTCTCCCCGACGGAAAGGAGGCCGACCAATGACCGTCTACATTTCCCTCCCCATCACCGGCCACCCGCTCGAAGAAGTCCGCCACCGAGCCGACTACGCCAAACGCCGCCTCCGTGCCCACGGCCACGAGCCAGTCATCCCGCTCGACGTGTCGCCCGACCCCGACGCGCCCTACCACGAGCACATCGGCCGGGACATCGCCGCCCTGCTCCAGTGCGAAGCCGTCCTCTTCCTCGACGGCTGGATGACCTCCAGCGGTTGCCGCCTCGAAATGGAAGCCGCCCAAATCTACGGCAAGAAAATTTATTTTGAATATGACTTACGATTAAACAGACTGTAAAAATGGAAATCAACGACTACCAACGCATGGCTCTCGAAACAGCCATCTATCCCGAAAACCAACGAATCATCTACCCCACGCTCGGATTGACAGGCGAAGCCGGGGAAGTATCCGACAAGGTGAAGAAAGTCCTCCGCGACAACAACGGCACGTTCACGCCGGAGAAGCGGCAGCAAATCATGATGGAACTTGGGGACGTTATGTGGTATTGCGCCACCCTTGCCCGAGACCTCGGCTATTCGCTCCAAGACGTCTGCCAAGCCAACTACGACAAGCTGAAATCCCGCCAGCAGCGCGACAAGATTCACGGGGAGGGCGACAACCGCTGAGACGCCCCTTCAGTCAAGTGGCTACCTTGGCGCGGTCAAGTGGCTACCTTCATCGCGCCAAGTGGCTACCTTGGTTTTACCTTTCTCTGACAAAGAGCGTGCCTTTCTCTGACAAAGGCAAAACCGCCTATTTTTCATTCTCAATTTACGAAGATGGAACTACAATTAGAACCCGAAATTCCAAGACGTGTACGGAGCAAAACCAGCAATAAGTGGGTATTCAATCGCGGGCACAAAAGCCCCATGAAGGGGAAGACGCTCGAAGAGATATATGGAATAGAACGTGGAAGCGAAATGCGCCGCAGGATGTGCGAATATCAGAAAGGACACCCCAACTACGCCAAGAAAGGCGTGAACGCCAAGCCCTGCGTGGCCATACACAACGGACGGATTGCAGCCCGCTTCCCGTCACAGATAGATGCCGCAAATGCCATAGGCGTGTCGTTTCAAACCGTTAACGACTGGGTCAGGGGCAAATACAAGCCCAAGAACGGATGGCAATGGTTCTACGAAGCCGAATCCTGGAAGTGGTGCGATATACTAAGAATATAAAAAATATCTGGGTATAGACAGCCGTATGATAATTAATTTGTTAACTTTGCCCAAACATTTTGACTATGGTAAAAGAAGAATGACTAATTTATAAACAAGTTGCAATATGCGAGTTGAAGATTTGGAACTTATAAAGACGAGAAACTTATTTCTGAAAGAAGGAGCACCTTCGGGAGAAATCGTATTGGTGGACAACATCGGAGGTGACATGTATTTCACATTCAAATTGAAATACGTAGGAAATAGTGAAAAAGAGGGAAGTACGCAATTCAACGTAAAAGACGACTTCCACGCTGAACTCGTTATAGACACGAAGCCCTTTTCTTTTACTAAATTGAAAGAGCCACTGTATATAGGCAATTACCAAGGAAGTAAATACTTATACCTTGATTTTATCGTACAGCCTTGCGCATCGTTAGGAGAACCACACAACGTGATTGTAAGTTTTTATGTAAACAAATAAAGATATGGCTCTTAGAAGGAACAATGGCAGCGTAAAGGTGGATAACATTATATCCAATACTTCTGTTAATGTCATACAAATCACAGAAGACAAGTTGGAGAATATACTAATGAGACATCTAAAGAAGCTTGAGAAACCAAGAGATTTGCTTGGAGCTATATCATTATTTCTTAGTTTACTCATAGTAATGTTCACGACAGAGTTCAAGAATGTAATGTTTCTGAACTCAGATACATGGAAAGGGATATTCATTTGTCTTTTGGTCGGTTCTGCGGTATATCTTGGATATGTCATAAAGAATATATGTAAGGATAAAGATAGCATAGAATCAATAATGGAAGATATAAAAAACAGCAATTAAACGCCCCGCACTACTTTCCTGTAGTGTACGAATCCGCCCACGGACGGATTCCTATTTTCAGAGCATCGGAACAACCCGGTGCTCCTTCTTTTTTGCCCGACACCACCCGTGCCGGGCTTTTATTTTTCAGGAACATTAAAACAAGATTATTGATATGACCATTAAGGAAAGAATCGAGTCGGAAGCCCGCCGCACCGCCCTGCGTTATGACCCCTCCGCCAGCCGTTACAGCGCGGGCAAGCAAGTAGGACACATCCGCGGGTTCATCGAAGGGGCGGAATACGCCCTCAACAACCAGTGGATAAGCGTGGACGAAGCCATACCGCAAAGCAATGAAGAAGTACTATGCCTGATGAAATCAAACGGAGCGGTAGTGAGTGGATTTATATTCAAAGAAGGAAATGCTTGCAAGGTTGCCACAAGACCGGACTTTGAGTTTGAGGATTATTTGGATTATCAGGTAGAAGCATGGATGCCAATGCCTGAATATAGAAAGGAGGCACGCCCATGACCATCCGCGGACAACTCATCCGATACCGCTGCGCCTGCAACGCCCTCCTCCGCCTCTTCTGCGACAAGCAAGGCTTCCACATGTCAGACACCTACTGGGTCGCCGACCGCGTGGGCGAAGTCGCCGACTGCGCCGAACACTTCTTCTCCATGGACGACATCATCACCGACCTCGAAGAAGAAGCACCTCCCGGCAAGATACTCGAATGGTACGACCAACTCGAAGCCCTCGACTACCGCGTCAACTACCGCCACTGGCTCCACGGATGCCCCACGCCTTCCAAGTCCGAACTGGAGGAGCTGCACCGCAAGGCCGGGGAGGCACGAAAAGATTTGGAAAACGAAATGAACAATTTCCAATGAATGATTTTGTGCATTACCGGTATAAGGCTATCTTTGCCGAAAAAAAACAAAGGAAACATGAAAACATTCAATGACCTCCATTTCCATCCGCACCCTATATCCGTGCAGATGGAAGAAATTGCATCCATGGCTCCATCGTGGATGGTGGCCAAATACCAAGGATGCACCCAGGCCGAAGAACATTTTCCGAACGGATACGGTGTCAGCGTCGTTTTTGGAAAGCCTTTCTACTCCAATGGCGTGGACACATACGAGGTGGCCGTGCTCAAGGGAGACGACATTGACATGGGGAACCAGCTGCTCCAAGGGGGCGTCATCGGGAACCAATCCCCGCAGGAAGTCAGCCGCATCATGGAGCGGTTGCAGCAGCTTCCTCCCTGCGAATGACAAGGGCGCACAAACAGGAAAGGCGGGCACCCCGCCCGCCTCACTCCTGCATCTTCCCCCTGCAACAATCGCACAAAAACCTCCGCGCCACAGGGAACATCTTTTGCCCCACATCCCCCGCCAGGTAAGCCGCCTCCTCCCCGTAAGGGTCAATCCCGAAGGCCGCCGCAACGTGCCGGCACAAGTGCTGCATCTCGTGCATCCAGGAGTTCAGGAACTCCGCCGGAGAGGACGTAAGGGAAATGACCATGACCGTTTCCCTTCGCATGAAATTGGAATAGGTATTTCCAAGAGGGCAAGATAAGCGAAAGGGTATATAATGCCCTCTTGGAATATGAGGTTTAAATCAAATCATACCACTCAATCACCAAACCTTGTGCATCTGCATCTGCCAACCACCGACGAAAGGCGTTTGAGCCAAGCATGTCTGGGTCTTCGATTGTATCACGCACAAACATGGCCACTGCTTTATCATCAGGAAGACTTGATTTGTAATAGTCAGCCTTTGCCATATGCCACAGATACACGAAATCATAACATTCATTATGTTCCAGCTTTATACCATGCTTGTTAAAAATCTCTTCAATTTCTTCCTTGGACTGGTATTCTATTGGTTCTTTTTTGCCTGTCGTTGTGTTCAACTTTCTCATCTTGCTTACCGCAAAATGGCAGGCTTTTCTTGAAAAGTGGTTTCCATAATTGCGCAAGTACACTCTCATGTCTTTAGGAAGCTCACTATATATATCTAATGGTGTGCTCATATTTCTGAGTTTTAATGTAAAAGGGAGCGAATGAAATAACGCTCCCCCAAAAATGTTTATCATCTGCGAACGTAACGGCCCGTGTAAGTGCTCCTGCCTCTACGTTCGTTTATACGAGGCTGGTATTCATCTAAATCGCTATATTGATAGCGTTCGCCCATCTCGTCATCGTACGGGTCTCTGAACCCCATCGGAGATTCAGGGTAGTAAGGAGGCATGGTTCGCCTTTCTCCATAGCCTCCGCGTTGCCCCATCATCTCCTTCGCTTCACGCATCCCTTTCTCGTACCCGTGCCGGCATCCCTCGCGGTAGGCACGCTCCACTTCATCGTCTCTCATCCCGAAGCCGCCACGACCGTAGTCGTCCTGCTCTTCCATGATTTCCCAGTAACTCATAACGTCATTTCTTTTTATTCGTTTCAGGATTCACGCCCAACTGCTCGGCCAGCATCTTGTTGAACTTCATCAGCTCACTCATGCCCTTGGCCATTTCGGCTATCTGGCTTTCAAGCTGGCTTATCTTCTGCTCCTGCTGCTGCTTGGCGGCAAACTCCGGGTTCAGCGCGTTCAGCATCTTGTCGCACGATTCCATCACGCCGCGGTGGTAGTCCACGCTCGCCAGGATGTCCGCGCTCTTCTGCTTCATCGTGCCTATCTCGTTGTTCATCGCGTCGCGGCTGCAGGACACCACGATGTTCCCGTTCTGCCCGAAGTCGGCAATGTCCGCCCCTGCCGGAAGCCCTTGCAGGTTGCTCTGCTGCCCGTTCACGCTCACCGTCACGTCCACCACCATTTCCACCTGCGGGAACTGCCCTATCGGCGGTGTGGTGGGATATTTGGCACGTGGGGCGGAAACGCTCACCACAGAGCCGTATTCAATGTAAGGGGTCGATTCCTTGTGCAGGATGAACACCTGCGAGTTGGTCCTCAAATTCTGAAACATGGTTGATAAATTGGTTTAAGTGTTGGAGGGGAAAGGCTTGCGCCAGTCCCCGTCCCGGTCAAAGTTCGAACTCCGCGGTGGCCTCCCCTTGCGTGGAAGCCGCTGCCGCAGCCGCCGTGCTCGGACGGAATCCGCCGTTCACCAGGTACAACTCGTTCGTGTACCGGTTGTAATGAATCTCATAGATGCCGGCCCCGGCGAAGTTCGCCACCGTGGCCGCGGTGCCCTCGTATTCCATCAGCGGGCGCGTGTCGCCGTTCGTCCCTATCAGAACGGGCAGCGTCGCCGTCGTGCCTGCCGGGATGGCCGTGCGCAGATCCAGGAAGAAGCTACCCACGTAGTTCCGGCGGAAGAAGGCGTGGTTCGGAATCTCTATCGTCACCGCGTCCGTCCCCACCGTCACGTTCACGCTCGGCAAGGTGTTCAGGTTGTTGCGCCCAAGGCTGGGGTAGAGGAAGGGCAGGTTAGGAAAAAAGTCCCACATAATCGCCTCCTTTCCCGTTTAACTCCAAAAGCCCGGGTTAGCACCGTAGGCGCAATAACCGCCCGCGTAGTTGCCTGCCGCGGCACCGTAGGCGGCGGCACGGGCCACTTCGGGATTATACACTTGAAGCTGCGGATAAACCACAGGAACAGTGTGAGGCATGGATTCCTGAATCTTGCATACAGTACCTTGCAGGCTCTGCAACCCTGCGGCCAGCGGCGCAATCTGCTGACCCACCGCGTTCAGTATCGTGGCGTTTTGGTTGCGTTGGGAAATCTCGCTCTGCAAGGCCGTGTTCTGCGCCGTCAGGCTCGCAATCTTGTCTTGGAGGGCTTGGTTCTGCATGGCATCCAACTTGGCCAAAATGGCGTTCGTGTTCGCCGTCGCGCCGTCGCGGAGGGCAAGCGTGTTGTTGTTGGCGGTGTTCACCAGCGTGTTGGTCTGCTGGCACACGGCCAGTTGGTTCTCGTAGCCCATCTGCGTGATGGCGTTCTGCGTCTTGCAGCAACAATCCGCTATCTGCGTGATGACGCTGTTGTTCCCGCTCTGAATCGCGTTGATGATTTGCGTGCCCGTCAAGCCCACGCTGTTCTGGATGTTGTTCAGCGCGGCCTGCACTTGCTGGGCGTTGCAGTTCAGCGAAGATGCAATCTGCTGGATGGCATTCCCGTTCCCTTGGATGGCACTCATCAGCAGCTCGCGTCCCTCGTTCCCCGCCAGTTCAGCCGGGATGCCGTTGCCTCGACCGCCGAAGCCGAAGCCACCGTTGCCGTTCCATCCGAAGATGCTGCAAATGATGGCAAGGTAAATCACGCCCCAAATGCCGTTTTCACCGCCGAAGCCGTTGTTGTTCATCAACGCCAGCAAGCCCGGGTCGATGCCACGTCCCATCATCCCCGGGAGCAGGGAATTGATGTCGATACGGCTGCCGCCTCCTGCGCCGCCGTCGCTGTTAAAGACATACGTTCTGTCCATAATGTAGTTAAAGTTTAGGTCGCACGGGCAATATCGCCCGTCACCGCAAAGCTACGCACAAAACAGAAGGCGGGAAAATTTCAACTTCCCGCCCTTCCGAACCGCGTTTCAGATTAATAACAATCATTTGCACGGCTTGACAAGAACATATCTTCGTTGTATAATGCAATTGACTTCCGATTTCCCGGAAGTTCCCTTCGCCCCTGCTCACACGTTTCCCGTCTCCTCCGTGTGGTTCAGTATCTGCGAAATCATCCGGAAGCTAAGGCCCGTCTGCTCCTGTATCCTCCCGTAGTAATAACCCTTCGAAAGATACGGCGCATAATCGCCCGCCTTGCGCTTCTCCTCCTCATACATCCGGTGTATGGCATTGTCCCGAAGGACGCTGGAGAAACGCCTCTTGTCCTCTTTCATAACCGCATCGATTTAATATGTTGTCCATCACATCCGTTCTTCCATGCTTGCCCACTCGTCCGATTGAAGCAGGGCGTCAAGCTCCGCGCTCCCGTGCTCATACACCGGGTACGTCCATTCCGTCAGCCCCGTTGCCGCGTCCATGGGCAGCGTCGTCAGCCCCAGCCGCTCCCTTTTACTGAGCAGCGTTCCCTCGTGCACAATCATCCGTGTGCCTGCATTGTCCTTCCTCGCGTGCTCCAGCTCGTCCGCCGTGAACAAGCCCCGCACGTCATCTATCGGTACTACCACATATCTCATAATCATTCACTCATTAAGTTCGTTTTTACCCATTCTATTTCCTCGTCAGTAAGGTCGCGGTCAAAGATAAGCAGGGAGTAGAGGGCACTTATGCAATATAGATTATTCAGAAGAAAAAGCGTTAAAGTATCTGTATCATCACTATCTCCAATAACTAACTTCTGTTCGCAATATTTTTTACTTGTTTGGTATGAAATATCATCTGAAACAATAGTTATTTGACTGATGCCTCCAAAACTTCTCGCATATTGCCCAGTTGGCGCGGTTAATTCAAAAATAAAACCTCCATTTAACTGATTTAGTTTATTTTTACACGCGATACAACTTACAGTATCTAAATACTTCCGCTTCGCCACCACCGTATATCCCTTTTCCTTCGTCAGAATCGGAAGCCCCGTCACATCCGCATAATCATCCACCCCGTCAGAGACAAGGGCGTTAGAGTAGAGGGGAAGCTGCTCGATGACGATGTCTGTTTCAGAAGCTGTTAGAAAGCAAAATCCGATAGCAGTGCGACCTGTAGCGTACAAGCTGTTATGCGAAGCGGGTAAGTCATGGACCCCGTTAGTCAGAAAGATGTCATGCTTATCTCCGTCCTCGCCAATATATCTATATATTAAATTACTATTCAAGCCGGAGACCTTAACCCGGTAATTGGGAAAATCAAAAATATTAGTTGAATTTGTGTTAAGAAACACAACCCCGCCATTAGCAAACTCGTAGCCAGATTTGATTTCAATTTTCGTGCTACTCACCTGTGTATTCTCTTTAGACATTATAGAAAGCCTTGTGAAGTCCATCGCATACCCTCCAATCCCGCTCATCCCGCTCCACGCAAAGTTATAGCAGGTAGCATGATGCCCATTCCCGCTATGGTCGATAAGCCTTGGGTCAGCCGCCATGCTCTCGTTGGTCGCACCCTGCTTCGCAAGGTCATACCACAACACCATGCTCTGCATGATTCTGTCCTCCATCGTTTCCTTGCCCTTGCTCCCCATGCAGCCCATGTCGCCAGCATTCAGCAAGGAAGCGTTCAGCCGGGACACATTCAGTCCCGACCGGTTCAACTTCGTCACGTTCATGGCTCACTCCTCCGCGCCATAACTCAACACGCCGCTCGTCACCTCGCTGCCGCTCTGAATCAGGATGTTCAGCCCGCCCTCCGGGTAAACCCCGTGTCCGAAAGCATAGTCAATCACCTGACCCGCGTTGTAGTTCATCCACCCCGGCATGCCCGCGCACACCTTCCACTGCCCGCTCTCCGTCGCACGCTGGAAGATGTTGAACGAGCCTCCGCCCTTGCGCTCGATGTGCAAGTTGTAATCGCCCGTCACCTTGGCCGTGGCCTCCCATACGTCACCATTCTTCGTAAAACTCAATGTCGTTGCCATAACAATTCCTCCTATTTTATTGGTTGAAAAAATATGTTCTTATGTTCCTCTGTCTTTAAAAAACATGTCCCTTTGTTCCTATGTCCAAAAACCTCACTTCTTCCGTATCCTGTACACCATATACCCCACGACCACCAGCACCACCGCGCACCCGGCCACTATCGCATACCCCCCGGCCTCCATCTTCACCCGCTCCCAGCGCGTCAACTCCCTTTCCACCGGCACAGGCACGCCCACCGTGTCCGTCCGCACCGATACCAGCGTGTCCGTCCGCCACCTGTCCCGGTACACATACTTGTACTTCTCCAGCCACACCGTGTCCCCCGCGTCTCGGACGTAGATGCTGTCATAACGCAGAATGCTGTCCCGATGCATCTGCGTCAGGTAGATGCTGTCGTGCAGGATGGTCACCACCGGCACATACTGCATTTGGCGGCAACCGCACAGCAGGCAGAACAACGCCAACAGATATAATAGGAATATACTACCCGTCTTCATAATTCTCAATTTTCAATTTTCAATTCTCAATTCTCCATTAAAGCAGTTCCCACCCCCGTTCCACATCCGGGATGAAAGCATCCACCCCGTTCTCCACTCTCGATATGGCCGCCGCCAGCGCACACATCGTCTCCCTGTCCTCCACGTCCGGAATCCACGTCTCCGGCACTTGCATATCCAGGCAGACGGCACGCAGGTACGCCCCGGTGTGGTTCTCCGTCGGCGGTGCCCAGCGGTGGATGAAGTCGCGCAACGTCACGCAGCCACGCAGTCGGCGGTAGTTCTGGAGCGTCTTGATGAGTGCCCGGTAGCCGTAGGCCATGGCCTCGAACTGGAAAAACTCCGGGTCGGTCTGTTCCGCCCGAAGCCCTTGCCACTTGTCCTTGCTACGGCGGATGTTGCCGGGGTTGTTGTTCCGCAGTCCACGCGGCAGTCTGTCAGTCTCCATCTTCTTCAATGATGATTTCGTTGTCGTTGGCGTCGATACGGATGCCTGCCAGCTTCATCTGAGGCAGGCCGACGATGCCCGCAATCTCCAGCCCGGTCTCGCGGCGGATGCTCTCCACCACGTCCTCGATGTCGGCAATGAGGAACTGGGTCATCGGCTTGCCCATGAGGTAGGCGAAGGTGTCGCATATCTTCACCCGACGGAGTTCGCCGCCCGCTCCGGTCAGCGTACCGGGGAAGTCGCGGGTGCTCTTCAGTCCGTACTTCTTTGATGCCTTGCGGTCAATCAATCCCACCGTCGCACCCGTATCCAGCAGGAACAGGGCGTTCTCGCCGTTCAACTGGCATTCGACGATGAGACGTTTGTCTGATAGTGATTTCAAAGTTTTCATAACTTCTTTCTTTTTAGACAAAGGAACATAGGGACATATTTTCTCATCCCTATGCTCCTCCATCAACCATTACTACTCATCTTTCTTAATGAACAACGCGGCCACAGCCTTTACCAAGTCGTAGAAGCCACAGCCCGACAGGCCGGATGCCAGTCCATAGAGCAGCGTCTGCCACCAGGAGAGGCCAATCAGCGGCTCGGAGATTTGCAACAACCAAGCCACCACGCATACCACGACACCCACGCCAGCCGAGATACCAATCTTGGCCAGCTTGTTCTCCTTCACCTTGGGAATCAGCTTGAGAATCTGCGTCACGACAGCGGACACGACAGCCGTAATCCCGGCGAACGTGCCCAAGTCAATCACAATGCCGGACGTGGCTTCTCCACCGCCGTCTTGGGCAAATACCATCACTACGCCGACCAGCAGCATCGCGGCCAGCACACTCATTCTCTTCATCATTGTCTTCATAATACCAATAATTAATAATTAATAATGTGTCAAAAAGAAAAATCTGTTCCTGTGTTCCTGTGTCAATAAAATCAATATCCTGTTGGCGGCTGACGGTTGGCGCAGCCCTTGATTTCACAGCGCAGGAAGTTGGCCTTCTGAAGCTCCAGCCCCTGCTGTGTGTTCTTCTCCTGCAACTCGCGGATGCGCTTTCTGTCGTCCTCTATCATCTGATACAGGCCGTCAATCTTCGTGTTCAGCTCGTCCACCCGCTTATCCCGCTGGTCGTACAGGTCTTTCCACTCCTTGGCGTAGGTGTTGATGTTATCCAACTCGGCGGCCTTGGCCTTGGCGGCCTCGCTCCGCTTCTTGCTATCAAAGAATATCAGGTAGCTCAGCAGCCCCACGCCGCCGCCTGTGAGTAGCGTGCCCACGGCATTCACGAGCCTCAGTATCTGTTCTGCGTCCATCGTCTTCTCTCCTTTCTATATATATTATTACTCCTCGGTCATCACATCCGCCACGGCCAATATCTGCTGCATCGTCCAGTCCGGGTTGCTCTCCAGCAGTTTGCCGAAGGCTTCTTCCGTCAGGCGGGTGTAGGTCGTTTCGCGGTCTTGGTTGGCGAGGTCGCGGACGCATTCATCCACATCCTTGTTGTACTTCGTGATATATTCCACGATGGACTCGCGCTCGTTCATTTCGCCCAGTGTCAGTTCGTTCAGCCGCTTGGTGCCATGTGCCTGGTCGAACTCCTGCCGACGGCGGGTCTGTTCGTCCCAGTCATCCGGCTTGCACTTGATGCTCGCGTCGTCGATGGCGTCCTGCAATTCCTTATAGATGGGTTTCAACTGACGCATGGCGCGGATAACGGTGAACTTGTCTGCATCGGCCAGCTTGGTCAGCTTGGCGTCGTTCAGAAGCTTGTAGATGTTGTAGATGTCGATTACTTTCATAATGGTTGATGATTAATGGTTAATGGTTAATGGTTAATCTTCCGTTACAGGTGTCACCTGCGCAGCCATATCCTTCAAGTCGAAGTTGAAGCCCGTGTTCGTGCCCTGGATGCACTCATACACCACGCCGTATTGCTCGTAGTACTTGCCCTGCTCCAGTATCATGTTCTGCACGTAGGGGATGGGGTCTTCCTTCGTCCCGGCATGTTGCTCGGTGGCCGATGCCGATACCACGGCGTACAGCGATTGCGTGCCTTCTTCGCCCGGTCGGTAGATGCCCTGCGGTTTGTGCGTCTGCAGCACCTTGTAGAGCACGCCGCCCTCCGTAAACTTGAAGTCCTGGGGCAGGTCTTTTCCTTCGTATTTCTCCAACACTTCGTCGAAGGTGGGGAACAGCTCCTTCACCTCCAACGCCTGCTCGTCCGTCAGGCTCATGGTGTTCACGGCCATGGTGGCGAGCTTCATCTGCTGGTTGTAGCGGGTCATGTCGATGGCGGCGGCGGTGTGGCCTTTCGCGGCGCGGATTTTCTGCGCTTCTTCATCGGAAATCTCTTTCCACTCGCCCGTGTTGTCCGTGAGGTCGAGGTGGACTATCTTCACCAAGGGGAGTTGCTTCAGCTCCACGTCGGCGGTGAGGGTGAGGTACATGCCGTAGTCGGCGGTCAGTTGGCGTTCGTTGCCTGTTGTGAAAATGTTCATAACTTTAATGGTTTTAATTGGTTAATACAAAATAAATAACTGTGCGGGGCGGATGGAGGGGGATTAGTCGGCTCGCATGTCAGTTCAGCGTGACGGACTGCTCCTTATATCCTATGACCTGATTGTCGGAGAACATGGACAGATAGAAGATGTCCTCCCGGCCGATGGTACAAGAAAATAAGTTGTCGGCAAGGTCGGAAGTCGTGTATGTCTTTGTCCACGTACTCGACGTGGTGAAATACGCCGTGTCGCTGCACCTCGCTCCCTCGCTCGCATTGTCGCGGCTGCCTCCCGAAAAGCTGAACGGCAATCTGTCGCCCAATGTGGTATCCGTCCGGCGGATGGTGACGCTAACCTTGGCAAATCGGCAGGTGGTCGTGCTGATACGCTCGATGGTGAACGTGATGGTCACTTCCATCTTGTCGGCCAGCGCGCCTTGCTGCAAGGTGTAGGTCCTTCTGTCGGCACTCCACTCGTATTCCAAGCTGTGCATGGGCATGGAGGTTGGGGCTACCACGACACCCGATGAAATGTCCGTGCCCGATAGGAACATGCGCATCGTGACGGACATTCCCGGTTTAAGCCATGAAACATATCTGATGCTGAAGTTGGGCAGGGATATGTACCCGTAATCCTTGGCCTCAATATAGCTTCGGATAGTACGGTTGTCGCTGATGTAATATCCTCGAAGCGAGTTGTCCACTATTCCCGTTATGGCAATTGCGAAATACGAATCCAGCGTAGCACCGTCGGCAAAGTCCCGATATTTCACCATCGACTGCGGGTCGAAGCCCATCTGCCCCATCTCGTCCAAACCCATATAAAGCAATCCTGCCATGACGAAATTTCCGTTAAGCCTCGATATGCTCGTGGGGAAGTTCAGAAAAACGGGCGGGATAGCGCTATGGTTGTAGCCGTCGAAGTCAGTCATCCTGAATACTTTCGTCGGCGGCACATACTCCCACACGGCGTGCGTGTGCTGGCGGTCCGACGTGGTGAGTGCAGGTAGGTCGGGCACGGACAGGCCGTAATGCGCATTCTTGTAGCCTGCCTCGGTCATCTCACCCACTGTTCCCCATTCCACGGGCTTTTTCAAGCTCCACTTGTTAATCCGCCCGTGCGCATCCCGGCACGCCTCGCCCACGTCGTAGAACGTCCCGGTCTTGATTAAGCCCTGCACCCCGTACATGTCCGGCTGAATCCCGATAGGCGCGTCTATGATTCCGTTACTGTTTCCCATATCCTTTTCCTTTTTGTTTTGGACAAAGGAACATAAGAACAAAATTCTTTAGATGAGTAGAAACGAATATGTTCCTTTGTTCCTATGTCTTAAAAAAAACCATGTCTAAAATCAGCCCAGCGACCCTTCCTCGCCGCTGCCCGGTTCGCCGCCGGGTTCTTCGGTGTCTTCCTCGTCCTCGTCGGGCACGGGCGTGCCGTCGTAGCGCACCCAGCGCAGGTCGTCGTCCACCAGCGCGCGGGTCACTGCCCCGGACTTGGTCGGTCGGCGCGTCTCGGGCGTGAAGCGGATGCGGACGGCCTTGATTTGCGCGTCGCTCACCTCGTCTGCCGTGTCCACGCCCTGCTTCTCGGCGTTAATCGTGAGGCGGAACGTGCCCAGTCCTTCCATGCGCACGGAGCGTCCCTGCGCCATCATCTTGCCCATCACGCCGGGCAGGTTGCCCAAGACGGCCATCACGTCGGCATAGCTCACGGTGGAGATTTCTGCCAGCGCGTCGGCGAGTTCCTTCGTGGTGAAGGGTTGGTCTACTTGAACGGCTTGGGGATACCATTTGCCGTTCGATTTCAGTTGCATCGCATTGTAAAATGCCATAGTCGTAAATGTTTAAAAAGTTACACAATAGGGCTATTTTTGTAAAGGTGGCGGTTCTAGCCCGTTGAACCGCCACTTTAATGCCGTTAAACCGCCACTTTAAGCGCGTCCTCCAATCGGCGTATGCGCTGTTCGTGGTCGACGACGGTGCGGGCGGTGGTGATGACGGAGGCGAGGGCCAGTCGGTCATATTCCATCGAGAGGTATCCGTCTTCGCCTTTCAGCACGGCCTCGGGGAGCACCGTCTGCCAGTATTGCGCCGCGCTGCCCGCGTATGCCCGTCCGTCCGTGTCCTTCTTCCAGCGGTAGAGGAAGCTGGGGGCATTCGCCACGTCTTCCACCGTGAGGGGGATGTCGCGGAGGACGGTCTTGAGGCGGAGGTCGGAGCTGGTGTTGAGGGCGTTCTCCGCGTAGACCGTCCCCCATCGGTAAGTGCTCGTGCCCAAGTCTCCCGCTGTGGTAGCCACCGTATAGTTGAATATGAACGGGATGCTCTTGCTGTTATAAATGTGGCAGAACGTAGAGTTCTGGGAGCCTATCGTCACGGAGTTCCCATTGTTGTTCACCACCAGCAGACCGTCCCCCGCGCTGCCGCTATAGCTTGTTCCGATGTAGAGCGACTTCACCATCAGCCCTCCCGCGTTGTTGTTGGAATAGATGCCCACCGTGGACGAATTGACAGCGCGTATGTTCGTGTTGTTCGAGAAGTACAGGATGCCTACCCCCGTCATGTTCCCGCTGATGCTGCTCCCGCCGTTGAACGACTGCCCCCATATCGTCCGTGCCGTCCTCAGTTGGTCGGCATACGTCGAATACGTCGCATACACATCATTCACATAGTCCGTATGCCCGTCCACCGTCACGCTGATATTCCGGCTGCTCGATGAGGATACCGACACAGACGATGCACCCCCGCCTCCAGCCTCTATCGTCGCCGTCCGCCTCGTGCCGCCGATGGTGATGCTCAGCGTGCTGCCGCTGTAGGACATGGCCGTGAACAATCCGCTCTTGTGCGTACCGTCCAGCAAGTCCGCGTCGATGCCGCTACCGCTGCCGTCCGTGTCGGGAATCCACGTCGGCTTCCCTTGTATGTCATCCCAGTTCACAGCCGCACTACCGCCCCCGCTGACCATCTCGTTCTTCCACACCCCGTTGCGATACACCAGCGACTGACCGTTGACCGGGCTGCTGATGGTGACGTCGCTCAGCCCGTTCAGCGTCGTTGCGCCTGCCACCGTGCTGCCCGCATCGCTGTTCAGTCCCTTGGCGGATAGGAATCCCGTGGCGTAGAAGCCGCAGGTAGAGCCGTCGGATTTCTGGACGTAGAGGGCGTTGTTGGTGCTGTCCCAGTAGATGCGACCATCGCCAACCTGCACATAGGCATTCGCCTGCAAATACCCTCCGACTGTCAGGTTATTGCTGAATATGAAATTGCCGTTGGCCATATTCCATATTGCACGGAACGACGAGTTATTGGTATTATTGTCGATGTTCGCCTTGCTGTAGCCATAGAAGCCGACATCGTTCCCCAGCCCGCCGAATGCCAGCACATTGCCGTTGTAGGCCGTCACGCGGAACAGGGAATGCGCACCGCCCGAACTCTGCGCAACGCTTCCACGGATGAGGTCGCCCCGTGTGGCCATACTCAGCCACGTGCCGGATGCGTAAGGCAGGACAATTCCACCATTCACGGTCAGCGTGCCATTCACATTGCCTGTCCCGTCGAAGGGTTGCCCCCACAGCGTCCGTGCTGTCTGTAGCTTCGTCGCACTTCCCGCATTTCCTGTAATGCCGATGCCCCACGTGCCGGATGCGCCGCCGCCCGTCTTGGTGACGGTGTAATCCGTGTAGTTCGATGGAGTGAGGGCATAGTCCCCAATGCACGCATTATCCATCAGCCTGCGCCATGCGCTCCAGCCGTTGGCCTCGAATGCTGTGCGGACATACACACCACCAGCGGCCGTGGTGTCGTGCGACATCCACAACTGCGCCACTCCCGTGCTGCTTCCTCGCGTATTGAACACGCCCATCATACCATATCGCCACGACGTGCCCGGCCCGTTCGACGGCCAGTTCTCTTGCGACGTGTAATATCCACCGCCCTTGATGGCATTGTTGAAGGATGCCGATACTTCGTTGTGGTGGTAGTAGTAATTGTCGTTCACCAATGCAGACGGTATCCCCGTCACGTCGCTCCACGCTACGCTCTTCAAGAACCCCTGCGAGTTCACCCAGCTCTGCGTGGCATACCCATTGAGCGCCGCCGAAGTGATATACCCCGCACCCGCCACAATCTGCAGCACCTCATTCTCATCCACGCCGCCCGTCGTGCTCCCCGCGTCGCTGTTCAGCCCCTTCGCGGAAATCCAGTCATCGCTATAGAACGCCAGCTTCGCCCGTATGGCATAGCCGTAGCCGCTGACCCACACCTTCTCAAACAGCTCCTCGAAGACGCTCTTGTTCAGCTTCGCGTCCAGAGCCGTCTGCAATCCCGTAATCTTCGAGATGGCCAACGCCGGGATGTCGCCTTGCGTCAGCGAGCTGTGCCCCGTCACCCTGCCGTAAGCGTCCACCGTCACCTTCGTGTACGTTCCTGCCGTGCCCACCGTGGCGAGCGACAGCGTGACGTCCTGCGCCAGCGTCCCGCCGCCTGCCAGTCCCGTCCCGGCCTTGATGCGCACTGAGGTCTTGGCGTAGGACTGCTGCGTCACCCACTGTTGTGTGGCATAGCCCTTCTGCGTCAGTATCTGCAGCAGTTCTTCTTCGTCGATGCCCGCCGTGGCCTCCATGTCCACGGGCTTCCACTTGTTCAGCGCGGTGTCGTAGGCCAGGACTTGGCCGTCCTTGGGGGTGGTGGTTATCGCTACGTCGGTGAGGGCGGCGAGGGTGGTGGCGCCGCCGGGGGTGGAGCCTGCGGAGGGATTTTTGCCTTTGGCTGAAAGGAAGCCGTTGACATACGCGCTGTACTTAGAGTAGATGACCGTGGGGTCGTCCGGGTCGAACTTCCACATATCCCCGATGCGGGCGAAGCCTTCCAGCATCTCACGCTGGACCTTGGCGTAGGCATTGGACACGCTTGCCGACAGGTTGTTGAAGGCGGCCAGGATGTCGATGTTCTGCGTGGCCTGCGTCATCTCCTCGCGCAGTTGCTGGGTGTTCCCCTTGATGAGGGCGTTGCCCACACGGATGCGCTGTTGGTAGTTGGCGTCGAGATGCTTCTCCACCATGAGGACGCGGGTAGACAACACGGTGTCGCCATTGGTGTAGGTCACAGCTTGCCCCAGCGTGAGGTCGGTGTCGTCCGCCTCAAACTCCGTCGGGTAGCTGTCCATCTCGTAGCTGTTGTTGTCGGCGGTCATCTTGGCGATGTCCTTCTGTGCCCGTTCGGCCAATTCCTGCTGTGCGGAGGCGGTGTATTCTGCGGGCATCACTATATTATAAAGGATAACCTTGTCGCCGTCCTGCGGGATGATGTAGGCCAGTCCGGGGATGATGGTGCCGCCGCTCTCGTCTATCGTGATTTCGTAGTCCCCGGCTTCCACCACGAAGGGCAGAGCGTCGTCGGTGTAGTGTGTGTTGTCCGCCTTGTCGTGATAGGTCAGTTCGAAGTCCCGTCCGGCCAACTGCCCGTCCTCAAAGTGGGCGGAGAGGTTCATCTGCGGGATAATGGTCGTTGGGTCGAAGTCGAAGCCCGCTATCTTGAAGTACCAGATGGCGTATTGCTCGTAGATGGGCTGTCCGCTATCATCCGTCCCGGCCTCTATCTTGTTGCCGTTGCTGTCCAGGCGGTATTTCAGCCTTGCCCGCACGTCGGAGATGGTCAGCTTGGAGGACGGATAGATGTCGTCATAATACAGCGTCTTGGTGAATATCTCCCCCTCTTGGAGGTTTAGCCGCACGTCGATGTATCCGCCGGGATAGGTGGCGGGGTCGAGGGTGAGGCGTTTGTTGACCACACTGTTGGCGACCGACGCGCCGCTGTCCTGCGTGACGTTGCGCGTCGAGCCGAAGACATAGAAGCGGGTGTAGTAGCCGTCTTGGCTGGCCGTGACGCTGGGCACACCCACATTGTCGCCCACCGTGAGGGCGATGGCCGTGCCGTGCTGGCAGCGGGAGAGGTAGAGGGTGTTCGTCGCCTTGTCCGCCCACCATTCCGTTTCACACTGTCCGGCGATGTCGCTCAGCACGGAGAAGATGCTTCCGGACTGCGAGGACAGGGTTATCGTGGCGGGCAGGCTGTCGGCCAGTTGCACCGTCCACGTCTCGCCCGTCTCGTTCTTGATGGCTTGCTGCACCATATACATGGCATCCGCCGGGCTTCCGGTGAAGTCCCAGTCCATTTCCCGCGTCTTGACGGTTGTCCCGTCGTCCTCGTAGGTGTAGATGGGGACGATGTGTTTCTGCCACGCCATTATCCTTGATTGGAACTGCGGGGTGTACTGGTATTCGGCTTCGTTAGCCCGTGCCGGGGTGTAGGGTTCGAGCAGGGAATACCGCTCACCGCCGATGGTGATGTATGCTCCGGCGGGCAGGGTGTCGCCCGTGTCGCTGTTCCACGAGAGCTGCACGTAGTCGGCGGTCATCAGCTCCTCGTGGCTGACGGCTGGCTCCGTGACTATCGCCGTGGCAATGACTGCGCCGGAGAGGGAGTATATGGGGAGGGTTGCGTTCATGTCTCCAAAGTTCTGCAATTCGTGGTTCTTTTATTCATTTTTGGCTATGGCATACGAAACAAGCGGGGGAAGGTTTGTTATTCCCTGCTCATCGGGTTAGGCTCGGTGAACTTGGCAGATATTTTCCCGAAGCACCTGCCCAGCGATAGCCCGTAGCTGATGCTCTTCCCGGTGTAGACCAGATGGTACACGTCCGTGCCCAAGGCAGGCACTTTGAGGGTGAACGCCCCGGCTTGCAATTCCTGTTGGAAGGCTTTCTTCTTCGCTCGATAGTCCGTCTCGCTGCTGCCCTCGATGGTGAACTCCAGCGTGATGTCCCGGCTGGCTACCTTGGCGTTGGTGGTAATCATCCGCTTGCCGTGTTCCAGTCGGCTGTCGTTCTCGATGTAGTCCTTCATGGGCAGGAAGCCGTCCAGCGCGTCGAGGAATCCGCTGCCCATCCGTACGCCCCACGTGGTGAAGGCGTCCTTGCTGTTGATGTATAAGTCTCCGGTCATAGTTTTGCTGTATTTTTCTTTACTTCGGCAATGTCAAGTTGCATTTGCTTGATAGGCTTGATTATCTCTCCCGTGTTCTCCGATATTTGTTGCAGTTCGAGGTAGGACTGCGCGATGATGCCGCGCATTTCGTCGGCCACGTTGTACATCAATTCCCCGTTCTTCTCAATCCGGAGTTCGGCTTCATATACGGCATTCAGGCGTCCGTTCAGCACATCCACGCTGTCCTGCGATGCGGCAACGCTGTATCCTGCCGACGCCTGTTGCTGCTGCTCTTTTGTGCCGTCCGCTTCCAAGCCCATCAGGTCACGCCAGCTCTGCCATTCCTCTGAGGCGGAATCCACGATGTCCTGCCATTGTTTCCGGAGCATTTCCTGCTCGTCCGTGTCCAAGGTTCCGTCCTTCATGGAATCGGCGAAGTCCTGGTACCACTCCTGCAACGCCTTGTCATACGTGCCGGTCATCATGCTCTCCAGGATGGCTTGCTGCATCATCTTTTCGAAGTTGTCCGCAAAGGCTTCGGTGCTGTCCTCCATGTTGATGAGGGCGTTGCGGAAGTCGTCCTTGACGGTGTCGAAGGAGACGGAGGTCAGCTTCTCGTTGTACGCTTCCTCCAATTCCTCCAACTCCTTCCAGTATTCGATGTATTCGTCCATGAACTGTGCCGCGTCCTTGTAGCCGTCATCGGCAAGGCCCTTCAACTTGGCATATTCTGAGGTGGCTTCGTTGGCAACTCGCCACATCTCCTCGCTGGTGAGGTTGAAGAAATCGCCCGCATCGTCAATCGTCCGGCCTACGGCTTCGCTGATGGCTTTCCAGTCGGCATCGGTCATGCCGCGGTTGATTTTGGTGTTGGTGGCATGATGGCCTCCAATGCCCATGAAACCGTCAGAGGACGATGATGCCGAACGCCGCATCATCTCTTGCGTGTTCTTCATCTGCTCCTCGATATTCTCTTTCTGCACTTCATAGATGGATGATGCGTCCGCCACAGCCGCATCGTCCATCTTTTCCGTCAGGTTGTTGATGGCCTTCTCCAACTCCTGGTTGGCCAAGGTCAGCCGCTCGATGTCCTGCTCCAGGGTGGGGTCGCTCTCCCCGCCGAAGTCGATGCCCGTCCAGCCCAGCAACGAATCGAACACGCCTGTGAGGGCATTCCCTACGCTTTCAAAGACATTTCCAAGGAATCCGAACAGTCCCTCTTGTCCTACTTGGTCGAGTATGGAGAAAATGGCCCCGATGATGCCTCCTATCTTGCTGCCAGCCTCGGAGAAGGCGTTGGCGATGCCTCCGGCCAGCTGCCCTATCTCGCTGAGTGTCATTTCGGTGTTGCTGCCCAGTTGTGTGAGCGCATCGGCCAGCGTGAGTAGGTTGTCTGTCGTCCTCTTGGCAGCCTTGTCCGTGTTGTTTTGGGCGTTGGCCACGTTTTGTTCCGCCTTGTTGAGTTTACGTTGCGCGGATTCCTTCTGTTCGTCCGTGCCGCTCTTGATGGCTTCGTTGTATTCGTCCTGCGCGGCTGTAAGCTCTTCCTGTGCCTTGCGGAGTTCTTCCAGTTGTTCGGGCAGGTCTCCCAATAGCCCTCCCTTGTCGATGATGGCGGACTGGATGTTGTTCAAGGCTTCGTCAATGACCTTCTTTTGGTCAATGGCCATATTCTTGTATTCATCGGATGACTTGAAGTCGTCCAGTTGCTTCTTGACCTGCTGGAGTGATTTCTTCGAGGCATTTCCCAAGTCGCTGAACACGAGTTCCCAGTTGATGCTTTCTTTCAGCTTCTCCATGTCAATGTCGGACAGGGCTTCCTCCATCTGCTTCTGGAGAATCAGCTTATCCCCATCGGTGGAGGCATCTGCAATCTTTTGGTTGTATTCGTCTGCAATGGCCTTCTTTCGCTCTTGAAAGGTCCCGTAGTCCTTGAGGTAGCGGTTCATGGCCTCTTGTTCGGCTTCCAGTCTCTTTTCCGTGTCATCGTCCACGCCTACGCCTGCCCGGTCGCGTGCTTGCTGCCGGTCTATCTGGTTGTACGCTTCCCCGAACAAGGCCAGTTGTTCCGGTGTCAACTTGCCGCCCTGTTCCTTGGTGAGATTGGCTTCCAGTTCCTTCACCTTGTCGCGGATGCGCTTGTAGCGGAGGTCTATTTCGGCCAGTTCCTTTTCGGTGCCGTCCGCCATAAGGTCCACCTGGCGGTCTTCGTTGTCGGCACGCAACTGGAGGATTTCATCCAAGTAATCTTTCAGTTGGCCAACGGGCTTGTCTTTTTTATCACTTCCCGATGTCAAGGCTTCCATGTCTATCAGCCCGGCGTAGTATTCATTATCCTTGGTGAGCCTTGCCAGTTCGGCCTGGTTCTTTTTCAGGGCTTCGATGCGGCGGTTGTATTCGGCAGCATATTTTGTAAGTCCCACATAGGATTGTGTGAAACCGCCCGCAGTAGACATCATAGAGGTTGCCTGCGTTTCCGTTGCTTTCCCATAATCTGCGCGCTTGGCGTTGCGTCGGGTCCAATTGGTGTCGGCATTGATGGCTCGTTGCAACTGGAAGATGCGTTCGTAATTCTTCGTTATCTTGTCTTGGGCGGCGCGGGCTTGCGCGGCTTTCAGGATGTCGTCCGTCAGTTGGCGGTAGGCCTGCGCCGCGTCCCCTGCCAAGATAGCTTCGTTGCTCAGGTTCTCGAAGTATTTGGGGTAGCGTTTCTGCAACTCGTCGGCAGCCGCGTTCCGGTCTTTCAGGCTTCGGGTGTGGTCTTGCGTGGCTTTGTAGAGCACATCGAGTTCAGAGCGTTCTTTGGCTGCGCTTAGCCCGGCTTCCCGTTGTATGTCGTTGAGCGTCTTCATCCGTTCGGCCAGCGCGTCTACTTGCTTTTCTCCTTTGAAGAGTTTGCCCACCCATTCCATTATCTCCTTGCCGTACATCGACAGCACCGTGATGCCCACCACCATCGCCGTCTGCCACGATAATATAGATCCAACAAGTTGCTTCCACACGGGCACGGTGCTCTGTCCGGACTTTTTCAACTCTTCGTTGGCGTCTCGGGCACGCTTTATCTCGTCCGTCAAGATGGGGAGGTTATTAGATATGGCGAGAAAAAACATGTTAAGTCCCATGGTGGCGGCTGGAAGCTCGCGGACTATCTGCTGGACGGACATTCCCAAGCCATTGAATGCGCTGGCATAATTTCCCACATTACGACCGTAAACACCCATGGATTGCTCTATCTCGCTTACTCTTGCGCTTGTCTGTTGCAATGTGTTTAGTAATTGCTTCGCTTCATCGGAACCGATGTCTGTCATGTCGGCGTATGCCCGTTTGAGCATTTCAAGCTGTGCGCGTAGTTGGTTGAGTGAACCGTCGGCGGCTTGATATATCTTTATCTGATTTCTCATTTCACGGCTCGCCTCGTTGCGCTTCTGCCTGTTTGCCTCAATAGCCGCATTGAGTGTGCCCATGCGCCGCGCTTCTACCTCCGTGAAATCCGTTCCTCTTGATTTCTGTTCAGCTTTAATCTTCTTTATCTCTTCCCCGTAAATGCGTATGGCGTTAGAAGCCTCATTCCATTTCTTCACCTGTTTGTCAAACTCGGTAGCGTTTTCTCTTATTACGCTATTCAAGTCCTTATAAGCCTGTTCAACGATTTTGGCTCTTCTTTCTTCATCTTCGTTGCCAGTGTCCGGTTTTGAACTTGGTTCCGTCTCGGTTGTCTTTGGCGTTTGCCTGCTGATGGTCTTCATGGCCTTGTTTATGTTGGCCACGGACAATTTTACCTTGGCTTCCGCCTCCGCTATTTTATTTACCAGCGTGTCATACTGGGAAAGAAGACCTTTCAGCTGCGCCTCCATCCCTTTCCCGATGTCGGTGTTGACGTCAATGGACTTCAACGCCTTCTCTACTTCCTCAATTTTCTTCTTGAGTTTATCTAACTGAGTTATATCGCTGCCTATGTTCGCAAATATGCCTGCCATACAAAAAGTCTGAATATTCCCCGCTAAATTACTGGCTTGCGGGGGAATACTCAGAGATTTTTTAATCAAATACGGAATAATAAGTAGATTGTTCGGAATTTTACCCATCCCCGGTATTTTCGGCACTTATAAGTTCTTCCATCAGATTTTTAGGGTAATTTCCTTCACATAACACATCAGCTACATAATTCAAAAGATTAGACTGCTCTTTTACGACCTCATGAATAGTAGTAACCACATCTACTGTAGAACCTTTTTTAAGTATATCTGATGAGTAATTCATAAGTTTCTCGTTTGAATGTCCCAATATAGATATAACCTTGCAAAGATCTCCATATTTAATTATGACAGGTGCATCAGCAGCTCTTAGTTCGTCTCTTTGCAAAATTACACGTACGAGATTACCGAAATCCATACCAATGGCACATGCAAGCTCAAGCAAATTCAAATGGTCTAATTTGTCATCAAATCCCATAGTCATGCTGCCATTTTAGAGTGATACAAATCAATAACAAACTTCCGACCTATTTCTGTCCAATACATATGCTCACGTGATTTCTGTACGCCATTGTCAAGATACGGGTATGGCACATGTTTGGTATATCCTTTCCCTTTGTATCTGGCAGTAAGAAAGTAGCATTTGGATTGTTTGTACTGGATGCCCCAGTCACATAACAACTTGTTCAATTTCACGGCTGATATGCCAAGAAACGCAGCAATCATGTTAGTAGTGACAAGTCCCTCGCTGGACATGATGGCATCGTAAGACTTTCCTTTAGGCGCAAGAATTTTAATCTTCTCATCCTTCACAGTGATTTCGATATCTTTCTGTTCAATCAATACCTGCTGGCGTTGGTTGTCCGTTTCAAGCTGCTTTATGCGTTCATTTCTCTTTGTGATGGTGTCTTGTGCTATCATTAATGCTCTCGCCATGATTTCTTCGGGAGTATCGTCCTGTTTTGTAGCAATGTAGCCACCTGTTTCAAGAACAGATGGTATCACTTCGTCAAAAATCCAACTTTCTACTTTTTCTGCTTGCGGGAGGGTAGAGTTGGCGACAAGGCGTATGACGTTACCCTTAGTAATAAATGTCATCTTTACATTTTGAATTGAAGGTGTACCATCAGATTTTGAACCCGTCTGAACCCCTACGTCGCGTTTTGCGACCCCGGTTGATTTACAATGCTTTGCGACTGCATCCCTTGGATTTACATATCCAAGACACTTAGCTACATCCGTAGCACAAAACATTACTTCACTGCCATTCATAACGGTTCTCACTTGCCCAAATTCGGGCGATTGGAATAATTTCATTCCATTGTCAACATTCATAGGTGAACTTTCACTACCTTTGTAGTCAGAATTGATAATTTGGTCTATCATAGAATTATTGGTTTACACGTGCGGTACTGGTACTACCGCACGTCTTGTTTATAAAAAAAGACAAATCCCCCAGATGGCATGAAGTAGCGGTTTGCCACCCGGGAGAAATGTCTTAAAAATATCTTTCACACGCACAACCGCTACGAAGCGCATATTGGTCTTTTCGTGCAAAGTTAGGAACTTGATTTTTAACCTACAAACGGCTAAAAATCAATGGAAAACAAAAATAGCCTACTTGTAGGCTAAAATATCTACTTGTGACAAACGGGACACTTGATTTTTAACACAAACGCCCCGTTTTTTAACCGTTCAGTCTGAATGTCGTGATACTCCAGCCCGTCCCTCCGGCGGGGCTTTATTATTTGAATATCTTCTTGTTGACCATCTTCCTCGCATAATTAATCGCGTTCCTCAACACGTCATATCCCTTGCTCTCCACAAAGGATGCGTAGAACATGCCATCGGCCAAATAAAGCCCGTCCTGCGGGTGCTCGGAGTAGATGAGTAGGTTTTCCGTGTTGGTCTTCGCTTCGGGGTGGCCTCCATCGTCGCCCACTTCGAGATGCACGATTTTGCCGTTTCGGACAATGCAGAAGCCGGGGGCGTTGCGAAGGTTCCACGTGTGGTTCTGGTATTGCTTCAACCCGTTTCCCCCGCGGCTGTTTTGCGCGAACTTCACTGCGTCCCTGCCTATCTCAATCAGCTTGTTGAAATAGGCGTCCTCTATCTGCTGCTGAAGCTCGTCCAGACCCGATGCGTCACCCTTCACCCTCATCACTTGTTCCTCCTCCTCCGTTTGGCCATTTCCTTGCCGCTGATTTTGTTCACCTTCGTGCCATATACCACATGCAGCTTGTCCCGCTGCATCATTACCAGGTTGCGGTAGGGAATCTTGCGCACCACCTCGTCATACGTCAAGTGAAGACTTTCCATGAACGAGGCCACCTGCCCAAGGAGCGTGTCATTCCCTGCTACCTCGGTTTTGCTGCCAGCAGGCTTACGCTCTTCGCCAAGCTGACAGCTTTCCGAAAATCCTCTATGCTCACCATTCCTGTCGCTGCGTTCAGCGCGTCGTCCACTTCGTCCAACGTGCCTTTGGCCAGTTCGTCGGACAGCGATTCGTCCCCCGCAATGAACCATGACAACGCCTTGGACAACTTGCCCATGTCCCCCAGCGACAACAGCACGTCGCGGATGGTCTGAGCGTCCCTCACCCCGGAAAGGTGGGATATGGCTCCCGCCATCCTCTCTATTGTGGGCGGATAAATGGTGTAAGCCTTTCCAGCCACCACCACCGTGCGGAAGTCGCGCCCCAGCAGCGCGTCCGCCACTATCTTTGCTCCTTTGTTCATTTCTTTGAGTAATTAAAAAGGCGGTGGGCATCACCACCCGCCGCCTCCTGTAAACAACAAACCTTCAACAACAATCTTATCCCGATGTCACCTCGCTTGCGTCGAACCAGTATTCGGGCATGATGGCCTCGTTGTCCGGCTCCATGGCCGTTGCCACCACGGCAAGGCCGACCGCACCGTCCGTGCTCGCCTCGCGGGCCACCACGTTGGCGTAGGGCAACACGCAATACTGGTCGTCCATGGTCAGCGCGATGAGGCACTTCTTGATGTCCACCGAGCCACGGGCACGCTTCCAGCCCTTGTCCGTGTTGATGACCGTTCCGCCCAGCAAGGCCGCCTTGGTGGGGTAGTCGTAACGCCCGATGGTGAAGTTGAACGTCACCTCGCCCATCTGCTTCTTACCGAAGCGGTAGATGTTGCCCGACAACTGGTTGCGGTAAGAATCCTGCGTGGGCTCCGTCTCGTCAATGGTCCATGTGTCTTGATGCACATTGGTGATTTCCGTAACATCATCGCCGCTGATGAGCGTGTACAAGGCCGAGCCTGTCAAATCGGCCGAAATGGCCGTCGAGTCAGCGTACCACAACTGCTTGATGTCGATAGCTGATAATTGAACTGTTCCTGCCATAATCTTATCTTACATTTAGAATTTCAAACAATAATACCAAATTCACATAGCTGCATTTCAGGGCATCGTCCCTCTCCAGTCCCAGGCTGTCCTTGCGTATCCGGTATGCGCTTCCGTCATGTTCGCCCGACATGCCTTCCCAAACCCAAAGGTTGGCCAGCCTTTCCAGTTCATTGAGCCGTTGCGTGTTGGCCTCGCCAAGGTAGTCCGGCACGCAGATGTTCACATGGGCGTATGCGCGCTCCCAGTAGGTGTCCGGCTCTATCGGTGTGGAGGTCACTATGACAATGGCTTCTTCCTTCAGGTGCGACTTGATGGGATTCCAACCGTCATAAACGGCCTTTATCCCGAAGTCCTTCACCTTGTCGAAGAGTATCTTGTATATGTCGGTGGTCACTATCATGTCACATCCACAATTCAGAATATCCCAGATAATTGGTACGCTTGGCCATATACACCTTTCCTTGCCCCCTGACGTTGCCGCCGTCCATGCAACGGACAAAATCGCCTGCACGGATGCCGGTGGCACGCTCGCACACCACGTGGAAGTCCGGACGGTACACTTGCCCGTTGTCCGACGTGAACTCCTTGGTGGTGTTGTCGTCGCAACGGCAGCGGCACACATCCTGCCACTCCTCGCCGCCCGTACCCGGTACCGGACGGTTATACTCGTCCTTTTCCGGCGGGGTGACAACCTTCACTTGCAAGATGTGTGGGGCGTACAGCATGGCTTACCAGAGATTTGATGCGTCCTTTATTACACTGAGACCCACCAAGGCGGAAGTGTCCCCGTCCGGCTCTATCCCGTACTTCCGTAGTGACATCTTCACGAAAGCCTTTGCGGCATCCGCGCTCCACGACACCGAGAATCCGTTTTCGTTCACAGAAGCGGGGTGGAGGATGCTCTTGTCGATGAATGAATCCACCGCGCCTGCAATGGCTTTCATGTCATCCTCGAACACCTCGTCCTTCAGTTCGATGCCGAAATCCAGCGCGAAGTCGGAGGCCCCTTCATCGGTGATAGTCCCGATGAAGGCGAACCTCTGCCTGATGTAGTCCAGCGTGTTCATTTAGGCGGTCTCCACGGTTAATGAATAGATGCCATTGATTTCCGTGATGACCGGGAGCGACAACGACTGGGCCTTGGTGAACTCCGTGCCGTTGGCGTTCTGCGTCTCTCCCACGCCCCACTGCGAGATGCGGATGCGTCCGTAGTTGGAGTAGGTTACGCCAGCCTCCGGACGCAGCTCGTTGTCCGCATAGGCATTCTTGATGACACCCAGGTTGCCTTCGGGGACGAACACAATGTTCTTGTCGTTCCAAGGCTTGTACTCCGTCAGCTTGCCGTTGTTCTGGACGCGGGTGATGCGTCTCACCACCTCCACGGCGGGCATGTCGTTGGCGCGGAGGAACTCGTTGAGGTTGTTCATCAACAGCGGCGTGCCCGACTTGTCCGTGCCGAACACGGCCTGCTTCAGCTTCTTGTTCTTCAGCATGTAGGACAACCGTGCCGGGGACATCAGCATCTTGCTGAACGTCACCTTGTCCTGCGCGGCGTCCACCACAGCCTGGATGTCCTCGAAGCAGTCCACCGTGCCCTTGTTGCCTTCGGTCCAGTCCAGCGTCACTTCGGCCTTGTTCTCCTCCGGCATCTTGTAGTCGATGGTGCCGCGCACGCCGCCTTCGGGGTTGTTGGTGGCGTCGAAGGTGAACACACCTTGGTTGGAGAGCGCGCCGAGGAAAATCATGTCCAGCTTGGACTGCACGGAGTTGACGACCTTCGTCACGTTGCCCCACATCAGTTCGATGAGCTGGTTGGTCTTCTGTCGGTCGGTCAGCATGCGCGAGTCGAGGATTTGCAGAATCTTGCGGTATTCCTCGATGGGCATGGAGTAGGCCATCTGGTGGTTCAGCACCTTGTCCTTCAAGGTCTCCAGCCCTTCAGTGCCCATCAACGGCGACTTGCCGCTGCTGTCCAGTGTGGCGGCTGCCACGCTCAGGTTGTACTGGCCGACAAGCTCCTCGAAGTTCAGTCCGATGGTGGGAACGTCCCACGTCAAGTATCTCTCATAGATGTTCTGGTCGAACAGACGCTTGCGCAACTCGGAGGCTGCGTCGATGCGAACCTGCACCTGCTTGGTGAGTTCGCCGAAAATGGATGAATAGAAAATATGTTCTGCCATAGTTCACGTCCTCCTTATTGTCTGATGTACTTGATGCTGGGATTGTTCTTCATACAGTAGCCTGTGAGCGATGCGGCAGGCACGGGATAGGCGGCGTCCTTCAGGATGACCACGTCATAGCCCGCCGAAACGGTCTGGAACGTCTGGTCTTCCTTGAACTCCACGGTGCGCTCCACCACGGCATCGGGCAGGTCTTCGTCCAAGGCGATGACGGCACCGACGGTGGCGGTGGATTCGGCTGCTGCCAACGTCAGCTCGTCATAGTCAGCGTTGCTGGTGTCGATGGCAGAGATGGTCTGTTCGCCCACGGTGTCGCTGGTCGTGACGAAGCTGCCTTTCTTGATTTGTGGCTTGGTGGTGGTGCCACCGGTGACCTCAATCGCACGGCATACCTTGCACTCCATCTTGGAGAAGTCCAGCTTGATGGGCGTACCTTTTTGGATGATGCTCCCCTCCGGCACATTGGTGACTTTGAAATCACCGGGCAGGGTGGCGCATCGGCTCCAAAACACGGGGAAATTCCCCTTGATTTGCGTAGTCTTTCTTGTAATACCCATAGTTTTGTCGTGTTTTACGTTGTGTTATGCGTCCGGCAATGATTTCGCCCATTCTTTGGCCAGTTCCTTGCCCTGGTCTTCGGACGTTGACAGGGAGAACGCCGAACTTCTGTCCTCCAAGCCCTTGGCCACCTCGTTTTTCTTCACTTTGGAGAGATAGGTGGCAATGCCCGCCTCGTCCATGTCGTCAGGAATGGCAAAGCCCTCTTCGATTCTCGACTTCGAGATTTTGAGTTCCTTGGCCTTGGCAAGAATCAGGGCGTTCCGCTCGCCTTTGGCCTTTTCGGCCTTGAACTTGGTGTTCTCCTCGATGAGCGCGTTCAGTTTCTTGTCCTGTTCATCCTTGTACTTCGTGAACCATTCAGGCATTTCGTTTTTCGGTTGCTGTTGCTGGCCGCCCCCTTGGCCTCCTCCTTTCGCTTTCAGTTCCTCCAGTTCCTTCTTGTAGCCTGCACCCTCGGTGCGCAGCTTGTCGAAATTGCTTTGGTAGGATTTCAGCATGTTCTCCTGCCCCTTTACCACAGTTGCAAGATTTTCGTCGGTAACTAATCCGGTGGCTTCGAGCGACGCCGCCACGGATTGCAATAACTCGTCAGACAGACCCAGGCGCGCATACTCCTGTTTCAGCTGGTTGTAGATTTTTTCTTTCATAGAGTTTTGTCGTTGTGTTCAACGCACAAATTTAGTGCGGATGCGCACGCGGTGGAAATTTTTGGGAATGACATACAAAACAATACGCCTATTGTTGCGTTTCGTTTTTTATCAGCATAAAAAAGCATGAAACCTTTTGGAATCACGCTTGAATATTCATAATTGTTGTGACACTTTGCTCTTACTCTCCGCTGGGGCCACCTTCATTTTGACGGGTTTTTTGTTGCAATTTGATAGTATTCTCCATGTCCTCCTGCTTCTCCGCCTTGATTTTCTCCATTTCTTCCTGCGGGGCGTCCGTGATGGCCAGCAGGGTAATGGCGGTGTCGAGCGAGAGCAGCCCGGCGCGGTAGAGGCTCGTGATGGCCGTCCACTGCTTGTCCTTGTCCTCGTTGAACGGCTCGGCAAAGGAGTGCTCCACCTGCATCCGCGCCAACTCGCCTGCCAGTTCCGGGTGCGTCACGTTGGCCATGATGGCGATGATGAGGTTCTTTTCGCGATCCACCATTTCATCGTACACCTCTTTCAGGTTGTCCCGCTTGATGTAGCCAAGGATGAGCGCGCGCCGCAACGCCTCGCCGCTGAGCGTGCCCATGCCCTTCATGTTCTCGTAGCTGAAATCGGGCGTGAAGGTGTCGAACAGGATGGAGTCGTGAAGGTCCTTCTTCTCGCTGTCCTTCATGCTGGAGTATTCGGGCGGGGCAAGGTATTCGATGGTACTGCCTTCGCCGGAAAGCTGGATGACCTCGCCCACGGTGGCGGGGTCTGCCAAGGATTCTATCACGTCAGCCGTGGCCTTCACCTTGGGGTCGGCAAAGTAGTTGTTGGTGTCCGCCGCCTTGCTGTCTATGTGCTCCTCGCGGTCGATGCGGGGCTGCAATCCGTCCCACGCCTTCTGCTGCCGGTAGTAGATGACGTTTATCTTTCCCGTCGGGTTGGGGATGGCGTCCACTTCCCAGCCAATCAGGCCGTGGCGGCAGCGGTAGATGTACTCCGGCGTGTGGATGTCGAAGTGCTCGATGCTGCGGTCTCCCTCTTTCAGGTAGTAGCCGTAGCCGAAGGCAATCAGGTTCTCGTACTGGTCGAACAGCGGGCGGAGGGTGTAGCCCTTGGACTTGGATATGACCAGCACCTTGACGCGGGCCACTCCGTCCTCCCGGTAGATGTGGTACACCTTCGCGCTCTCCGTCTCCGCTCCGGCAAGGCGTTTTGCCTGTCGCATGGTGGCGTTGAAGCGGGTGTCCTTCAAAAATTGGTTGAACGCCTCGAAAGCGTTGTCAGATGCCTCGTCCGTATTCTTCCACTGGATGTTGTTGGCCAGCAGGAAGAACAGTTCCACCTCGTTGATGTAGCGTTGGCGCGTGCGGGGCAGCTTCTCCACCCTGTACGGCTCGCGGTTCTTGCGCAGCTTGTCGCGGCGGTTCTTCACTCTGTGCGTCTCCGGGTTGTACTCCCGTATGGCCTCGCACACTTCCTTGTCACGGTTCTGCATCAGCGACTCCGCGCGGCTGATGTCCTTGTCCTGAATCAGCTTCATCAGGTCACGCTCCGCGCCCAGCGAGTTGAGCGTCTTGTTGCGGATGGCGTTGAATATCTCTTCTATCAGGTTCATAAGCCCAAATCCTCCTTGCTGTAGTTTTTAGTCACAATTATCCTTCCCATTATCTCTCCCATCACCCAGTAGCGGAAGGCGTCGAGGCAGTGATCTGCCTGCCCCTTTGCGGGCTGGTTGATGAAACGTTTCGCTTTCTCGTCAAACTCCCACGTATAGTTTTTCAGTTCCTTTATAAGGTTCACGCTGCGCTCGGTGACGAGTATGCGGTAGCCTTGTATCACGGATATGGAAGCCTCGATGCTTCCCGCCCCCTTGGATACGGCGTATATCAGCGCGCCGGAGTTGCGTATCTCGGAAATCAGGCGGGGGTCTGCGCTCTCCGACATGATTTTCATCCTTGGGATGGCCTTGTAGAACTTGATGATGTCCGCCGACTCCATGTGCGTGCGGTAGCACACCTCGTCCAAATAGAGCGTGTTGGTGGCCTTGTCGTAGGCGCAGTCCACGATTGCCGTTGGGTCGAGGCTGAAACCGAAGTCCATGCCGTAGCCCCGTTTTTTCAGGTGTGGCTGGATTTCCTTGCAATACCCCCATTTCTCGTATATCAGCCCCTCCAATGAAGCCCGCTTGCCCAGCCCGTATATCTGCCACTTGCGTTTGTCCGCCGTGCCATGCTCTATATTATAAGGTGTAGGCTCGTAAGAGAGTATCTGTTCTTTGGCGTTGTCCGGTATGAGCGGGTTGTCCAGCATCGTGGAGTGCATGTAGCGGGTGCGCTCACGCTTGCATATCTTGTCGTATATCCAGTGCTCGTCATAGCTGGGGTTATAGTCCAGTATGGCGAAACCTGAGCAACGCTGCATCAGCTGGGCATAATCGTCAAAGCTGGCTTCCACCGCCTCGTTAATCCAAAAGGCGTCCGACTTCATGCCGTGTATGCGCTGCTCGTCGTCCAGCCCAAGGAACCAAAATTCGGTGGTGAAGAGCTTGTAGACGCCTGCACCCACGGACTTGTTGTGCTGCTTGGGGTTGTAGAGCCCGTAGTCTTTCAGCACGTCCATGAAGTCCTTCAACACGGTGGCGGTTATCCACGTGGCTTTCAGTCGGGACACGATGACGCGCCGTTCGCGGTCTTGGTGCTCCAAGGCGTAGCGCACCCAAAACTGGATGATGGAATACGTCTTGCTGCTTCGGCTTCCTCCCTCCAGCACGAACACGTTGTACCGCCCGCACCGGTAGGCCGCGTCAAGTTTCTGATATACCGGGGTCACTGCCACCTTCTTCGTTTCCATGTTGCATCTCCTTTATTTCCTTGATGTCCTGCTCGGTGAGCGGCGTGGGCG
This sequence comes from Candidatus Bacteroides pullicola, assembly GCA_019115825.1. GTDB lineage: Bacteria > Bacteroidota > Bacteroidia > Bacteroidales > Bacteroidaceae > Bacteroides > Bacteroides pullicola. The sequence continues at coordinate 56,909 of DXCV01000039.1, forward strand.
AGAAGATGAGCTGTTGCCCGATGTCGCGCCCGTTGGTGGTCACGTCTATCTTGGTTGTGAGTTCCTTGCCGAACATCAGTTGGATGAGTTCGCGCAGGGTGTTCATCACGCCCTTGGCGGTGTCCTTGTAGAGCGAGCGGCAGACGTTGGCCATCCAAATGGGGGTGTCGCCCCGCTCGGCTATCTCCTTCACCTCGTCCTTGGGCAGTTGCCACAGGTAGTTCACCACCTCGCGGAACTCGTCCAGCGAGATGCCGTAGGACTTCTTGGCGATGGTGTACAGCTTGGGCTTCCGGCCACGGTTGGAGGGCTGGTTGTCCGATGTGAATTTATTGCCATATTTTCCTATATCCTTGTTCATTTAACTTGTTTATAACTTGTTTTTCCGGAAAAATCCGTATCTTTGCACTCACTGGAGCGCGGATGTGGTTGCCCGGTACCCTCCGCCTTGCTGGTTGCCATTGCAACGTCACCGGGTGCGTGGGTCATTCCAGTCATATATCCCACATGGGCAGTGTCATTTGGCACTGCTTTTTTATTTATCGTGTTTATGTCGGTGTATGCTCCCATGCGCTGAAATAACGATTATCTGTTTAAACCTATATTTGTTCAATGCCTCGTATTGTCTTATTCCTGCTTCGACATTCTTCCGGCTGTACAATCGGTTCTTGTCATAGATGACCGCAATGTCCGCGTTCTTGTCCTTGGCATGAGCCAATGCGTTTTTGACATTGGTTACACTACTTCCTTTCGGTGTACGTTGCTCAAAGGATGCGGAGAACAGATAGCCATCGGGCGTTTTGACCTTGTGCCCAAGCCCTGCCTCGTTCTTCAGCGTCACCTTGTACCCCTTGTCGGCCAATATCCGTGCCGCCTCCAGCTCTTCGGGCTTGTGTCGTGCGGTGCTCTTCTCTATGGCGAGCCATCCGCCTCCCTTTCCCATCTCCACGGAGGAGTAACGCCCGCTGTCACGTAGGACGGCTACTTCCGCTTGCCGCTTCCGGTAGGTGGAAGAGCCTTGTCGGTATGTACGAACGCCGCCAGAAGTTTTTGCCATTACCTGCGTCTCTTTCTCCAATCAATGCCCCGCTTCTCCAACGCACGCCTTGCGGCCCTTACGGCTTCATTGTCGCTGTTGCCTTGCGCCGTTTGCATTAGCTGCTCGATGCGGGTAGGCTGTCTTATCTGACCGGACGACACAAGGCGGTTGTAGTCTTCCCTCAGCCTCGCCCTTGTGTTGAAATACTCCATATCCTTTTGATTCTGTCGTTCAAGTATGGCACGCCCTGCACCGTTGCGATAGTTTCCCTTTGCCAAAGCGACATCGCCAAACCCGGCACGTCCGTAACCCATCGAAGCCAAGTATTGCTCTTCGGTCATGACCCTTTGGCGTACACCGCCACCTCTTATATTTCCACTCGTCTTAGCCATAACACTATTTTTTATATTAATATTTAATCTGTATTACCGCCCGCAGTCTTGGCCATGATTTGCCACTTTAAGGTATAAACCCGTGTTTCTTCATCCAAGCCAATGCTTCTCGTTCCGTATTGAACTCCTTGCGTTGCGGTCTCAATCCTCCGGTAGACCCCTTTACGCCGCCGAATACTCCATAATAGCGTCCATTGCTCATTATGCCCACTTGGCCGTACTCATTGCCTTCCCCGGTGTATCGTAGGATAGCGGAGTCTTGCCCTATTTGGTTCCTTAGCCCAAGAACACTTCTTCCGCTCCTCGAAGAGCTTCTTCCTCTTACTCCTCCTGCACTCTTAGCCATTGTTTCCTCCTTTCTTCTTTATGTTCTTGTTCGTCATGAACTGCTCCACATACAGCACATTATGCCGCAAGCAGATTTCACGTATCTTCTCACCGCCGCCGTAGACTATCATGTTCGGCTTGTCAAGCCCCGATATTTGGCGGGCGATGTCTATCTCCTGTTTCAGGTATTCCTCACGGTCGGCATAGCCACGGGTGGCGAAGGCGTTGTAGCCTTCTGGGATGCCCAGGCGGTTGTAGCCGTAGAACTTCCGCGCCACGTTGAGGTCGGCATACACCCGCGCCCCGCACTCCTGCCAGAAGCGGGCTATCCAGCGTTTCATGTAGATGAGCTGGAGGCCGTAGGCTACGGGTGTGGTGTCGAACAGCGAGAGGTTGGGCTCTACCAGCTCCGAGCAACCCGCCTGCAAAGGCTTGGCGGGATCGTCCCAGATGGCGGTGAAGCGGTAGTCCTCCACATAGAAGTGGTACGTTTGTATGCCTTTCTTCAGCCGCGTGTCCGTGCCCCAGCCGGAGAAGGGCAATAATAAGCCGCTGCCCGGCTGGCGGTCAATCCTCAGCGTGGGAATGTCATAGGCGTTGTCGCTGTCGTAGATGCGGTCGGCGAGCATCAGGGAGGCGATGTCGAGCTTTTCCTCCTTCTTGTCCGCTGCCTTGGGCTTGGCGGGCTTGGTGTCCGGCTCTTCTTCCTTGGGCTCTTGCCACACGTCAAAGCCCCAGTCATCCAGCTCGGCCGCGTCCCACTCGTTGGCCAATGCGTCCCAGTCGTTGTCGCCGAAGGGGTTGTTGTCCTGTATCAGCATCTGCCGCAACTTCTCCGGCGGGGTGTCAGCGGGGAGGATGCAGCACGGCACTTCCTTCCAGCCGAGTTCGCGGTAAGCCTGCAAACGCATGTTCCCGCCGACCACCACGTAGCCACCGCCGTGGGGCACGACAAGCAGGTCGCGCGCCTCGGTCATCTCCGGAAGCTCGCGGATGCTCTTCACCAGCTTGAGGAACTTGTCGCGCCGCATCGTGCGGGGATTGCGGGGGAGGCCGTCAACCTGTCCCTCGTTGGCGAATACCTTTGTTATGTCTATTTTTTGCCTTTCCATGATAAGGCAAAGGTACGGAAAGTGGATGTGGATAGGGGAATGATGAGGGGAGGGAAACGAAACAAAAGGGGGATTGTTCGGTATCGGGGGAGAGGGCATGAAAAAAACTACCTATAAGTAGTTGATGAACTACCTATAAGTAGTTGGCCGATTACCTATAGGTAGTTGGGGAACTACCCATGGGAGGATGTTTAGCCGAAGCTGTCTTCATCGCCGCTGCCGGGTTCGCCTCCGCCGGGTTCTTCGGTGCTGTCGGGCAGGGTCTCGCCTTTCTTGGCCACGCGGCGGAAGGTCAGCCCTCCGATGGCCTTGGTGGTGGCTTCGGAAACGAACCGTCCGGGGCGGAACTGTATGCTTACGCCCGTGATGTTGGCTGTGGTGAAGTCCTTCTCGGTGTCCGCGCCCGTGCTCTGGATCTGTAGCTGGAACGAGCCCAGGTTCTCGGCGCGCACAATCTTGCCGTTGGCCAGGTGCTTGTTGAGCTGCTTGATGAAGGCGCGTATGGCGGCCAGCACGTCCGCGTCGGTCAGCGTGGTGGCGTAGGCGATGTCCTCGGCCATTTCGTCCAAGGTGACTTCGCCGCTGGCCTGCGCCTTGGCATAATACTTCTTCGGCGCGTCCGGGTTGCCCGGCTCGCTGCTCATGTACGCCAGTGAATAGTTTACGCTCATTGTCTTTGTCTCCTTTCTTGGTTTGGTTAATAATCTCCCCAAAGGTATGGATAATCCTTCGCCTGCGAGCATCCGTCTCCGCCTTTTCCGGAACATGCCCCCGGTTGTTCACTCTTGGCGCAATCCTTTATCCGGCGGACGAGCTTGTCGTATATGCCCCGGATTTCTTCCTTGTAGCGGTTGTACACGTCATAATAGGATGTGGATGTCTTCTTGTTGTTCGAGATGACGCATGGAGATATTCCGGGTATGGTTCGGGCTATGGCCGCGCGCAGCCCGTCGGGCATCTTGCCGCCTGCCAACGCTCCCGGCGCGTACAAGAAGAGGATGATGAAGATGAATTTCATTCGCGCGTAAGCTTTTCCAGGCTGTCCTCCTTCATCCCCGTCCATGATGTCGTTGAACCAAGCATACAAGGTGGGTATCATTGCATAGTCGCAGAGCATCGGGCGGGAAAGCCTTGTTTCCCGCTCCGACAGCACAGACTTCATCCTGCGTATTTCCCTGATTTCCGAAATGCACGAAAAGTCCTTTTCCATAGAGATTTATATTTTTGCAAAGGTAGCAAGAATAACGGAGTATGCAAATAAAACCGCGTGCATTTCCATGGTGTTGGTGGCGTTCGGCCTCGCTCAGCGCGTCATTCCCCGCCCTCCACCTTCCCGAACACATATTCCATCAACTTGTAATTCGCATCGTTGACAGGCGAAAAATCCCTCTTGATGTAAAGCTCCGTCACCCGCATGGACTGGTCCGTGTGGTTTAACATCAGGTTCACCGTCCATCGGTCTATGCCCGCTTCGTTGGCGGCTATCGTGGCAAGGCTGTGGCGTGCCGCGTAGAATTGGAGTTTCTCGATGCCCAGCTCTTTCCCTATTTCCTTCAAGCCTATGTTGATGGAGCGGTTCAGTTCTTCCATATCGACAAACCTTTCATGGAAGTTGAACACCCTTTCCTTCCCACGGTATTTCTCCACCAGACCCTTAATAATAGGATGCACCCGGACAACCATCTTCGCCTTGTCGTTACGCCTGTCCTTCGTCTTCGTGCGGCAATAGGTGATATATTCCCCGTCGTATTCCACGGCGTTGTACAAGTCCGCTGAGTTCATCCCCAGCAGGCAGAACGACAGCTTGAAGCAATCCAGCGCGAGGTCGTGGCGCGTCTGCTTGCCGTTCCAAGTGTCTCCCCGGTACGGCAAGGCGAAAATCGCCCGTATCTGCTCCGTGGTCAGCGCACGCTTCTCCGCCACGTTCTGCTGCTTCGGCTTGTACTTCCGCAGGCTCTGCTTGATGCGGATGATGTCGTTGTCCTCGTCGTTGTAGTAATCCCTCGCCTCGTTGAACAGCCGGACGATGGAGGATGTGTATAGTGACTGCGCCCTTGGCTTTCCGGCAAGCCATTCCTCATACTGCTTCATCGTCCGCGCCGTCACCTCAGAGCAAAGGATATGCTCGCGCCCGAAGAACATGCAGAAGGAATTGATGGCCGCCTGGTAATTCTTCACCCCCTTCAAGTTCGGATGTTGCAGGCACCACTTCCGGGCGAATGATACGAAATCTATCCCGCCTGCATCCCTCTTGCTCTCCTTAAGGTACGCCACCACGTCATCTATGGGCATTTCGTTCAGTTCAAGGTTGAGCGGCGCAATCTTCTCCCGGTACGCCTTGATGAGTGCATCGCACTTGTCTATCACCTGCTGGTTCTTTATCTTGAACCCGGCAGTCATGTCTTTCTTGGTGACATACATCGTGGTGGAGATATACCTCACCTTGCGCTCGTGGGTGAAGCGGATGAATACGCTCCAAGTTTTGTCCTCGCGCTGCCTGTCCTTGAATATAGTTGCCTTGAATGTTGCCATAATCTCCTTTTGCTAAAACATTGCTAAAACAATTTCGCTCTACTTGTAGCCTTTTTAATGTACTTGTAAAACCATCCTTTCGCCTCATTTCTGAATGCGCCTGCCGTAACCCGTTGGAATATAGCAAAAAAGAGGAGAACCGTTGCCGATTTTCCTCTTTTCTTGCGGGTGGCAGATGGGACTCGAACCCACGACATTCAGAACCACAATCTGACGCTCTAACCAACTGAACTACAGCCACCATGTTAGTGTATTTCTCAAATGCGGTGCAAAGGTAGGGATTATTTTTGAATTGACAAACATTCGGGGGAATTTTTTTGCAAAATCTTCGTTTTTTCCATCTAAAGGGATTTGCTGCCTGCCGGAGGCGAAAATCTAACAGTCTAACAGTCTAACAGTTTTTTAAAACGAGTTGCGACGTGAGTGTAAGAGTAGATATTTATATCTATATATATATATTTATATTATATATATA
>DXCV01000040.1 GCA_019115825.1 Candidatus Bacteroides pullicola
GAACCCCGTCCACGCATCAACCGCAACAACAATAACAACGGCAACAACCAGCCCCGTCAAGCCCAGCAGCGTCAACCTCAGGCCAACTACAATGAGCCCGAGCGCAAACCTGCCGAGGTGGAAAAAGCCTACGAATTTGACGACATCCTGAGCGGCACCGGCGTGCTGGAAATCATGCAGGACGGCTACGGCTTCCTCCGCTCCTCCGATTACAACTACCTCTCTTCGCCGGACGACATCTATGTATCCCAGTCGCAAATCAAGCTCTTCGGCCTGAAGACGGGCGACGTGGTGGACGGCGTAATCCGCCCGCCCAAGGAAGGCGAAAAATATTTCCCCTTGGTGAAGGTCTCCAAAATCAACGGACGCGACCCGGCTTTCGTGCGCGACCGCGTTCCTTTCGAGCACCTTACCCCGCTCTTCCCCGATGAGAAGTTCACGCTTTGCCGAGGCGATTACCGCGACACGCTCTCTGCCCGCGTGGTAGACCTCTTTGCTCCCATCGGCAAAGGACAACGCGCACTCATCGTAGCACAGCCCAAGACGGGTAAAACCATCCTGATGAAGGACATCGCCAACGCCATCGCCGCCAACCATCCGGAAGTTTACATGATTATGCTCCTCATCGACGAGCGTCCGGAGGAAGTGACGGACATGGCCCGCACGGTCAATGCCGAGGTCATCGCCTCCACCTTCGACGAGCCCGCCGAACGCCACGTCAAGATTGCCGGCATCGTCCTAGAGAAAGCCAAGCGTCTCGTGGAGTGCGGACATGACGTGGTCATCTTCCTCGACTCCATCACCCGCCTGGCACGTGCCTACAACACGGTATCGCCCGCATCCGGCAAGGTGCTCTCCGGCGGTGTGGACGCCAACGCCCTGCACAAGCCCAAGCGCTTCTTCGGCGCGGCACGCAACATCGAGGGAGGCGGCTCGCTCACCATCCTGGCTACGGCGTTGATTGACACCGGCTCGAAGATGGACGAAGTGATTTTCGAAGAGTTCAAGGGGACGGGCAACATGGAGCTCCAGCTCGACCGCAACCTCTCGAACAAGCGTATCTTCCCCGCCGTCAACATCACTGCCTCCAGCACCCGCCGCGACGACCTCTTGCAGGACAAGCAGACACTGGACCGCATGTGGATTCTGCGCAAATACCTGTCCGACATGACACCCGTCGAAGCCATGGACTTCGTGAAGGACAAGCTGGAGAAAACCAAGGACAACGACGAGTTCCTGATGAGCATGAACGGCTGATTCTTAATTCTTAATTCTTCATTCTTCATTAATTAAGAGACTATGTTTGACAACCTGAGTGAACGCCTCGAACGGTCGTTCAAGATATTGAAAGGTGAAGGAAAAATCACCGAAATCAACGTAGCGGAAACGCTGAAGGATGTCCGCAAAGCCCTGCTGGACGCCGACGTCAACTATAAAGTGGCCAAGAACTTTACGGATACCGTGAAGGAGAAAGCCTTGGGACAGAACGTGCTGACCGCCGTAAAGCCCAGCCAACTGATGGTGAAAATCGTACACGACGAGCTGGCCGCACTGATGGGAGGCGAGACCGCCGAACTGAACCTCACCGGCCGCCCTGCCGTCATCCTCATGTCCGGCCTGCAAGGCTCCGGTAAGACGACTTTCAGCGGCAAGCTGGCGCGGATGCTCAAGACGAAGAAGAACCGCCGCCCGCTCCTCGTGGCCTGCGACGTCTACCGCCCCGCCGCCATTGAGCAGTTGCGCGTGCTGTCCGAGCAAATCGGCGTGCCCATGTACAGCGAGCCGGACTCGAAAGACCCGGTAGCTATCGCCCTGCACGCCATCCAGGAGGCCAAAGCCAAGGCATTGGACACGGTCATCGTCGACACTGCCGGCCGCCTGGCCGTGGACGAGGAGATGATGCAGGAGATTGCCGCCATCAAGAAGGCCATCAATCCGGACGAAATCCTCTTCGTGGTGGACGCCATGACCGGACAGGATGCCGTGAACACCGCCAAGGAGTTCAACGACCGGCTGGACTTCAACGGCGTGGTGCTGACCAAGCTGGACGGCGACACCCGTGGCGGTGCGGCCCTCTCCATCCGCTCGGTGGTGACCAAGCCCATCAAGTTCATCGGCACGGGCGAGAAGCTGGATGCCATCGACCAGTTCCACCCCTCTCGCATGGCAGACCGCATCCTGGGCATGGGCGACATCGTGTCCCTGGTGGAGCGTGCCCAAGAGCAATACGATGAGGAAGAAGCCAAACGCCTGCAACGCAAGATTCAGAAGAACCAGTTCGACTTCAACGATTTCCTGAACCAAATCCAGCAAATCAAGAAGATGGGCAACCTGAAGGAACTGGCCAGCATGATTCCCGGCGTGGGCAAGGCCATCAAAGACATCGACATCGACGACAACGCCTTCAAGAGCATCGAGGCCATCATCTACTCCATGACCCCGGAGGAGCGCACCAACCCTGCCATCCTCAACGGCTCGCGCCGCCAGCGCATCGCCAAGGGCAGCGGCACCAACCTCCAGGAGGTGAACCGCCTGCTGAAGCAGTTCGACCAGACGCGCAAGATGATGAAGATGGTCACCGGCAGCAAGATGGGCAAGATGATGATGCCCAAAATGAAACGATGACTGATACAGAAATCACCCCAAAAATGAAAGTATGAAAGCAACCACTCTCATATCCCTGACGGTTGGCAGCTTGTTGGCCTTGTGCACAGCCTGCCATCCGTCCCAATCTGCCAAGGAATATGTGGTAGAGGGCGTGGTACGTGATTCGTCTGCCAACGGCAAGACCATCTATATCATGCGCTATGATAACAATGAGTTCATTGACAGTACCGTGGTCAAAGACAACCGTTTCACGTTCAAAGGACAGATTGACACCGCCGTCTTCTGCCGCATCGACGTGACTTACTCGGAATTCGCCAACTTCATCCTTGAAGGAGGACATATCCAAGCCGACCTCGAAACGAAGAACTACCCACACGGCACACCATTGAACGAAGAATGGACACGTTTTGAGTCTTGGGAAGACAGCCTTTACAAAGCACAAAAGGAACCGTACCAGACCTATCGGAAACGTTACAAAGAACCGGAAGAATTCAAGGTACAATGGGATTCCCTTCGTAAAGAAAAAGGATGGGACAACCACGAGCCGCTTGAAGAACTCTTCATGCGGCACAACAACGATGCCTTGGGATTGTCCCTTATCTACAGACGCACTTTCCACGACATGTCCTTGGATGAGAAATTGGAGTTATTGTCCCATGCAGGTCCGTGGGTGAAATCCACAAAAATCATAAAAAGATTACAAGCCGACCTCGACAACCAAAAAAAGACAACGGAAGGCCAACCATTCGTTGACATCAATGGCAAAGACATCGAAGGGAAGGACATCGCCCTCTCCGACTTCATCGGCAAAGGCAACTACGTATTGCTGGACATATGGGCCAGCTGGTGCGCCCCCTGCAAGGCGGAAATTCCCCATCTGGCCCAACTGCACAACCGATACAAAGACAAAGGATTGACAGTGATAGGCCTTTTCACCTGGGACAAAGCGGAAAACCTACCAGAAGCCATAAAGACGGAAAAAATCACCTGGCCACAAATCATTGATACGGACAACCAAGGAATGAAACAATACGGCGTGGACGGCATCCCGCACATCATTCTCTTCAGCCCCGATGGTACCATCCTGAAACGTGGCCTGCGTGGTGATTTTATGATAAAAACAGTAGAAAACATCTTATCATACAAAAAATAGACTATGACACTGATTGACGGAAAAGCCATCTCGGCACAAATCAAGCAAGAGATTGCAGAAGAAGTGGCGCAGATTGTTGCCAACGGCGGCAAGCGCCCCCACCTGGCCGCCATCCTCGTGGGACACGACGGAGGCAGCGAGACCTACGTAGCCAATAAAGTGAAAGCGTGCGAAGTGTGCGGCTTCAAGTCCACCCTGATCCGCTACGAAGACAACGTGACCGAAGAAGAGCTGCTGGCCAAAGTCCGCGAGCTGAACCAGGATGACGACGTGGACGGATTCATCGTGCAGCTCCCCCTGCCCAAGCACATCTCCGAACAGAAAGTCATCGAAACCATCGACTACCGCAAGGACGTGGACGGCTTCCACCCCATCAACGTGGGCCGCATGTCCATCGGCCTGCCCTGCTATATCTCCGCCACGCCCAACGGCATCCTGGAGTTGCTGAAGCGCTACAACATCGAGACCCAGGGCAAGAAATGCGTCGTGCTGGGCCGCAGCAACATTGTCGGCAAACCTATGGCCATGCTGATGATGCAGAAAGCCTATCCCGGCGACGCCACCGTAACCGTCTGCCACAGCCGCAGCCGCGACCTCGTGAAGGAATGCCAGGAAGCCGACATCATCATCGCTGCCATGGGACAACCCAACTTCGTGAAAGCCGACATGGTGAAGGAGGGTGCCGTGATTATCGACGTGGGTACCACCCGCGTGCCGGACGCCACCAAGAAATCCGGCTTCAAGCTGACGGGTGACGTGAAGTTCGACGAAGTAGCCCCCAAATGCTCCTTCATCACGCCCGTACCCGGCGGCGTAGGACCGATGACCATCGTCTCCCTGATGAAGAACACGCTCCTGGCGGGCAAGAAAGCTATCTACCAATAACGGTCTTTATCCCCAAAGATGCAAAGCGCGGCGACTGACACCACAAACAGGAGCCGCGCTTTTCTTGTGCCCTTTTCATTGTTCATTATTTCAAAGTTTCGCAGTGTCTTGGCCTTGACAGAACAAAGGTAGGCATTATGTTCGGCAAAACCAAGGAATAGGACGCCGCGCGGGGGCGTTTTTGCTGAATTTTGGAGGGAAATTGATGTAATATGCTGAAAGCCAAGTTATTGCGATGAAATTTATATGCG
>DXCV01000041.1 GCA_019115825.1 Candidatus Bacteroides pullicola
TACAGACTGAAAGAAACTCAGAAAACTATGAATTTATGATACTATTTCATTTTTATGAACTACTTTTGCAATAACTATAAGTGGAGCTGTTTTGAATTAAAATCTGGTGCTATTTTCAATTAGTATCTACAGCCGTTGAGGAAAAACATTGGAATGACCGGAAGAAAATGGTCACCTCCGGAGACAAACATGCAGCCGACAAGAATCTCATCATCGAAAACATTTTGGCACGTATTAATAATGTGTTCGTGAAGTACCGCTTGAAGGATAAGAAGCTGACACGCGAAACTTTCCTTCGCGCCTATCATCGCCCCAGCGATTACGATACCTTCTTTGATTATGTAACCGCTCAACAGAAACGTCTCTCCGTCCACATGGAGATGGGGACACTGGCCACACATCTTTCGGCCATAAAGAAACTGCGCGAATACTCCCCCACCCTGCATTTCGACGACATCACTAAAGACTGGCTGGATGACTACTTCATCTACCTCCGCAAGGAGTTGGACAACAATACGAACACCGCTTATAAGAACATGGGCATCATCAAGAAGTATGTCCGGCTTGCCTACAAAGATGGTTATATGGAAGAAAATCCTTTTGCCGACTGGACAATCAAGAAGACTACGGCTTCATGCGTATATCTGACGGAAGACGAATTGAATAGATTGTTATCTCTGTATAAATCTGGAGAACTGGAGTATAAATTGCACAAGACTCTCGAGTTCTTTCTGTTCCTCTGCTTCAGTTCTCTTCATGTCAGCGACGCCAAGCAATTGAAGCTGGAGCAATTCACTGAAACATCTTTCACTTATTATCGCCTGAAGCTGCGCAACAAGAAGCCGGAGCCGATAGTAGTTCCAATCTCTTCCCCACTCCGCTCCTTGCTTCAGAACATTGCCGGCACCCGAAAGAAAGGCCCGGTATTCGAAGTGACCCAAGCCGAACAGACGATGAACCGAAACCTGAAGGATATTGCTGCCATTGCCGAGATAGACAAGAACCTTACGCACAAGGTTGGTCGCCACACCTTTGCCACCATCTTCCTCCGCAAGACGAAAGACATTGCCGCCTTGCGCGAAATCCTCGGACATTCCGACATTTCGGAGACCTTGATTTATGCCCATGTCCTGGAGGAGAGTAAACAGGAAGGCATCCAATGCTTCAACGGGTTTGAAATATGATTCTCACCATTGCCACAAATCATACGACACCCCAATCCCCACATACCAGCCCGACGGATACCCCACACCAGCCTGCAGACCCAGCCCCCACCGCTTCGACTTCGGGGTGGCAATGATAGTCTGCGTCTGTCTATACACCTCCATCAGCTCTAGCTGCGGATGCCAGCCGCTGATCACCGCACGGTAATCCTCTGTCCGATACTCCCGCCGCTCGATGGGCACCGGGATGTAGAAGCTGTCACGTACCCGCAGTGTATCGATATCCTTTATATATATAGGTAATGTGTCCAAATGGTCGAACCGCACCAGCACAGGCTTCGGCACGCTGTCATGGATGGTGTCACGGACGATGAGCGTATCACGCAGATGGATGGACGGCGTTTGCTCTTTCGGCCTGAACCAGCCGAATAGGGCTACCACTGCAAGAACCGCACAGATTATCCATGGCAATGTCTTCATAGCAGCTCCCACCCCCTTTCCACATCCGGGATGAACGCATCCACCCCGTTCTCCACCCTCGATATGGCGGCGGCCAGGGCACACATCGTCTCCCGGTCGTTCACGTCCGGTATCCACGTCTCGGGCACCTGCATGTCTTGGCAGACGGCTCGCAGGTACGCCCCGGTGTTGTTCTCCGTCGGCGGTGCCCAGCGGCGGATGAAGTCGCGAAGGGTCACGCAGCCCCGCAGGCGGCGGTAGTTCTGAAGCGTCTTCAGCAAGGCGCGGTAGCCGTAGGCCATCGTCTCGAACTGGAAGAAGTCCGGGTCGGTCTGCTCCGCCCGCAATCCCTGCCATTGGTCCTTGCTCCGGCGCAGGTTGCCGGGGTTGTTGTTGCGTAGTCCTCTTGGTTGTTTCATACTTCTTTCCATTTATAGTTTTTCGGCGTATAGGCATTAGGAGGTATCCGGACGCCGCATTCCAACTTCTCACACCTGTACGTAACTCCGTCCAGTTTCAGCCGAGTGTTCTCTTCCATCAGTTCGCGGATGCGCTGCCGGTCCTCGTCTACCTGCGCCTCCAGCTTCTCCACTCTCGCTTCCTTCTTCTCATAGAGATCCTTCCACTCGGCAGCATAGCTAGTGATGTTGTCCTCCTCGGCAGCTCGGGCAGCGGCTTCGTCCTGTTTGGCCTTGGCGGCCTCGCTGCGGCGTCGGAAATCGTAGAAGAAGAGGAAGGTTAGGACACCCAGGCCGCCGCCGGTCAGCAGCGAACCCAGGGAGTCCAGTATTTCCAATAATTGTTCCATATAATCCTAGGCTCAATGTTTGTTTATCCGAAGCTGTCTTCATCGCCGCTTCCGGGTTGGGTTCCACCGCCATCACCTCCGGTTCCGCCGCCCTCTTCGTCATCGGTATTTCCGCCCAGATTATCCCAATCGACGCCTGCAGGCGCCAATCCCTTGTTGCTTGCATCAGCCAGGGGCAAAGCTCGGCGGATGTCATCTATCACGTCAGAATCTGTGATTGCAATTTTCTCTATCATACTTTATTTGGAATTAAAAAATTAATAATAATACTCTATCGGGCTTTCTCTCGTTAAGGTGGTAGCCCAAGCCCGTTAACGCCACCGCCTATGAAATTTTATCCGAAACTATCTTCATCGCCGCTGCCTGGAGTAGAGCCGCCATCGCCGTTATCATCCCCATCGTCCCCGTCTTCACCTGGCAAGGTGGCGGAATTGTCCACCTTCATGCTCTCCAGCAGGGAACGCGCTTCATCGTTCAAGGGGATGGCCTGCCAAATGGTGGTCTCGGAGGAACTGTCGTACCGGCCGATGAAGTCAATACATACTCCACCGAGATAACTACCCTTCAGGGTGCTGCCGCCGGTATCCCAAGAAGCATAAATCTTCACGGCGGATGTGGTGCCGCGGAAAACATAAGCTATGTTCAGGCGTGTGGCAATAGGGGTAAGCATCTTCACCTCCATACACTCGCCCGGCTGCAACCGGGGCAGAGTGATCTCAGGGTTAGTGGTAATAGCGCCGTTGACAGCGTTGATGGATGCCCCGGTGTGCTGCTTCAGGCGGAGGGAGGTGGCGGTGAGGTCGCCGTTGACTTTGACATTCTCGAAGATGCCCTCCTTGCACGTGACGTTGCCATCCTTGACCTGAAAGATGATGTTCCCGTCAGAGCCCTTCATTTCCACCGTCTCCACTCCCAAGTTCTTGATGAGGGCATAGGTGGTGAGCAGCAGGTCGGAGGCCACGAAGGGCAGGCCGCTGGCCACCCGCCAATAATTGTAGCTGGAACCGGGATAGCGGGACGAGCTCTTGCTGTGCGATACGATGCACTGGTAATACTTACCGTTGTAAGTCACGATGTCGATGAACTCTTCACCGTCCGCACCGCTCTGAAACTGAAATCCCGTCTCCACTTTCTTCCAGTCCAAGGGACCGCGCAGCGAGGGGCCCCGGTCGCCCGCATCACCCTTTTCCCCTTTCTGGAGATAAGTGACCTGTCCTATCTTGCTAGCCATTGTTCTTGCCATATCCATGATTTTACGGATTAAACCACACATATTACTCCTCCGACTGTATGACCCACGTCACGTTGCCCCCGGCTTGTTGGCACATGGCCTCCGTGCACGTCCCGGTCTTGGCGGGAGTATCGGCGGTGGAGGTGTTAAGGATATTGCCGGCGGCATCCATGAAGGTGAAGTAGAAATAGGTATCCTTGGCCTTGGTGGTGCCGCCCCGCTTCACCAGTATGGGCGAATAGGTGACACTCCCGCCGCTGCCGCTCTCGATGGTCTCGTCCGCCGGGGTGGGGTTGGTGATGATGTCGTAGGGGTCGCTCAGGTCCATGACGGTCTGCGTGTCCATGCCCAGCAGGCTGCCTCCCTGCAGCACCTCGAGCTTGAAGACGCCTCCCGTGTCCACCATGTCGCCGGTGACGGTCAAGGTCTTGGCCGTCTGTCCGGACAGCAGGCTCCACGCGCCATCCTCCTGCCGGTACCATCGGTAGGTCAGTCCGGAAGTCACTTCACCCGCGCCTTGGCGGACCATGGCCGTGAGCTTGCACGACCCGCCCTTTTCGCGGATGCAGAAATAGTTGTTGTCCCCGGCAGTGATGGTCACCACGGTCTGGCTGCCCACGCCCCGGGTGATGGGGATGCTGTAGGTGAACTGCACCGTGTCGCTCGCGTTGCCCACGCTGACGGTAGCCTCACAGCGGATGGTGCAGGCGGCGCCCTCGCTGGCCTTGACCAGATTCTTCACGATCTGCAAGCCGTAGTAGTCCGATGCCCCCGCCGAGTAGGGGATGAACTTGAAGTGTCCCGTCTCGCCGCCAAACTGGTTGGTGCTGGCATTGCCGGAGCTGAAGGCCAACTGCACGTCGTTGAAGAACCATTTCACGCTGCTGGGCACCACCACGCCCTCGGCCACGCGGCTGGAGGTGAGGATGAAGGACAGCGTGGGTTGCAGCGTCGCAAAGTCCGGCGCGATGTTGGTAGGGGCGTCGGCACCGCCCTCGTATTCCTGGTAGAGGTCACCCTTGTCACACATGATTGCGGGCATGTAGATGCCGCCCCGGTGCGAGAAGACCACTTGTCCCACTTTTGACGCAATGCTCATACGCGGCCCTCCTCTCCGTTTGCGGTTTCAGGTCCCAGCCAGTCCGGCAGGCTGAACGGCGCGGGGTGTTTCACCCGTCCGTCGGTTTCCTCCTTGGCAGCCTGCGGCGTCAGGGCCGTGCCCCCGGCGTAGGCCGCGCGGTCGAAGATGGTGTCTCCAGGGAAGCGGGCCACGTCGGCCTGCCACAGCAGTACCGCGCCGTCCTTGGTGCGGTTGCGTTCGGTGGTCACCTTCAGGTGGTCGGCCACCTCTTTTCTCACTTTGATGTAAAAAGCCATGTCTTTACTGAGTTAATGATTAAAGAAAATAGTCAATTGGATTTCCGTGCCATGAGCACCCGGCCTTCGCCATCGGTCAATACCTTGGTGCCGTTGGCATTTGTCAGGATGGCGTAGGGGCCGCGGTCTGCCACCTCGAGTTTGAGCATCATGCCCTCGGTGAAAGGAATGTCGGGAGAGCTGCCCCGGGCTTTCAAGGTGTAACTCCCCGAGGTGGACGGCGCGGTGTACCAGTCGGCCCGGAGCACGTCCCAGGGGTCGGCCAGCACGCCCTTCGTGTCGCGCACCACGGGATAAGGCTGGATCGCGAGGTTGCCGTCCGGCAGTTCACGGGGCACGCCCTCCCAGTCGCACTCCAGGGCGGGGATGCGCCGCCGGATGGTGGTCGTGGCCGGGCTGATGGCTTCGTCGGGCGACGATGGCGGGTTGCCGTTCTCGTCATAACCGGCCTTCACCACGTAGGTCTGCCCGGCACCGATGTAGTCACGGTCGATGGTCAGCGTGTTGTCCGTCACCGACACCACCTCCCAGTCATTCTCTCCGTTGCCGTCGCTGATCAGCTCCAGCGCTCCGCCCTCCGACATGCGGTAGAAGAAGATGCGGCACTTGTCCGTGCCCGCCACGTCCATGCCTGCAGCCAGCAGCCGGACGGAGATCTTCTGCCGCGCCGTGTCACGCAGCGGGTTCCAATCCAGGGAGGCGGGGCTGTCTATCATCAGCACCGGGGCGGCCTCCGTGCTGTCCGTGCAGATGACGAGGAAGCTCATGCGGAAGACGATGGCATCGCCGGGCCGTGTGCTGTCCACATATTCGGCGTAAAATTCCAGTGAAAGGGTGTGCCCGGGCATGACGTTCTTCTTCACCTGCAGCTTGCCCTTCTCCTCGCCGCTCTGCGTGACGGCATAGTCCGTGTCCGTCGTGGCGATGAGGGTGCGCACGCCGTCCACCGTGCGGTACCATTTCATGTTGGTCAGGGCGGCGTTGACCGTCTTGCCCTTCGTGGCCAGGTTGGGGTCGGTGGCATTGCAGCGCGGGAAGAGGGTCAGCGGCGTCAGCGTGTAGTCCGGCGTGTGTTCACCCAGTTCGGCCTGGTATTCCTGCCGTCCCGGCACGCTGCCGGTGATTTCTATCGTCCCGCTGGGCCGCAAGGGGATGCGGGAGAAAGAGAGTTTTTTGGTTTGGTTGGTCAGTGCCATAGTTGTTATGGATTGATAGTTGATAATAGATGATTAAAAGCTTACATAGTTCTTTGCCGTCCGTTCCTCCTGCCCGTCGCGCAACAGTGCCGTCACGATGAACTTGCATCCCGTCATTGCCAGGTAGTCCGGTCCAAGGTCTTCCACGGCCAGGGCGAGCGACTTGCCCGCCCCGGCGTGCGCCACGGCCCAGGCATTGTCCTCGGTGACGTTGCCCGTGTCGCGGGTCCAGGTGATGTCCTCGTCCAGCAGGCTGGCGGTCACGTCCTGGTTGTAGAGCGTCCCCACGACGGTCAGCGTGGTGGCGAAACTCTCCGCGTCGAAGAACCAGCCGTTGGACGAATCGATGTCCACGGTGAACGCCGGGTTGCCTTGTATCATCGCCCAGCCCGATGCGCCATACTTCGGCTCGTCCGTCGTACCCGTCACGAGGCACATCCACTGGCACCCGTAATGCCACACCGTGTCGTAGACTTCGGCCATCCCTGTGCCCAGGTCCTTTTCTTGCCCGGCACTATACGGTTCGTCACTCTGCGCCACGGCCAGCGACCATTCCCCGCGGTCGTTGCCCACGCGGGGCAGTGTGCCTTGGAAGTCCACGTGCTGGATGTCGCTGGTGATGATGCCCCGGCAGAAGACATAGCTGTGCAGGTAGTTAACAGGCAGGTTGTCGAAAAGCGACAAGTGTTTCAGCCGCCCGATGATGACGTAATAGTTGTCTTCGTCCAATATGGGTTTCTTCACGCCCTCCAGCATACAGATGCACCGCTCTGTCGAGGACAGGTACCACCAGCCCTGTCGTTCCTCGTCCACAGGATTTCCCCGGCGGGTCACGACCATCAGTGGTTCCGGGACGTGGTTCACGCCTCCGGGCACTTCTTCGTCCGGATAAAGCGTCACACTGAGCGTGTTGGCCGTGGTGTTGACGTTGAGTACCCGCATCCAACTGGTGTAGTAGCTGCCGCCACCCTTGGCTAGGTCGTTCACCACGCCATAGATGATGTCGTGCTCCTTCAGGGCGGTGAAATCATTCTCCCAGCGTTTGCGGATTTTCAGCGTATAGGTGCCGTCCGGCATGGCGGTGACTTCGTCGATGGTGCCGCTCTCGCTGAAGGTGTAGTCGCCCTCCATAGCAGAGAGGCGGTTGAAGATAACCTCAAGCACCTCCAGCCCGCTTCGCACTTGCAGCCGTTCAAACTGTCCGCGCCCGTCCGGGAAGATGCCTGCACCCTTTCCCGCCGACATGGAGTCGATGAACTCGCCGAACTTCAGGAGGAAATTGGTCTGGTCTTCCTTGTCCTTGCGGAGGAATTTATCTCCTTCAATGTCTCCTGCAATATCTGCATAACCAGCCCGAATTTTTTTGCTGTTCACCAACAAATATTCCTTATAAAAAGAAAGAATATCCAATAAGGACTTATTAAAATGTGTGTGACCTATACCGCCGCTGTTATAATTTTCTGCAATACGATCGGCGATATACGCCAGTAATGCTTCAGCAGTTGTTGTGTTCCACTCCTCACTATAAGGGTTTTGTACCGGAAACAACGCCCCATCGGATAGTGGTAACCGTTGTATTTCAGCGAGCCGAGGGGCTATTGTAAAATTTCCAATTCCTGGGATGACGATGTCCAGCATCGTGGCCGGGACGTCGGTGCGGGGCAGGTTCAACAGGGGCTGTGCGTCCGCGTATTTATAAGTAAAGGTATAGTTGGCCGGTGTCTCGCGCAGGTTGCGGGAGACGTTGCTTTCCGTCACCACGATGGGACGGACATAGCTGCCGGTATAGATGTATTTCCGCTGCGAGGGGAAGAAGTCCAGCAGCCAGCGGGCTTCGTCGCGGCTCAGGAGGCCGGTATTTTTCTCGAACTTTCGTTCAGTGTCCACGCGATACTCCAGACTCTCTTCTTCAATCTCGGCGATGTTGTGGGTGTGTTCAGCATTCAGGGTATTGGAACCGTAGGCACGGAAGCAGTCCAGGCCGCCCAGCGAGTTCTCGAACAGCACCCAGTCCTCATTGAGCGAGCGGGCATTATCGGCATAATAGCGTTGGATGTAGGTCAGTCGCTTCCCGCTGGCATCCTCCACCCAAACATCGTAGTAGGCGGGTTTCTTGTCGCCCAGCTTGCCGACGATGACGCTGTATTGCACGGGGATGGTGTAGGCCACAGTGGCCACTACTTCCGCCAGGGTGATGGTCTGGTTGGAGGTCGCTGCCCCGGTGCTGTCGGTAAAGTAGGCTTTCAGCTGCACCTTGCCGGACACCACCGCGTAATAAGTGAGGTATTCCGGCGAATAGTAGGTGACCGGCTTCACCGTGGGCTGCCAAGTAAGGAAGTTTTGGGTGAGGAAGTTGGTGGCACTGTCGGCCAGTCGGTCCACACCGCCACGGACCACGCGGAAGGTGACCTGTGTCGAATCAATAATCGCGGTGAAGGTGCTCGCCAATTGGGATTGCTGGTAAGGCGTGGTGGCATCCTTGAAGTCGAACGACAGCCGACTGTGTACGATGTCCCGCAAGTCTATCTCGGCCACGCCGCCGATGCCCGGGTCGTAGGTCTGTGACAGAATCTCCTCCGTCCCTTGTTTCAGGACGAAGGAGAACTCCGTGTCGGAGCCGATGCGGAAGCTCTTGATGTTCCGGCTCAGCGACAGGGCGTCGGGTTGTTGGATGATGGTCATATCTGTAGAATTAGGTTGGCGCAAAATTGGGCGGATTGCCGCCGCGGGCAAAGGACAGTCATTCCACCACGGCGGGCACCAGGCTGACGGTCGTCTTCCGATAGGACCAATAGGGATTGCTGCGGTCGTCATAGCGGACCAATGAATAATAGACGGTGCGGGTGTGGTAGCTGCCGCCTGCCTCGTATTGGGCTTCCGTAGGGGGCGGCGGATAAATGGCTTGGGCGGTTACGGCTTGTTGGGCTGTATATCCTGCGGCTACCCATTGTCCTTCCGTCAGGCTTTCCGACGAATCCACCCGGACCTTCCAGGTGTAGCCTTGCCTGGTGAACAACTCGCTGTGGGGCGTGGCCGTAGAGACGGGTTCCTGCATCAGGGTGGTGAGCAGGTCGGTATCCAGGGGAACTTGGTTGCCGCCGAGGGTGTAGCGAAGGATATTCACCAGGTATTCGCTGCCGTCCATGGTGACTTTGCGATGGGCGGGCAGGCTACGTTTCTGTTCGTTGTCCAGCAGAAGCGAGGCCGTCACTTGGTGGAGGGCATTGCGCAAGAGGTTGTCGAAGTCGCGCCAGAATTTTTCGTAGATGCCCGCCGCGCCGTTATAGAGCAGGGAGTACGTGGCCCACGTGTGGGTGCCGGTGTTGTAATAGGTCCGGGGATTGGTAAAGGCCAGCATCGGGTCCTGCTTGTGCTCCGAAGACTCGAATTCCTCCAAGTCGGCTTCAGCGGCTTCCGTGTCGAAGTCGCCTTCCAACACGGAGTTCAACATACGCCCGTCGCCGATATAGGGATAGGAGCCTGTCATCACCAGATCTTCGCCGAGGGACGGGTCACGTCCGTAGCAGAACTGGCTGTCCGGCACGTTGACCTCATAGTCTTCCAGGTCCGGGTCGCCGGCATAGTAGGGTATGTTCCCGTCGCTCAGCACTTCCACGACTTCGGTGTTCGTGTAGCCCACCCGCTCGAACTGGCCGTTGAGGTAGTTGATGTAGGCGTCGGGGTACTTCCGCTTCAATTCGCCGCCGCCCTCGAAAGATTCGCCTTCGGTCAGCGAACTGTCTGAAGAAAGTTTCAGTTGGCGCGGCTCCTGGAAATTGATTTCGGGATAACCCACGAGGCAGCCGGTCAGGTCGTCGGACGGGGCATCGACCAGTATGTCTTTGAAGAACTCCACGCGGACAGTATGGGCGGTTTCGTCGGGTACGAACTCGCAGCAGAATTTCTTGCGAAACACGTCTATCAGGGTGTTGCAGTAGCAGTCCGGCACGAGGTGGGCCAAGAGGATGGTACCGTTGACCAGCGCGTCGGCAGTGTTGTTGACGAACAGCATCTTGTCGAAGGGCTTGGTCTCGTCGAAAAAACTCTCCTGCAGGGTGTAGCCGAAGTAGGCGAAGAGCCGTTGCAGCAGGTAGTTGGCTCGAATGAAGGGGGTGATGTAATAGCCCGGCGAGAGCTGCACCAAGCGGCTGTCCACGGTCTCGCGGCGGGGAAAGGCGTTCCAGAAACCGTAGGAAATCCCTTCCGGCAAACCGGTGGACGGGTCGCGACGTCCCCACTCGAAGAGGTTGCCTTCCTCGTCCATCATGACGGCGGCATTGAGGCCGCGGCGCACACCATCCAGCTGGACAATGGCCGGGAAGATGCCGAAGTGCGGGTCTTCGTCCGTCATGAGCGACCAGCACCACTCGATGCCCTCCTCCACCGTGCTGACTCCCGGCACGGTCTCGTCGCCGAACACATCCACCAGCGGCACCTGCTGCATCCGGCTGAGGAAAGAACCTTCGTTCATATAGAAGGAAGTAGTAATCTTCTCCTTGCGCTTGGCACCCAACACGGCCTGGCGGCACGGCATATAATAGTCGCCCTCGCTGATGGCGGCAGGGATGTCGGTCTGGGGCTTCTGCCGGTTGGACGGCATATCGGGATAACCGCACAACGCGCGGTTCAGGTCGGTGTCGGGCAGGTCCACGGGATAGGACTGCTCGCCATAGTCATTGAAGAAGAGGTTGGGCCGCTCAATCTCCAGCTGGGTGCCGGGAGTGAGCTGGTAGGCTTGGCCGGTTGTGAGGTTGGTGATCTTCATTTTTTCAGTTGAATTTTGAAGGTTTTATATAGGTAATAGGTTTGAGCCTGATACTGCGTGAGTTTGAGCCTGATACTTCGAGGGTTTGAGCCTGATTCATTTCTTGGCCCCAATCCGGCGGCTGCGGTCGCGAAGTTTTTGCTTCCGCTCCAGCTCCGTTAGGGCTACCGAGGCGTTGATGCCGTCGCGCTGCAGGCTCTCTAGCGTGTCGGCCAACCGGGCCAAAATCGCATCGCTGGCCGCAGTGTGTCCGCCTGATGACGGCGATGCTCCCGCCATCGGCGTATAATTTCCGGCGGCGTGCTGGGGCAGCGGGGCGGCTCCGGACAATGGCCGGCGGCTGTCGTTGATGGCCTGCACCACCAGCGGGTAGTTGACGTGGCGGCGCAGGCGGTTGAGATCGTCGGCGTTGACGATAAGCTCCGCACCATTCTCGGAGATGAGGGCGGGACGGCGGACAATGCCGGTGGGCGACTCGCCGATATAGGGCACGTCTCGATAAGTGCGCCCGTCCTCCTCGCCGATGACATCGTAGCGGCCGGAGGCGTGCTGGGCGGTTCGCCCGGTGGCCACGCGGCGACCGCTGCCGGAGGACGAGGACGAAGAGCCGCTGCCGTCCAGCGTCAGGTTCTTCACCTTCTCGCGCTCGGCATTGGCGGCGGCCAGCTGGATGGCTCCCGTGGCGGTCATCAGCGCGGCGGCCACGGCTCCGGCGATGGGTCCCAACTGGGCGAACGCCATCATAATGGCCAGGGCAGTGTTGGCGATGATCTGCGAGGCCTTCACCGCAAATTCCTTGTCGGCGTACTTCTTTTCAATCTCCAACTTGGCAGCGGCCTTATCGTGCTCCAGCTGCTCGATTTTCTCCTGATTGCCGGCAGCGGCCTCTATCTCCGCATCGTACTTCGCTTCCACATTGTCAATCTCTATCTGCTTGAACGTGTTGAAGGCTTGGGACAACCCGCCTAATACAGAATTGGTCAGCGACTGCAACGACTGGGCAATCTTGGTGAAGTCCAGTTCGTCCACGGCTTTCTGTAGGTCCTTGATGCCGTTGTACATCTGGGTAAACTGCTGGCTGATGTCGTTGCCTTGCAGGGCTTGCAGCCGTTCGTTGGTGTCCTCCTGCAGCTTCATCCGTTCGTCCTGATACTTCTGTTCCTGCTTCAACTTGGCTTCATTGTAGAGTTCCGTCACAGCGGCTTCATCCTGTCCGTG
This sequence comes from Candidatus Bacteroides pullicola, assembly GCA_019115825.1. Taxonomy (GTDB): domain Bacteria; phylum Bacteroidota; class Bacteroidia; order Bacteroidales; family Bacteroidaceae; genus Bacteroides; species Bacteroides pullicola. The sequence goes on from DXCV01000041.1 coordinate 12,218, forward strand.
CTTTCGGGCATAGTCCAGCGAGGCTTGGTAGTAGGATTCCAACAAGGCCAATTGGGTTTGATACTCGGCTTCCAATTGGGCTTCGGGTGTGGTCGGGGTGTCGGCGGCCATCTGGCGAAGGGCGTCAAGGTTCCGGCGGTAAGTCTGCTCGGCGGCCAAGCGTTTGTCGAAGGATTGCTGCTTGGCATCATCCACCCGCCGGTTGGCTTCCCGCTCGGCTTCTGCCTTCAGGTCGGCATTGGTGACGGTGAGGTCTTTCGACTTTTGACAATACTCCTTTTCAATCTTGAGCAATTCATCGGCCTGGCTCTGTGCGATGGTGGCGGCCATAATCTCATACTGCTCCTGCGTCAGCTGCTTGGCCTGCAGGTTCTCTTGCAGGGTGTTCAGTTCGGCTTGATAGACCAGTTCGGCTTGATGCCGGGCATCTTCCCGCTGGGTGTTCAAGTCCTCGATCTGCTTCTTTTCCCGCTTCAGAATCTCCTGCTTCTCCTTGTCGGTCAATTCAGGCACCAGCGGCGTGACGGTCTCCTTCTTCTTCGTCGGTGTCACCGTCACTTCATCCAGCACATAGCCCGTTCCCGTGTTGTCCGGCTGGATGTCCGTCCATCCCTCGTATTGCTTCTCGATGTCGCGGATGGCGAGGTTCAACTGGTAGACCGTGTTCATAAAGTCCTGCACGTCTCCCTTCATACTGCCGGTGATTTTCTTTCCACCCAGGTAGTCTTTCTCCAGCGTGGCAATCGTGTTGGCCACGGCCTTGCGATAGTCGGTGCCTACCTCGGTGGCGGCATTGGCCATCTGGCGGAGGTCGCGGATGAACATCGTGGCCATACGGTCACTGCCGGTCTCCTCCAGCACGGACTGGCGCAGGCTCTCCAGCAGGTCCATCTGTTCCTGGGCGGAGTCCTCGGTGGCACGGGTGATGGCCTCGTTCTTGTGCTTCAAGGCTATCTGTTGCGTCAGGGCGGTGTTGATGTGGTCGTAGGCGGACTTGATTTCATCCAGGCTGCTTTTTTCGTCCAAGAGGTAAGGCAGGTAGGTGCCGTATTGCTCGTTGATTTCGCGGATAAGGTCTCGGCGGCGTTCCGTTCCCGGTTCGGCCTTCTCCAAGGCGGTGAACAGGCTGTCCAGCCCGCGTTGCTCGTTCATCAGCTCGCCGTTCATCTCCTTCAGGCTCTCGGCGGCATAGTCGGTGTGCTTGCGGAAGGCGATGATGCCTGAGACGACGGCGGTCAGGAGGGAAACGGCGATACCCCAGGGATTCGCCTTCATCACGGTGTTGAGGGCCTTCTGTGCCACGGTCACGGCCTTGGTGGCCAGTTCCGCCCGGGCCAGCCACATCTGTTGCAGCTTGACGGCGGCGGTGTAGGCGGCCACGGTGGCCGCTCCGATGGTTAGGGCGGTGTGATACTCGGTCACGAAGTCCACCAGTTCCTTCAGCCCCTTCACCGTCAGCCCGCCCAGACTGATCATATTCTTCATCACCGGCTGCAGCTTCTCGCCCAGTTCCACCCGCACCTCCTGGAACGACTTGCGGGCCTTCTCCAACTGGGCCTGCACGGTGTTGTTTTGCACATTGTATTCGTTGGTGATGCTGGTGCCCTCGCGGAAGGCACGGTTGGCGTTCTCCTGCTCCTTGCGAACCAGTTCGATGTTGCCGGCCAGGGTGCTGATGACGCTTGCCGCCTCGGCGCCGGACAGCTGCATCTCCTTCAATATAGGAGCTATCTGTGCCATCCCACCCATCTTGTTCAGCGATTCGAGGAACTGGATGACGGCCTCGTTGGCATCGGTCTGCACGGTCTTCGTAAAGTCCTCCACGTCCAACTGCGCCATTTTGGCGAACTTGGCCGGCTCTTGGTAGATGCGCATAATGAGGCCACTCAATGCGGTGCTGGCCATCTCCGAACGCAGCATATTCTGATCGAGGGCAGAGGCGAAGCCCATTATGTCGGTGACAGCCATCCCGGCCTGCTTGCCCACGCCGCCCATCCGCGCCGTGAACGACACGAGGTAGGGTTCACTGGCCGATGTGCTCTGCGCCACCTGGTTCACCGCCGAGCCGATGGCCAGCATATTATCCTTCAGGCTCCGGCTTTCGTCGCCGAACATCTGACTGAGCTTGCCAATCTGATTGACAGCTTCCTCGCCGAGGTCTTCGCCCAGGGCGACGTTGATTTGGTTGGCGGCTTCCACGAAGTCGCGCACGTCCTCCACGCCGGTGATGCCCAGCTTGCCCGCCTCGCCGGCCAGGCGGTTCAGTTCCTCGCGGCTGGTGCGGGTGTCCATCTGCTTGAACTGCTCGTTCAGCTGGTCCACCTCCTCGCGGGTCATCCCGGTGTACTTGGTCACCTGGCTCAGGGCTTCTTCCATCTCGGCATATTCGTCCACGCATTGGCGGACGGTCAGGGTGATGCCGGTCAGCGAGGCGACGACCGAAGCACCGAGGGCGGCGTAGCGATTGAAGCCATCGGCCACGCGGCTCATCATCGAACCTTGTGCGCCGACCTCGACGCGCATAGCCTTCTGGGCGGCGGCCACCTGCTGCGTGACGCGGCGGTTCTGCTCCAAGGCGGCGTTGTACTTCTCCGTGCCGGGCACGGCGTTCTTGATTTCCTTGCGGAGCTGACGTTGTACGGCCAGCAGCTCCTTATAAGTCGCGCCGCTGAGGTTGTTCAATACACGCTCGGTCTCCCGCACCTTCTGTCGGTAGCGTTCTTGGGTCGCGGTCTTCTCCTTGATTTGGTCGTTCAGTTCCTTGCTCTTCTGCTCGTAGTCCTTTTCGGCTGTATTGAGTGCAGCCAGTTTATCCCGGAGTTTCTGGATACTCTCGCCAATCTTGTTGATGCCTTGTTGAGCGTCGGTACCATCAATATATATCTTGATGCTGCGGTTAAGGTCGTTTGCCATATTTTGAGGGGTTTTGGATTGCTTTTGCCAAGTTAATACCTTGGTTGTGCCAAGTTAATACTTTGATTGTGTCAAGTTAATACCTTGTCAAAAGCAATATTATACTATCTGTTGATATAAATGTTCGTCGCGTCGATGACCATCGTGTCGAAGTAGTCCAGCACGACGGCCTCCAGCTCGCCGATGCGGTTGCGGATGACGGGGTCGAACCATTGGAAAGGCCGACGGGCACCTGTCCCCTGCTTGCCCAGCGAGTCGGGATTGGTGTGGCGGACGATGCCGGTCGAGACTTCCTGACCGCCCACGCGCTTCAGCATTTCCCACTTTGAGCCGATGAAGCCGCCGTGCCCCTTGTACGCTCCCTTGTGGATGTAGATGCCGTGGCGGGGAAAGCTGAAGCCCACGCGGTTCACCAGCCCGTAGCGGTCGGTGTAGAGGTTGGGGTGCAGCTCGCGGGCAATGCGCAGGCTCCGGCTGGCAATAGTGGCGCGGAGCTGGGTGGTGACCCGCTGGGCCCACTGCTCCACGGCCTTGTTGAAGGCGGTCACTCGGTCGGCATCCTGGGCCAACTGGTAGCGTTCGGTCTCGCTGATGGTCTCCAGCCGGATCAGGCGGGAGCTGTCATCTCCTGCCAGCCGCGCGGCACGCCGTCGGGCGGCATTGTACCGCCGCGCATCGGCACGGGCATCGCCCAAGTTCTTCATCAATCCCATAGCTTTTCATTTTTCATTATTCACTTTTCATTACCGTTGCCCATTGTTTTTCGTCAATCGTATAGTCAGGATAGTCCGTCACGGTAAACGTCAGCATCACACCATAGAACCCGTCTCCGATGGGCCCGATGCCGTTCAGCTGCATCTCCAGCCCGAGACTGTATTGAAGGTCAGGATCGAGCCGCAGCAGGTTGCGCACTTGCAGGGCGGCGACCTGGCATTGGCGGATGGCCTGGGCGATGGTGTCCGGCCGGTCGCGCTGGGTATTCTTAGCAAGGATGATGGAGTAGGTATAGGTGTCCGTGATGCCGTCGGCGCGGTTGTCGGTGCTGTCCATCTCCGTGCCGTCCACGGCGATGAGCACCATCCCCGTGACGGCAGATAGCTTGTCCTCGAAGTTGTAGAGGTCTTCCAGCCCGAAGGCGGTGAAGAACCGGGGCCGCTGGTCGTCGTGACCGACGGCCTTCAGCGTGCGGGCCACCTGTTCGCAGTAGGCGTAATGGTCGTATGTTTTTGTTCCCATAACAGCACAATGATTTCTGATTTGCGGAAACAAAAATAGCCCGCACGGGGCGGGCTATAAAGGACAGGGGACTCCCCTAAGGTCAATCGTCGGGCAAGAGCAGGCAGATGAGTTCCTTCAGCTGCAGGGCGGCGATGCGCTTCTCTTCGTCGGTGCTGATGCTACTGGTCAGGATAGTGAGAAGCTGAAGGGCTTCGAGGCGGGTCATTGGGCTGCTCCTTTCTCGCCATTCTTGGCGCGGCATACGCAATACACCGCCACCGGCAGCAGCCACGGCATCAGGCACGTCAGCACGCCACTCACGGCGGCACCCGCATACCAGCAGTCGGTAGCGTTCTTCACTTGGCACTCCTCGGGGAGCACGCGGTTCAACAATTCACGGAATCGCTCCGCAGAGATGCGAAGCACGGGCACGGAGGGCGTGCCCAGGGTCAGTTCTTTTTTCATATACGAAACACTTGTTGTAGCAATTGGCAGAAAAAAACGGCTACCAAACCCGTTGCTACAACAAGTGATTCAACCCCGCCGAAGCGTTGGAATATTGTTCGGGATGGCAGCCGCTATGCCGTATGGGATAACGCGCAGTGCTATGTGTTTCGTATATGGCTATCGACTTGTCGATGTCGGCAAGATGATACCGGTGGACATAAAAAAAGTCCACGTGTTCGCAAGTGGACAATTACCGTTGTCCGGTCGGGGTTGAATTAACAAGTCAACCACTTGTTGTAGCACTGCAAATGTAGGGAGAATCTTTGGAAGTGCCAAAAGATACTCTGAATATTTTTCAGAGTATTGAAAAATTAGTCATCAGTTTTCTTGGATTTATCTAATTGTTTGAGAAAGGTAGGGCTACTTAATAATTGTTCTTTTCGCTTGGTCATACTCTCCACTTCGTAATTAATACGATGTTGTTTAGCTTTATCTATTGATGAATCCAGCATCGGTATAATATCATTTATTCTATGAACCTTTTTGTATAACACAGACAAACGCTCTGCAGATTTAGAAATACACTCTTCTATATTTAGATTCATTTCATACAAGGAAATTGCTGTATTCACATCGTTTGCCTTTTCACATAACCTGGCATTTTCATAATTTTCATGACCAATGTTTTCTTCGTAATAATAGTTTAATTTATGCCTTTCACTATTATCTATATATTCTACTGTCTCAATAATGTCAAAAGTATTTCTCCCTCTATATTTTGCTACAATATCTATTGTCCGATGCTTCCGTGTACCCAGTCTTATAGCTGAATACCTTCTTCGAATATCTTCCGTTTCATCCAAACCTAAAGACTTAAGATTATTAATCAAAATTTGTTCCATATTAGACTCAAATTCCTTCTGCTCTTTAGATTTGTATGATACATCCATATATAAATAGGGTATATTACCCCCTGTATTTTTTGATATCGTGCAATTTAATTCAAGCCCCTGCTTTATTAAGTTTTTAATTCCTTGCGCATACTCTTTAGGAACATATCCAATGTGATTTCCTGATTCAGTGTATACGGCAACGGCATTCGGATCACTACTATTTTCAGGTTCTTCTCTCAAATATACAGATTTTCCTATATATAGACTGCGAGCAGCAATTATGTCTTCTTGTTCTCTATAATATAACCCTTTTATCGCAATGTTTATTGAGCCACCCCTTCCTTCAAAAAAATGGTTTTGTAATGTTTCCAACATCTCATCTAACATTTCCATACACTGGTCTAATTTTATATCTGTAGATGATTTATAAGTGGCATTATCTTCTTCTCGTTGATTCAGATTAGCAAAACATAATATACAGAAGAGAACAAATAAAATTAAAAAGATAAACAATACTTCCATGACACTATTTATTGGGTTAATACTATCTTCTTCGTACCTTTGCAAAAACAAGATTCACAGCCTTATGACACATTCCACTTCTCAAACCTACAAAGTGAATGACAATACTGTCTTTCTCCTCTCGCTGGACATTCTGAAGCTAAACTACGACAATGCCTAGAAGCGGATGGCCGACTATCACCAGCAGGCCCGCGAAACAACCGAACGAGCCTACAAAGTCATAGCCATCTATGCCACGCTGCTCACGGTGCTGTGTGCCTACGTCTTTACCCATCAGGCATGGGTCTGGCAGATGCTCCCTGTATGGTTGCTGCTGGGAGGCGTCACCCTGTCAACCATCCTGATGATGAAAGTTATCTTTCCTAGGGACTATATGCCCTTGGGACGTAGCGTATGCCAGTTGCAACCCAATGAATACGCACGGCACTTCACCTTGGAGGACAATGACCGGGAGTCCGTTGATGACGATATGCAGATGCGACTCTTCCTGCGCGACGAACTGAACCAACTGGAAATTGCCATCTGTTGGCAAGAGAGAGTGAACAGCTATCGTGCCAAGCTCTTCGGATGGTCGCTGCGGGGCATCTTCTACGGTATGCTGGCAGCTATGGTGGCGTACCTTATCCTCATTTTCCTTTAGGCGGATAGCCTTGTGTTCCAGGAACTGGCGTCGGCGGAACAGGTGGCGGAGTGGCCGGTATCTTTGGCGGTATTTTACTCATACTTATAAAAATGGCGAACCCCTCTCAGCGTGTGCCCAAAGGTCCGAAATCGACCTTAACCCGATTGACTACGGGTTACACGCTGAAAGGGGTTCATATTGTTTCGGTTGATTGGGCACGGCAAAGGTAAACAACTTTCCCGAGCAGGCAAAAAGAAAGCGGGACGTTTTTTTGCCCCGCCCTCGGTTGGGGATGGAGTATCGGCATCCATCCCCGAATTGTGTTAACTTACTTGATGTTTAATATGGTTTCCGATAACTTGTTCTTTTCTTCTTATGCCACAGCAGCAGCCGCCCGCTCCAGCTTGGCCGCCATATCACGGAGGGCTTTAGCCAAGGTGGTCAATTCTTCTTCCGTGAAGGCTACTTGCTTGCCGTGCACCACATTCCCGTTCAGACGTTGGTAGAACCAGGACGAGCTTTTGCCGAAGTACTCCTTGGCCAGTGCGGAGACGGAGATGAAGGGCAGTACCGGCTTCATCAAGTCGCGGGCTTTGAAGGTACGGCCCAAGGCTTCAGCCCCTTGCCGCAGGCTGCGCAAGTCTTCGATGACAGCCTGATCCATCTGTTGATGCTCATCATCGCTCATACTTTCCAGCAAGGCGTTGATTTCCTCGTCGATGTGGGCACGTTCTTCCTCGGTGGACTTCACCCACTGCTGTTTCAGTTCAAAAAAATGCTTCACTTTGTCCATACGGCTTATCTTTTGATGGTTTTATAATTTTGCCTTAAGAAAGGGAAACCGCTCCCCTTGGCCTTTGGGGAGCGGCGTCCTTTCTGTTAGAGAAATCTGCTGAGTTCCTTGATTTCTTCCTCAAGTCGCTCAATCTCTTTCTCCACCACCGCTTTCATTCGCTGACTCCGGGGAGCCAGTTCGTGATAATAGCGGAGATAGAAGAGGAGGTCTTGCTCCAGTTCTTCTATCCGGGCCTTTAGCCCTTCGTCATTATTCATTAGAGCTCTTGTCTTAATGACGATGCAAAGATAAGCATTTTCTTATCAATAGCCAAATAGTTGGATAACTTTTTTCTTATCGCCGCTGCATTTTTTCCTTCATCTCCTCCTGAATCCGCAGCTGTTCGTCCATCGCATAGAGTGCATCGATGAACAGGCCGCGCCGCACATCGTCCTTCTTGGTCATGTCGTGGGCGGCAAGGCTGTCCAGCAGGCGGAACTGACTGTCGAGGACGTTGCCCGCAATCTTGCCGCTGCCGCCGCTGAAGACGCGGGGGTAGCAGTCGGCAAAGTTCTGGATGCTGCCCAGGATGAACCAGTAGAGCATCATCTTCACCTCGGCGGGCAGGTGGCGGATAATCTTCGCATCGTGCTCCAGGCGGTTGATGTCGAAGCGGCGGCCGGTGTGCCACAGGCAGGCCAGCAGGCAGTCCAGCTTGGCAGGGTCTGCGGCCAGGGCGTCGAGGTAGGTCTGCATATACATATACTGCTCGAAGGTGATGTCGAAGAGGTTGTCGTCCGGGCCTTTCAGGCGGTGCAGGCGGATGCGGAGCACGGGGCAGGGATTGACGGTGCGCAACGGCTGTAGGCAGTATTCGCCTTTCCGGCTGGTGACAAGCCACCCGAATTGATCGGCCATCAGGTTCACTTCTTCAGGCGTGAGCCAATAACTCTTCCGCCGGATACGGATGCGGACACGGGGGCTTTCGGTGCCCACCTTCAGATGAATGAGCGGCTTCCACAGCTTGGGATGCCGGGCGACCCGGGCACGGAGGCAGTAGAGCAGCATCAGCAGCTTCAGTTGCCCGATGGGCTGTTCCTCCCGGGTGATGCGGGCCAGGTAACGCAGTTGGTCCGGGGTGAGTTCGTCCCAGTCGGCGGGGACTTGGTAGGTGTCGTTGTCTATTTGTATGGTGCGCATACTATTAATATATGGTAGTGAAGATTCGTTTCTCCTTGCTGTTCCAGTCCAGCGGGCTGCCTCCGGTGTCGATGCCGCTTTCCTCGGGGTGCTGCTGCATCCAGCCGGAGATCTGGTCGGCATAGTAGGCGGCCTGCCCGGCATAGTAGTTTCCGGTGTCGGTCTGGTCGGTGTAGAGCGGACGGATGAGCGGGGAGAACTCGGGCTGGTTGCCGTTCAGGCGTTGTTCGCGGCTGGTTTGGCTGGTGTGTAGCTCGGCGCACTTGGCAGCCATATAGCGGACGCAGAGCAGGCGGAGCGGTTCCAGCCCTTCCCCGCCCTCCAACAAGCGTTGATACAATTCCTCGCCCAACAACTGGCCGACGTTGCGCACCTGGATTTGCAGCAGGGCGGGCAGCATCGCCCGATAGCTCAGTGTGGAGTAGTCGATGTTCACCAGCCCTTCGTCCTGGTACTGGCGGGCGGAGCGGATCAGGCAGCCGCCGGGGGTGATGCTCTCGGCGTGCCGGGCGTATTCGGGGTAGTCGTCCGGACGGGCGGCAAGGTAGGCCAACAGACGGTCCAGGGCTTGCATCCCCCGGAAGTAGAGATTGCTCTTCGCGGCGGCAATCTTGGTGTCGCTGGCCGGGGAGCGTTCGCCCTGCTTGTTCTGCACGGTGATGCCCGCGTCGCCGTACTGGATGCCCAATTCGTCCGTGGCCAGCGAGAGGGTCAGCGGGCCGAGGGCGCGGCAGAGCTTCTCCTTCAGCGTGTCGTCCGTTTCAGCTTTTTCCAAAATGGAAATACCTACGTTTGGCTCCAGGTAGATGTCGGTGGCATCGGCGATGAAGGGCGCGATACTCTCGAAGGGGATGGCGGCGTTCATCTTCACCGTCTCCCGCAGTTGGTCAATGTCGGTTATCAGCATATTCTTCATTCTAACTACTGTCTACTAAATTCTGACTACTTCATTCCTCGTTCTCCGGTTTCAGCCCCGTGTTCTTGGTGGCTCCCGTGCCCTTGTCCAGCGTGGTGAGTTGCACGTTGGTCACGCTGAAACAGATGTCCTCCGGCCAGCCGTTGAGCCGCTTGGCGAAGTAGAGCGGCTCCAGCGTGGCTTCCTGGAAGGACTTCATCAGGGCCTGTGTGATGATGAAGAGCTCGCGGGCCTCGGTGCCGTTGATGCTCTTGTTCTTGCCCGGGCTGGAGCCGATGATGCTGGGGTGAACGCCCATACCGTAGCTCAGGGTGTTGCTGGTCTCCTCGGAATCCTCGATGTATTCGCCACCCTTCAACGCGTTGTCCAGCGGGGTGATGAGGATGTCCTTGTCCTCGATGCCCTTCACCCGGTCGTAGCGGAAGTGGCTGACGAAGGTCTTCCCGGCGTTCTCCTCGCCCGTCAGGTAGTCGTTGAGTTCGTCAAGGAACTTCGTTTGCAGGGAGACCTGGGCTTTTTCGTCCGTAGCGCGGTTCTTCTTGAAGAGTTCCGCCCAGAACGTATCCTTTATATACACAATGTAGCGCAGCGACATCTGGTTCTTGATGAGTGCCTTCTTGTAGGTGGGGATGGCGTTGGAGAAGTCGTACCAGCCGGAGGCGAACACCGACCACCAGTAAGGCCGTGCGTAATAGAATCGTCCCGGCGTGTTGATGCGCAGGTTGTGGACAAAGCGGCGGTCGCGCCCGGTCTTGGCGATGCCGTTCTTGCCCGGCAGCCGTCCCATCCGCGTCAGCAGGTCGCGCAGCGGGGCACGACGGTCCAGCAGCGGGGTGGCCACGAGGTCGGTGGGCGTGCCCAGGTACCACTCGGCACTGTAGCCGTGCCACAGCGAGCGGCCTTCCTTCTCGTCAATCTCGGAGATGCGTGAGCAGGTGGTCTCCAGCGGACGGACCTGCACCAGGCGGGGCGGGTCGTTGCGGTCGAAGATGTACTCGACGAATGCATCGTAGAACAGGCACAAGTCATTGGCCAGCTCCATACGGACGTGGCCGAAATCGTTCAGCTCGAGGAAGTCGAAAATTTCCGGCGCATCCTCGCGGGTCACTTCCTGTTTCTCCCACTTGCCGGTGGTCTCGTTCCTCACCTGGCGGTAGACCAGGATGCCGTCACCATAGACCACCTTACTCTTGAACTCAATATTGCTGGCCACCGTGACATTCTTGGCCGTGCGGCGCAAGATGTCGTAGGGCAGGTCATTCCGGCTGCCCCGGGGCACGAAGGGTATCGGCTCCTTGCCTCCCTTGGGCGTTATGGGGATGGGGTTCACATCCTTGTCGGTGACGATGTCGCTGTTGTCCTCGAACTTCAGCGGGCTTTCCCCGCCCTGGCGGAAGGCGTAGGCCAGATACCCTTGTGCAATCAATTCCTGATTTATTCCTTCATTCTTCATTAACCACTAACCATTAATCATTAACCATTAGAAATAGATTTTCATCCCGTTGACCCTTGTCACCAGGCAGCGGCGTATCTTGCGGGGTGCCGACTCGCCCACGGGCAGGACGTTGAGGGTGCTGCCCCGGCTGTGCCACGAGGTGAGGACGGCGCGTTCGTAGCGTACCAGTTCCCCGGTGCTGCGCTTGCAATACTCGATGCTGAACTCCACCGGGCGGCCGTTCTGGCGACGCTCCAGCAAGTCTCGGAGTTGGCTTTGGTGTATACGTTTTTCTTCCATAGGGGCGAAGGTAGGCGGCGGAACATTCGTCCGAAAGGACACGGGGGCCGCGCGATTTTCCACGTGCGAGGGCGGCGGGGGCGGCCAGCATATTGCGGCTCAATGAAATATTCGTTTCGAGCTTCGATTGAGGGCGGCGCGAGGTGCATCCGCACAAACAAGGGAATTTCTTCCCTTGTTGAGCCCTTATTGTTTTAGGCCGCTGTCTTTTATGCTTACAATTTATGGGAAAAGACAGCGGCGCGTGAAATCCGCCCTGTACAGCCTTCAAAATCCAATGGAATCTAGAAAGCAGGCTGCACAGGGCGGATTTCACGCGTAAAGAGGTAGGCAGGCGTTGCCTTCCTGCTTGTAGTGCAGCGCCCGGCGCAGGGGCAACCGATACTGTAGCATCCGTTGCCGGGTAATACACCCAGTCTTCGGGAGACCGAGACCGGGCAGAGCGTAAGTGCAGGCACTTGGTTGCCCTCCGTTTCTTTTCCGTAACTCCTTTTCCCTCCTTTCTGTATGTCGGGGACGGCATGTATCGCCTTTTTCTCGCCGCGAAGTTCTGGCAAGGGCCTGACAGGCAAGGTCAAGCTATGTTCCTCGAAAAAATCTCCACCCGTTGGGTAGTATTCAAACCAGAGGTTTTCGGGAAACCTTGCCCAAAAGTCAGTCTCCATGCCGTTGGTGGGCGGCATCAAAAGGCGATACATACCGCGCGCGACAGGCGACGGAATTAAAAAAAAGTCGTTCCGGGAAACGGAGGTAGATAAAGGCTCACACCCGACGGCTCAAGGTTCAAGAATAAATTCAACTTAATACACTTACGATTATGACACAGAAAAGATTTATCCCAGAGAATTGGAAGAGACAATGGTCTAAGTTTATGGTGACATTTTTCGATTATTTGCCGACCAAATATGAAGCAAACAGCCGAGAATGGGCAGTTCGGAAATTAGTGTGGGACTTTAAGGACGGTAAACGGTGGCAGGCAGTGGCCAATATGGTTGCTAGGAGAATGCGGGAACAATTCGGCAAGGAGGTGGGAAATGTAACGTTTGTTTGCATCCCTGCAAGTTCGGCTGAAAAGAACGAAAAAAGGTATCGGCTATTTAGCTGGGAAGTCGCTCGCCTGACAGGCTGCCAAGACGGATACAAGGCGGTGGAGATTGAAGGTGAACGGTTAGCCATTCACGAGACAAAGACAGCGAAAAGGGTGCAATCGGTAGAGGTCATCAAGCTGAACCGAGAGTACTTGTCAGGGCGCAAGGTGCTGGTGTTTGATGATGTGTTGACGCAGGGGCACAGCTACGCACGTTTCGCATGTGCATTGGAAAGAATGGGCGCCCAGGTACTGGGAGGTTACTTCTTGGGTAAGACGATATGCGGGTACAATTATTAATAATAGGAGGACAAACAATGAAAACAACAAAACAGCAGCAGGGGCAGAAAACACAGCGGAGAGCGAAGAAAAACGCGCAAGGCGTACAGTTATCTTTGTTTGATAGTGATTTGCGGGCGTTGACAGACCGAGAACTTATAGAGGAGTTGACGCCGCACGCGGACAAGGTGGCGGAGGATTGGGAGTGGTCGTACAGCATGGAACGGCTGTTCAACCAACTGACGCCCCAGCGCAGGCGCATCGCCGTGGCGGCGGTGGAGCTGTACAGACGGAGAGAGGGCAAGGGGAAGCTGGCGGAGCGCATCCGCAGTAGTGTGAGCATTCATCGCATCATGCAGCCCTACTTGGCGCACTTGGAGGTGGAGGAGTTTTGGGTGTTGCCCTTGTCTAATTCTTGCCGCTTGATAAGACCTGTGCGGGTATCTGTTGGGGGCATTGACCAGACGCTAGCGGACGTGCGTACCGTCATGCGGAAGTTGCTGGAGGTGGGGGCTACCTGCTTCGCCGTGGCGCACAACCATCCGAGCGGGGACATAAGGCCCAGCCGCGAGGACAACCGGCTGACGGAAGCTCTTCAGGAAGCTGGGGTGCTGATGAACATTAAACTAATAGACCATGTAATAATTGGCGGCGACAGCTATTATAGTTACATGGATGACGGGGCCATATAACTTATATAATATAAGTGACGAGGGTAGCGGGGTGACCCGTCGCCCATCCCGTGTGCGAGCACACGGGATGGGACCCAAAAATCGGTATGAGTAGAATTATGCTTTCCGCTCCTTCAACCGCGGAGGGGTCAATTCTTTTTCAGGAAGTAGATGCCCGTGGCGGCCGCTCCCGGCTCCTGGTAGAAGAAGTTCATCCCGAGCCAGAGGGTGTCGAAGGCGTCGGTGATGTGGGTCTTGTACTGGTCGGGCGCGTCGGGCGTGTCGGGGGTGCCCTCGGCGGACTTGTCCTTCTCGAATCCGTTGCGCCCCTGGCGGACGCCGGTCTGCTCCATCGCGATCTTGAGGAATTCGTTCTGGCAGAGGTTGATGCGGACGGGCAGGAACTCGGGGTCGCCCTTGAGGGTGCGGTCGATGTTGAGATGCTTCCAGTCGTGGCGCGGGGCCTGGCCGACGTAGACCATCGTGGCGTCGTAGCCGTTCTCCTCGAGGACGCGGCGGATAACCTCCGCGTAGCTCTCGCCGCTGGCGCCGGTCTCCCAGGTGAAGGTGTGGTCGTAGTAGACCACCACGTCGTGGCGCAGCTTGGGGCGGTAGTAGTCGGCAATCTGCTTGACGAGGTCCTGCAGCTTGCCGGGCGTCTTGACGTAGAACGACTTGAGGACGCGCATCTGCCCGTCCAGCCGCTGCGCCACGACGGCGGTGCTGATGGAGGCGTTGGAGTCGAAGGCCAGGTGGAGCGGGGCGTCGAAGTCGAGGTCGCCGTCGCCCAGGCAGCCGCACGAGGAGAGCCGCTTCCAGTCGGCGCCCAGGGCCTCGAGGCGGCCGTTGTCGGCGGGGACGTAGAAATGCACCCGCTCGTCCAGCGCGGAGTAGAAGCCGTTCTGCACGCGGAACAGGCGTTCGTTCAGGAAGGCCGTGCGCCACACCAGCGGGGGCGAGTCGCGGTACATCTGCCAGATGAAGTCCTCGCCCAGCACCTCGAGGTTGTCGAAGACGTCGAACTCGCCGTAGAACACGGTGTACTCCCGCTCCTTGCCGGGGGCGGGGCGGACGGGGGGCTGGTAGCGGCGGGCGATGTCGAGGTCGCGCTTCAGTTCCCGCACCTGCCGCAGGTTCCACTCGGTGGGCTCGCGGTGCTTGGCCTCGATGTAGCGGGCGTAGAGGGTGCGGACAAGGTTGATGTGGTCCGTGTTCATCTCCTCCTGCTTGTCCAGTATCCAGCGGCCCAGGCCGGAGGTGGGCATATCGGTGCTGTAGCAGACGCTGTGGTGGTGGGGGCAGTGGCCGAAGTATTGGCGGTTGCCGCGGTTGGCGGGGTTGACCTCGGTCTTGATTTTGTCATAACTGAGGAACTTGGCCTCCGGGCCGATGACCCAGTCGAGCGACATCGAGTTGGCGGACATCCCCTGGTTGAAGCTGAGGACGACCATCACCGTGCCGTTCCAGAAGTGGAAGGCGTTGTTCCAGCCCTCGCGCATCAGGGGACGGACGGGCTGCCGGAAGCCGAGGGCGGCGGGGGCGCGGTGACCCACGACGTAGTGCACGCCCTCCAGGTAGCCCCATTCGGCCAGGGCCTTGCAGATGGCGGGCAGGGTGTTGCCCCAGGCCTTGGCGTAGGTGGGGCTGAGCAGGGCGCCAAGGCTGCCCGGCATCTCCCAGACGCATTGCAGGATAAACCGGGCATCCACGCCCTCGCTCTTGCCGGTGCCTCGGGCGGCGATGACGTATTCATCGTGCGCCGAGATGGCCATCAGCCGGCGTTGCATCCGGTTGAAGAACTTCTTCGGGGCTTTCGGCTGTGTCTCCATCGTCATTTTTAATTGTTAGTTCTTCATTCTCAATTATAGAAGCTTCCTCCGCCTCTCCCTTGAAGAAGGTGCGGAGCTGTCGGCGCTTCTCCTCGAGGTTGTCCACAGGCTCCAGGCCGTCCAGCAGGGTGACGTCGTCCGTCGGCTCGAAGTTGGGCGGCAGCATCTTCGAGTAGTCGAAGGTGTCGTCCTCCTTGTCGCAGCGGGTGTACTTGCCCAGCTTGTCGAGGGCGGCGGCGGCTCCCTTGGCGTCGTTGTTGGCGATGGCCACCTCGTAGGCCCTCTTCGCTCCTTCGACAATCATATAGCGGTACCACGACTTGGCGGCCAGCTGGATGTTGCCCACCAGGCGGCGGATCATCGCGAGGTCGCGGTAGGCCTGGCTCTTGCCGACGGGCTCGGCCTGCCCGGCGCATCCGTGGAGCAGGAAGTTGACCAGTTCGGCATCCTCCAGCATAGGGTTGTCCATCAGGCGGGAGACGCAGAGCATCATCCGCGTCTTGATTTCCAGCTCGCGGGGCGAGAGGGTGCGGGCGGCGTCGGCCTTGTCCTTGAACAGGCTGCGCTCGATGCGGGTGTAGGTGGTTTCGGGGTTCATTCGTTCACGTGTTGTTCTTTGAGGTACTTGTCGGCCAGGGGCTCGGCGGCAGGGCTGCCGGCCTTGGCCAGGCGGATGACGGTGCGGCGCAGTTCGTATTTGGTGGTCAGGCGGCCTTTCTGGTAGGCGGCATAGATGGCGGAACGGGTGTGGTTCTTGCACATCTCGACGAAGGTGTCGCGCTGATCAGCGTCGAGATCCAGCAGGATGGCGATTTCAGAAGGGGGCAGCAGGGCGGCGGCCATCTCCTCCACCTGGCGGAGTTGTTCATCGGAGAGTGTCATAGGGCAAGGCATCGGCATAGGCAGCGTTGAACTGTTTGGAAAAATGGTCGTACATCGGTCCGGAGGTGAACCACACGCCGGCCTCCCAGCGGTGGTTCTGGTTCAGGTTGGCCGAGCCGACGATGCCGAAGCGGTGGACGTCGTTCTCCACCAACAGCACCTTGGCGTGGCAGGCGTCGATGCGGATATCCGGCGTGAAGCCTGCGGCGAAGAGCAGCAGGTCGAGCTTGTGCCGCTTGACGGTGTAGTCCAACAGCAGGGTGAGGCGGTTGATTTGCCCTTCATCCCGGAGGAAGAAGAGCGGGCGCAGCGAGTCTTCCGACACGCTGAAGGTGGCGATGCGGACGTCCGCCACGCCCATAGCGGATAAAAGAGAGGGCAATACCTCATGTATCGCCCACTCTCCCTTGTGCATATACGGCTCACACTTGCCGGGGCACAGGGCATCCTGAAAATAATCATTGAACCTTTTCACCTTGCTGTTCCTTGGCAATCTCGGCTTCCAGTTCCTTCAGTTCGGCCTCGTAGCGTTCGATGCGCTTCAGGGCGTTCTCATAGATGGTCTGTCGTCCGTCTGCCTGGGCTTTCCC
>DXCV01000042.1 GCA_019115825.1 Candidatus Bacteroides pullicola
GGCCCCAGTTGCCGTGACCTCCGATTTTCTGGAGGGAGAAAGCGACGCCGCCCGCCAACTCTACAACTACGTCAAGCTGGTGGCCCCCACCACGATGTCCGTCCTCATCAACGGAGCGAGCGGCACGGGCAAGGAGTATGTGGCCCACCGCATCCATGAGCTGAGCAAGCGTGCACGCCATCCCTTCATTGCCATCGACTGCGGCTCCATCCCCAAGGAACTGGCCGCCTCGGAATTCTTCGGTCATGTGAAAGGCGCCTTCACCGGCGCACTGAGCGACAAGACGGGAGCCTTTGTCGAAGCCAACGGCGGCACCATCTTCTTGGACGAAATCGGGAACCTGAGTTATGAGGTGCAGGTACAGTTGCTCCGCGCCCTGCAAGAACGGAAGATACGTCCCATCGGCTCCAACAAGGAAATCCAGGTGGACGTGCGCCTGGTGTCGGCCACCAACGAGAACCTGGAGCAAGCCATCGAGAAAGGCACGTTCCGCGAGGACCTCTACCACCGCATCAACGAGTTCACCCTTCGCATCCCCGCCCTGAAGGACCGACAGGAAGACATCCTGCTCTTCGCCAACCTCTTCCTCGACCAAGCCAACCGCGAGATGGGCAAACAGCTCATCGGCTTTGACGACCGTGCATGCCGGCTGTTGCAGAACCATCCCTGGCCGGGCAACCTGCGCCAGATGAAGAACACCATCCGCCGCGCCACCCTCTTGGCCGAGGGTTCCTATATTACTGCTAAGGAATTGAACGAACTGGACGAACCGACCGACACGCATCCCTCGCCCGCCACCCTACCCCTGCGCAACGAAGAGACAGAAAAGCAGCACATCATCGAAGCCCTGCGACAAACGGGGCACAACAAAAGTCGTGCAGCCGTCCTGCTGGGCATCGACCGCAAGACGCTATACAACAAACTGAAGCTATACGGGATAGAGGCGTAACGAAGTGTGGAAATATTCCCCACCCACGCCACACTTTTTTCCACAAAATTCCCCAATGCGACACCGCCCAAAGGGCATCAACAGCCGTGGCACGCTTTTTGATAGAATATCATCGGGGCGCACTCATACCTCTAACCTTAACACCTTATTGTGATTATAATAGTCTATGAGTTCCCCCAAGCTAGTATTAGTAGCAGTCCTGTTTATGTTTGTTTGTGGTAAAAACCGTTCCCTCCTTGTCTATTCTGGGGAACGGTTTTTCTTTTTGTGCATATCCTCAATCTGTTGTCACAGTACGGGTGTGACGACTTCACAGTATGGGTGTGATGGCTTCACAGTACGGGTGTGACATCGTCACAGTACGGATGTAACGCCGTTACAGTACGGATGTAACACCGTTACAGTGCGGATGTAACGCCGTTACAGTGCGGATGTAACGCTTATGAGGGGATGGATATAAGAAAAAAATCCCCACCATTGGCTTCTGTTTCAAACAGATTGCAGTAACTTTGCATCCAGTTTCCCGAAAGGAGACCAGACCTAAAGTAACCAACTTAGCATAATATAGGAAATGACGAACAAACTGAAAAACCACTTGTCCATAGGAGTAGGGGTATTGCTCTTATTACTCTTGACGATATCCCCCCAATACCTCATGGCGCAAAATCAGATTCAAGTAACCTCCTTCCAACGCATGGAGACCGATTTGACTGCCCGTATCACCGCCCCCAAGCATGACCAGAACGGAGAAGTGTGCGCACTGCTCCGCATTGTCACCACAGACATGAACTTCATGTTTGAACCGGATGCCTTGGGTATTGTGTCGCGTGTAAACAAACCGGGAGAAATCTGGATATACGTGCCGCGTGGTGCCCGACGCATTTCCATCATGCACGAACGCTATGGCGTCCTGCGCAACTACTTCTATCCGGACATCATCGAGGCAGCCACCGTCTACGAGATGGTGCTAGAAACCGGAAGCAACGAAAAGCAGGCTTCGGCCGATGCCAACATGCAACTGCTCGTGATGCGCCCCGAACCCGCCACGGCAGATGTCTACATTGACGATGAAAAGATGCCGACCGAAAACGGCGTGTTCTCTGCCACCATGAAGAAAGGCGAGCATACCTACCGCGTGGAGGCTCCTATGTACGCCCCCGAAGCCGGCATCCTCCGATTGGAAGAGAAGCCGGTCATCCTCAGCATCAACCTCAAGCCACGCTTCGGCTATATGGAAATTTTCTCCCTGCCCGAACAAGGCGCCGAGGTTTATCTGGACGAGAAGTTTGTGGGACAAACGCCCTACCGCAGCGACCGGATGCCCTTGCGCGACTACCGCGTATCCATCAAGAAAGATACCTACTTCCCGCAAGACACCCTGCTGGCCGTCCGTTCGGGAGAGACCACCACACATACCTTCGAGATGGTGTCCACCATCAAGCCCAAGACTCCACTCGACATATTGGTGATGCTGGAAGGAGCTTGGCAACCCGCCCTTTTCTCCTATGGCGTCATGGCAGCCGTAGTGGGCACCCACGGCGGTTATGTGCATGCCCGTAGCGACTTCGGCTCCGTGTCTTCCGACCTGGAGTGCGACGACACGGGCGCCCTGACCAACGGACAGGGCACTCCTTATTATAAAGAAGGCGTCAAACACAAGGCGCGCCTATCCATCACCGCCGGCTACATGTATAGGATAGCCCGTCCTCTCTACCTCTATGTAGGTGCAGGCTACGGCTCTGTCACCCAAGCCTGGGAAACCATCGACGATGAAATCGTGAAGAACACCGACGGTTCCCCCTCCGGCGTGGCGGCTGAGATAGGCGCCATAGGCCGCTTCGGACGCTTTGCCCTCTCGCTGGGCTGCCAGACGGTGGGCTTCAAAGCCACGGAAGCCAGTGTGGGCATCGGCGTATTTTTCTAAGAAGTTAAGCCATCACATAAAGACATACAACCATGACAAAAAGAATCATCCCCCATATACTTGGAATCCTCTGCGGGCTGCTGGTGATAGCCGCTTGCCTGGAAGAGAAAGACCCGCTGAACTATTCGCCCAACGTGGCCACAGGGCAGGCCACGGACATCACTTACACCGGCGCCACCCTGTCCGGCACCATCCAACGGAACGCCAATACCATTGTGGCAGAATGTGGCATCCTGATTTCCCAAAGCCGGGACATGACATCCTACACCAAACTGAAAGCAAGCGCATCATCCTCCGCCTCGTTTGCCGTGAATGCCACCGGACTCACACCGGGCACCACCTACTATTATTGCGCGTATGCCAGCAGCGGATACAGTGAGGTAAGGGGAGAAGTCAACCATTTCATTACTCCAGAAGGAACCTCCCCCTTATTTGGCAACGTGGAAATCACAACAAACGATGGACGGAGTGCCACCATTACCGCCACCATCACCGACGAAGGAGGAAGTGAACTGGTGCTATGTGGCGTGCGCTATTGGGAAGCGGAGAACGGCGAAGAAGATTTGGAAACCAAAGGAAGGCTGGTTACCGGCACAACGGGCATGACCTTCAATGTCACCATCTCCGACCTAATGCCCAGCACAGAATACATTCTATGCGCCATCGCCCATAACGCCACAAGCATGGGGTATAGTGACAAGCTGCACGTGACGACCAGTAAAGCTGCGCCCATAGTGGATACGCATGAGGTAACCAACATCAGCTCCTTGACCGCCACCTTCAACGGACGCATCACATCGGATGGTAGTACACCCATCACTTCGCGCGGCTTCTGCTACGGCACGGATGCTAATCCTGCACAGAATGGCACGCGTATGGCTGTGGAGGGAAATGCTACAGACTTCACGCTGGATATAAGCGGACTGAAGCCGTCTACCACATATTATGTCTGTGCTTACGCGGAGAATGAGATGGGCGCGGCGTATGGAGAAGTGGTTTCGTTCACGACGGAGGATAGAGTGCCGGGGATTTACTCGCTGGAGGACTTGATAGCGCTTCGCGATGCGATAAATAATAGAGGCGATACATCACCCTATATAAATGCAGAAGGAGTAACAAACTTGTATACTGATATTGATATGAGTTCTATTGACGATTGGGAAGGTTTTGGTTTTTGGGGTAATATATTTGAAGGTAACGGACATACCATCAGCAATGTCCGTATGATAAATACAGAAGAAGACGGAATACTATGCTTCTTCGGGAACATCTATGCAACAGGCGTTGTCCGTAATTTAACCATGACGGGTGAGTTTACTTCTGATTTGCCTCTAGAATATGCAGCTCCTTTCTCTTGGGAATTTTCAGGGGTCATCAGTAATTGCCATAGTTATGTGAATATAACTGCAATAGATGGAAATGTCGGAGGCATTGTTACTCGCAACTTCGGTCTCATTGAAAACTGCACCAATCATGGGAACCTGGTTGGAGGTAGCGCAGGAGGCATTTATGATCATGGCTGGAACCTTGAGAATCTAACTTCTGAAACCCGCAATTGCACCAATTATGGAAGAATTGAAGCTCTTGGTTCCAGATATGGGAATTATGCAGGAGGAATAGTAGCTAACTCTAGTGGAGGGACCATATTCTCTAATTGCATCAATGAAGGCGAAGTTGTATCCGTGGGCGTTGCCGGTGGCATCGTGGGCATGGCCAATAACGGTATTACCATCACCGATTGTGAGAACAGAGGAGCAATAACCGGTGGAGATAATACAGGTGGTATTTGCGGACAAATATCCACCACTGATGAAACCGTTATATTCACCAATAACATCAATACCGGCACCGTCAACGGCGAACCCGGCACTAACGACAACGCCATCGGCCACGACGGAAGAAACCAACAATAAATCAAAAGACATGCTTAGACACCTTTTATTATCCATACTCCTCCTCGCCCCACTGGCGACACTCCACGCCCAGTCGGTAGAAGACATCCAGCGCGACCCCTCCTACCTGTGGGGTACGGGCAACGGCGCGACCTTGAAGCAAGCCGACGACAACGCCCTGGCCGCCTTGGTCAGCCAAATCTCGACCACCGTGTCCTCGCGCTTCGAGCAACTGATAGACGAGAAGAAGGAGAACGACCAAATCGCCACACAAGAGCAGGTCAGCTCCATCATCCGCACCTATTCGAGTGCCACGCTGAACAACACCCGCCGCATCGTCATCCAGAACGAGCCGGATGCTGTGGTGATGCGCTACATCAAGGCGGACGAAGTGGCCCACATCTTCGAGGGGCGCAAGACCAAGCTGCTGGACTTTGTGGACGAAGCCGTAAAACTGGAGAAGAAGGCACAGGTGGCCGACGCGCTGCGCTACTACTACTGGGCCTACATCCTACTGCAAAGCTATCCCGACGGCAGCCTGCTGACCCGCCTCGACGACAAAGGCGAAGAACAGTTGCTCACCACGTGGATACCTCAACAGATGAATCGCATCTTCGAGGGCATCAGCCTGCAAGTGGAAAGCGTGAAGCTGGCCGACAACCTGCAGACCATCGCCCTCAGCGTGACCTACCAAGGGAAGCCCGCCCGCAACTACGACTACTCCTACTTTGACGGGCGCGACTGGTCCAACCTCTACTCCGCCAAAGACGGGCGCGGCATCATCGAACTGCCTGCCGCTGCCCGGCTGGACAAGCTGTCCGTCAAGACAGAATACATGTTCGAGGGACAAGCCAACATAGACAACGAGCTGGCCGAAGTGATGCGCAATGTCACCCCCATCGCCATGCGGGCCTCTTACCAGACCCTCAATCTGAAGGACGTGACACCGAAGGCGGAGACCTTGGCGGACTCCCTCTCTGCCGCAGCCCAAGCCCTGCAGACCAACAGCGGAATGCACTTCCTGACCCAGGACGAAACCGCCCCCTACCAAGCCTTGATGCAACGGGTGGAGAGCGCCATCGAACAAAAAGACTACGAGAGCCTGCGCCCCTACTGCACGGAGCAGGGCTACGAGATGTTCCGCCAACTGGTAGCCTATGGCAACGCCCGCCTGTTGCGCCGTCCGGCCTACCGCTTCCTGGAATACGGTGGCGAAGTGACCTGCCGTAGCCTCCCCCTGAGCTTCCACTTCAAGACCAACCGACGCGTGTTCGTGGAAGACGTGGTCATCCGCCTGAACCGCGAAGGCAAAATCAACGAATTGGCCTTCGGACTAAACAAGCCTGCCGTGGACGATATCATCCATCAAACGGCGTGGGGCGACACTGCCCGCATGGTGCTCGTCAACTTCCTGGAAAGCTACAAGACGGCCTACGCCTTGAAGCGCCTGGACTACATCCGCAGCATCTTCTCGGACGATGCCCTCATCATCACAGGGTCTGTCCTGAAAGCCTCGGGCCTGGGCGAACGTGCTCCACGGGACAAAAACCTCGTGAAATTCACCCGCCACAGCAAAGAGGAATATATGAAGAAACTGGAATATATCTTTGCCCAGAATGAATTTGTCAACTTGCGTTTTGCCGACAATCAAATCCGGAAATCGGGCATCGGAGGCGA
Source organism: Candidatus Bacteroides pullicola (assembly GCA_019115825.1). Lineage (GTDB taxonomy): Bacteria > Bacteroidota > Bacteroidia > Bacteroidales > Bacteroidaceae > Bacteroides > Bacteroides pullicola. The sequence continues at coordinate 6,443 of DXCV01000042.1, forward strand.
AGTGTATGGCATCCAAATCCGGCAAGATTACTTTTCCTCCAACTACGGGGACACGGGCTATCTCTTCCTGATGGTCGACCTCAACGAGCCGAAGAAACCGGTCATCCACGTGCGCACCTGGCAACCGGAGAAAGACCCGAACTTCGGCTTGATAGACCTGAGTTTCTTCTGATTTCTCCAACGGCACCTCATCCGGCAACGAATCCTGGAAGCAGCAGACGGTCTTCCCAGATTCGGCCGGATGTCACTGTCAGCATCGCGCTCCTATTGATTATTTTTCTTTACAATCCAATCCATCAGCTATCCCAATAAAAAGGCAACACGGCCAGTCTTTCTCCGTTATCCCTTCGTTATCCCTCCGTTATCCCTCCGTTATCCCTCCGTTATCCCTCCGTTTCAGAAGTAGAGAAATAGGGAGCCGGTATAGAGCATCAAACAGTTGTGTACCGACGGGATAAGATGAGGAATAAATACCTAATAATCAATAAGATAAACAACAAGATAAAGGAATAGGCCGGAAGTTTTCAGACAAAAAAGAAACGGATTGCACGGATTTTCCTCCTCCTATCAGGGGATTCGTCCGTACAACCCGTGTTTATTCAATTTTATTTTACACCGAAAGACTTACCAATGCCGCTCCGGATAGAGGTCGTTCCACCACTCGGGGCTGTCTTGCAGCCAGCGGGCAAACCAGGCCATGATGGAGTTGTGCCAGAGGACACGCTTCTCGTAGTCGCTGATGAAGTGGTTCTCGCCGTCCACGGTGATGAACTCTACGGGCTTGCCCAAAATCTTCAAGGCGTTGTAGAGCTGGATGCTCTCGCCGATGGGGACGTTGGTGTCCACTGTGCCGTGCAGCAAGAGGAGAGGCGTCTTGATTTTGTCCGCATTGAACAGGGCGCCGTGCTTGGTGAAGAGCTCGGGCTTGCTCCACGGATAGCTCTCGGCAGCGGCCACGGCATTGTAGGAATAGCCCCAATAGCCCTCGCCCCAATAACTCGTCACGTTGCTGATGCCGGCGTGCGAGGCGGCTGCGGCAAAGAGGTCGGTCTTGGTCTGGAGATACATCGTCATGAAGCCGCCGTAGGATGCGCCGAGGCAGCCGATGCGCTTGGCGTCCACAAACGGATGGGCCTCGCAGAACTTCTTCGTACCCTCGATGATTTCGTCGGCCGTCCAATCGCCCCAGGCATTAACGTGGCGGGCGGAGAACTCTTGCCCGTAACCGATGGCGCCGCTGGGGTTGATGACATAGACCACATAGTCGCGCGAGGCGAAGAGTTGGGCGCTGTACGGATTCATCATGCCGCGCGTGGTGGGCGTGGTGCCGCCGTAGTAGTAAACAATCAGCGGATACTTCTTCTGCGGGTCGAACGAGGGGGGCAGGCACATCATGCCCTCGATGACGGTGCCGTCCTTGGCGGTGAAGTTCCAAGGCTGCATCTCGCCCAGCTCAATTTCGTCCAGCCGCTCCTGCATGGGGTTGGCCAGCAGGGTGGACTTGCCTTTCTTGCGGTCGTACAGATAGGCCACACCGGCACTGGTGAATCCTCCGCCCACGTAGGCCATCAGCGTGGCATGGTCATCGGGCACGGAGAAGTTGTTGATGACATCCTGCTCCAAATCCAGCATCACGAACGCGTCCTTCTTGGGGTCGTAGCGGTAGATGTGCTGGCAATCCTTGTCGGTGGTGTTGAAGTAGATGCAGCCATCGGCACGGTTCCAGGTGCCATTGATAATGGTCGGATTGAAGTCGCGGGTGATGGGCGTCACTTTCTTGGTAGCCAAGTCCATCAGGAAAGCCTGCACGTCGAAGTCGTTGGCAATGGGCAGGTCGCCACAATTCTTGCCGATGCCCCCGAAGGCCGAGGGACTGCCCGTCAAGAGCAGTTGCGTGCCGTCGGGCGAATAGGAAGCGCCATTGACGTAGGCGTCCCATTTCACCAAGGTGTCGGCCTGCAACGTGGCCAGGTCGAGCTGGAAAACGGAAGTCAAGGAGAAGGGGCACTTCGTGATGTTGGGCTTATGGGCCGTGCAGAGCAACTTGGTGCCGTCGGGCGAAATGTCGTTCAGATACACGCTGTTGCTGCCGTAGTTCAGACGCTCGGACAAGCCCGTGGCCAGGTCATACTTCACCAGATAATAGCGGTTGCGCGAACCGGGTATGCGGTCGTCGGGATGCAACAGGCGCTTCAAGGGACCGTGGACCTTCTCCCCTTCGGCGGTTTCCGTGTAGATCAGGTAGTCCTCGTTGGGCGACCACGTGAAATAGCCCTGGGGAATGTCGCGGCGCACCACGGTCTCCTGTCCCGTGGCGGGGTCGTAGATGAGAAGGTCATTGCCTTCGCGACCGGTCACGGTGTAATAGAGGCGGCTGCCTTTGGCCATCCAACGCATGCCCTCGTTGACATTGGGCAGGAGGACGCGGCCTGTCTTTACCTCCGTCAGCTCGGTGTGGGTGCGCGAACGCTTCAGGTCATAGTTGTCACTGTAGCGGGTCAGAAGATACTTCCCGTCCGGCGAGAGGGAAACGGAAGCGACACGGCTACCGAAGTTCGTGTCGAACAAGGAAAGGCGACGCTTCAAGTCAGGGGCAATGCGGCAATCCACTTCGGCGAACTCCTTGTTCTTCTCCCATTCGCACTTCAAGACGGGCTGTGCCTTGTCCTCGGCAGTGGAGAGCAGCTTGATGGCCACTTCATAATCGGCCTCCGGCTCCAAGCGGAGGTCAATCACTATGGGCTGCACTTGAGCGAGACTGTCCTCAGCCGTAGTCTTGGCCCGCCTGGACTTTCCGTTTACAAAGACCTCGAAGCGGGCGGGAGATGTTACTTCCAGCTTGCCTTTCATAAAACGCTCGGCCCGCATATGGGTGGAGAACACATAGAGCCGATTGTCGGCTTCAGGCTTGTCCACCGTGACATATCCGGCAGTATCGGCCGAAATGCGGACGGTATTCTTGACATCCAGGGGGATGTTGGTCTTCAACAATTGGGCAGCACCAAACTTCTCACCTTTCTGATTGATGCTATCGCCTTGCAGCGGCATCCGCACCGTGAAAGCCGGAGCTACTTCAAATTCCGTTACTTTCTCCTGTGAATAGGCACTCAGCCCCAACAACAGCAGGGCTGATGCAAAGATTATCTTTTTCATTGGGGTAAATCAGTTGTTAATAATTCAAAGCCATTCCACAAATTACCGGGTGGCAGAGGAGCCTCCACCTCTATCAACTGCTTGGAAACAGGGTGGATGAACCGGATGCTGCGGGCGTGCAGGCTGATGCTACCGTCCGGATTGGAGCGGGGAAAACCATACTTCAAGTCCCCCTTGATGGGGCAACCCATCTTGGCCAACTGGCAACGTATCTGATGGTGGCGGCCCGTCTTCAGATCCACTTCCAAGAGGTAGTAGTTCTGCGAGCGGCCGATGAGACGGTAGTGCAGGACTGCCTTCTTGCTGCCGGGACGCTCCGTGTCGTAGGCATAACTCTTGTTCTGCTTCTCGTTGCGCACCAAGTAATGCACCAGCTCGCCCTCGTCCTTGGGCGGGCGTTCCTTCACCACGGCCCAGTAGGTCTTCTTCACCTCGCTACCCTTAAACATTTCGTTCAATCGGGACAGGGCTTTACTGGTCTTGGCAAACACAACAAGACCGCTGACGGGGCGGTCCAGCCGATGGGTGACACCGATAAAGACATTGCCGGGCTTGGCATACTTCTCCTTCAGGTATTGCTTCACAATCTCCGAAAGTGGCGTGTCGCCCGTCTTGTCTCCTTGGACTATCTCGGAAGCGGTCTTGTTGACGATAATAATATGATTGTCTTCGTAAAGAACGGTCATAGGGTTACATATTCATGCCACCGTCCACTTGGATGACCTGTCCGGAAACGTAGGAAGACATGTCCGATGCGAGGAAGGTGGCAATGTTGGCCACGTCTTCGGGCGTACCGCCACGACGCAAAGGAATACGCTTGGCCCACTCGGCTTTCACCTCGTCAGAGAGGGCGTCGGTCATGGCCGTGATGATGAAGCCCGGAGCGATGGCGTTGGCACGGATGCCGCGCGAACCCAGTTCCTGGGCGATGGACTTGGCCAAAGCAATCAAACCTGCCTTGGAGGCTGCATAGTTGGACTGTCCGGCATTGCCGTGCACGCCTACTACAGAAGCCATGTTGATGATGCTGCCGCTACGCTGACGCATCATGATGGGTGTACAAGCATGAATGAAGTTGAAAGCTGATTTCAGGTTCACGTTCAATACCATGTCCCATTGTTGCTCGCTCATACGCATCATCAGCCCGTCGCGTGTGATGCCTGCGTTGTTCACCAGGATGTCGATGCGACCGAAGTCTGCATGAATCTGCTCCACAACCTTGGCCGTATCTTCGAAGTTGGCAGCGTTCGAGGCATAACCCTTGGCCTTGACGCCGAGAGCAGCGATTTCCTTTTCTGTCTGCTGGGCATTCTCGTCAATCACCAAGTCCGTAAATGCCACGTTAGCTCCTTCCGAAGCAAATTTCAACGCGATTGCCTTGCCGATGCCGCGGGCTGCGCCCGTCACGATGGCAACTTTTCCGTCTAATAATCCCATAATTTTCTTATATTAATTGGTTAATCATAAATTCATTCCTAACGCCCGGAGCACCAAGCGGCGCACATAGACATCCAAGGTGCTGTCGTCCAAATCCGAACCGACATGGCCGCGGATGTAGGGCGCCTCGATGCCTTTGATGCAATAGTAGAGCAATTCGCCCGTCATGTCCACATCGTCGATGCGGAAAAGCCCCGTCTCCATGCCTTCGCGCAGCACGCTCTTGAACAGTTGCACCTGGTTGGCGTCGAAGCGCTTACGTACGGTCTCCACCCGCCACGTGTCGCGGAAGAAGTCGGCGCGGAGCGTGCCATTGCGGTAGACCACTTCCTTCACTGTATCCAGGTGGGTGTAAATCATCTCCATCAGCTTCTCGTCGGCGGAAATGGCTTTCTCGGACACACGCTTCATCGTTTCGGACAAGATGTCCAGCTCCGACTCCACTACAGCCAAGTAAATGTCCTCCTTGCTCTTGAAGTAGGTGTAGAGCGTCCTGCGACCTTTCTGGGAAGCCACGGCGATGTCATTCATCGTGGTATTCTCCACCCCCATCTTGGCAAACAGCTGACGGGCGACATCCACTAATTTGGCTCTTGTTTTGGAAACGGTCATAGTTCTTCGGGTTTACACTCTGCTATTAACTTCGAGCAAAAGTACGGCTTTTCAACGAAACGAGCAAATAGTGGGGCAAAAAGAATATCCCAAGACAAAATCTCGCGGTGACGGCAGCAAGTCCTCGCAAAAGCCGAGGCAAAGTTTGGAGGAACCCCAACCTAATCCCCACCCTCTTCTGCATCCGGGCACGAAGCATTCTTGTATTGCGTGGGAGTGACCCCCATATACTTCTTGAATGTCGTGCTGAAATAGCGGGAAGAAGAGAATCCGGTACGTTCGGCTATCTCCGTCATGCTCAGCTCTGTCTGCCTCAACATCTCCGCGGCACGCTCCATGCGGAATTTGTTGATGTAGTTATTAGGTCCCATACCTGTCAACGCCTTCACGCGGTTGTAGAGCGAGGCGCGGCTAGTGCCCATCTGCTCGCAAAGGAAAGCGACATCCAGGGATTCTTCTCCCAAATGCGCCTCTATCAGTTTGTTGACTTTGTAGAGGAAGGCATCATCCGCCGAGTTGGCGTTTTTCCCGGATTCGGACACCGAGGAAGCATAGCGCGACTTGAGCTGCTCCCGCAAGAAAAGGCGGTTGCGGACAACCTCAAGCAACAAATCCGGCTCAAAAGGTTTTTCCACATAAGCATCCGCTCCCATCTTATAGCCGTCCGCACGGCTTTGCCCGTCCGTGCGGGCTGTCAACAAGATGACTTGAACGTATGCCAGGTCGGGATTGGCCTTGATTTGGTTGCACAGTTCATATCCGTTCATGCGCGGCATCATCACATCACTGATGACCACATCGGGCATCTCACTCTTCACGCACTCCAACGCCTCATAACCGTCCGAAGCCATAAGCAATTTCTTGAACTGCCCCCGAAACGAATCGGCCACAAGCTCTTGCAAGTCTGCATTGTCATCCACGAACAAACAAACATAATTATGCGTATCCACGCTTCCGGTTGTGGCTTGGAGTTCGCCCGGCTCAACCTCTTCCGCCGGATTTATCAGACGGTTGAGATACTCCTGCGGCTGGGAAACGATGGTAGCAGTGGCTTGGCGGACGGGCAACTCATACCAGAAGCAGGCGCCGCCGTCCGGAGCATCGCAAACTCCTATCCGTCCCCGATGCTCCTCCACAAGGATTTTGGCGTACGACAAGCCTATGCCTGCCCCATCCTTGGCCTCCTCGCCTTGATAGAAGCGGGTGAACAACTGCGTGGCATCCACGCCTTTCAATCCCTCGCCCTGGTCGATGACAGATATGCGCACCACACCTTCTTCCTCCAGAAGCTCTGTGCGGATAGTAAGGGTACTCCCGTCAGGGCTATGCTTGAAGGCGTTGACTATCAGATTGGTCAGAATAATAACATTCTTCTCTTTATCAAAGCTCACTTCGCCGATAGCCGGGTCTGTCTCGCAATTCAACCGGATATGGCGCTCCTCACCCTCATACTGGAAATCGTTCACCGTGTCTTGCAACCATTCGTTCAGAGGATGCGGCGCAAGCTGCAGTTTGCTCTCTTTCATCTCCATCTTACGCAAGCTCAGCACCATATCCAGCAGTCCCCTCATCCGCTTGGTTTGCTTCAGTACTTTTTTCAATGTGGGATAATTGACGTCCGTAGACGGCAGGTCATGCAAAATTCGGATTAAGGGCGCATGAATCAGCGTCAACGGCGTGCGCAATTCATGATTGATATTAATCAGGAAGCGCACCTTTTCCTCATAGATTTGCTGTTTGTGCTCCTTGAGGCGCAAGGCCATCTTCTCCTCCTTGCGGCGTATCATGTACAACACCCCCAAAAGCAACATCCCGGCCACCAACAAGGCAGAGAGCAAGACAAACCACCACGTCTGATACCAAGCCGGAGGCACGGTAAAAGTCACAATAGGACTCAGCGGCGTCCATCCGTTGTCTTTGGTGCTGCACGAAGCCAGGATGCGGTAAGTCCCCGGTGAGAGCGAACGCAAAGTGATTGTCGGCTCATGGCTTTCCGCCACCTGCGTATCGGCTCCATCAATCTGCCAACGGTACATCCGCTTGCGAAAGCGGTCGTCCGTATGCGTCATCAACTTCACGGTGACAATGCCATCATCTACGGATTTGGCCAACTTACGGGTATGCTCGTCCACTTGCCCCAGCCGGCTCTCCCCCTCACAAACGATGTCGCCCAGCGAAAGCGTCGGCAGGTCGATGGCGTCCAATCCGGTCACATCCTTATCCACGCATACCAATCCGTTGATGCCGCCTATGTAAATGCCTCCTTGCGAAGCGTTCAGTACAGCCCGCTCCATATAGGCATTGGGTTGCACACCGTCCGATTCATCCAAGGCAATAAGTTTCTTCCGTTCGGGCAGCCACACATACAAGCCGTCTTCCGCCCCTATCCACAAACGATGCCCATTATCATACAAGAGGGAAGAAACTCCTTTCAACTTATACTTCATAGCTGGTGGAGTAGTAGCTGATTGAGTAATAGGGTCATACAGCAACAAACCATCCTGCATCCCTATCCAAAAACGGCCATTGTCATCACGACAGGCACTGAGCAGGATATCCGGCTCGGCTACCGAATAGAGCACCCTCAAACTGTCATTTCGCGAATCCAGGCTATAAACAGCTTCCATGTCGTGCAAATACGTATAGGGGCCCTCCTGGCCTATCGATGCGAACACGCCTTTTGCTTCCTTCGCTTCGGAAGTCAGCCTGCGCACTTGTCCTTTATCAGGAAAATATCGGTAGATGTCAGAAGACAATATCAAGATGGAGGACGGAGAATCGCGATACACGAAGACTGACTTACGGCCGTATAACGCAGCTTGCTCTATGGACTCCAAATCATTCATTCTCCGGAAAGTCCCTTTTTGCTTATCGAAAGCAAACACGCCTTTTGCAAAAAGCGTGACCAGCAACTCGCGCTGGTTGAGGGAGCACAACGACATGACTTTTTCGCCCCACGTCTGCGGATAATGGACAAAACGGCGGTCATAAGGCTCAAAGCGGTTGACACCTCCTCCATCCGTCCCTATCCAGATGTCGTCCGAGATCTTCTCCTGGCAAAGCGCCAGCACCGCCTTTTCGCTCAATCCATAGGGCGTATTCAAAGGAACATCCGTATAAGAACGTATGCAGGAAGAACGCAGGCAGATAAGTCCGCCTTTGACGCTGCCCACCCATAAATTGTCGCCATCCACACACAAACTTTGCACAGAGTTGTCGGGCAGGGAATTCTTGTCGCCCGGAAGATAGGGAAGCACCCTGAACTCATTCGTTTCAGGATTCAGTATATTGATGCCGCCTCCATCGGTACCCAGCCATATCTCCCCCTCATATTCGGCCATGCACAAGATGATGTCATGGCTCAAGGCTGAATTGCCGGTATCATAGCTTCCCAGCAAACGACCTGTCCGGTCGAAACACACAAGCCCCTTGTTGTAGGAAGTCGCCCACAACCTCTGATGGCTATCCAGCAAGATGCGGGTGACCTGCTCAGAATTTGCCACCGGCGCCGGACGCATACGTCCCGTACGGACATCCAACAGGAAAAGACCCTCCCACTGGCGAAGGCAAAGCAACGTATGCTCATCCCAAGGTACTATGGTTTTGACAAAAGAACCCCAACCGCCATAATCTGCAATTTTCCGCATTCGCCGAGAGTCATATTCATAGTAGAAAAGCGCCGCCCGCGAAGAAAACAACATACCACCCCGCCAATGACAGGCAGTGGTGGCATACACAGGACCTCCCTCCATGTCGCGCAAGAAACGGGCCGTCTTCTTATCGTAAAGAGCCAAGCCGCCATCGGTCAGCACCCAAATGTTGCACAGGCTGTCTTCCACAACCTGATAGACTTCATTTCCCGGCAAAGAATAGGGGTCGCCGGCATCGTGCGTATAGAGTTTCAGTTCATAGCCGTCAAAACGCCCCAACCCTTTCCGAGTGCTTACCCACACAAAACCACCTTTCTCGGCATAAACACTTTGGATAGAGGCTGGCATTCCCTGGGATATGGATAATTGATGAAACAGATAATTCTCGGTCGAAATCGGCTTGGCAGACGCTCCGAGTCTTATCAGGCATAGGATGATGCATAGATATAGAGGTTTGTGACTTTCCATATATTTATAGATTCGTAACGCCACAAAGATAGTCATTTTCTCCAAGGAGCCCTACTGTTTTTCCATTTTTCAATCAGTAGTTGTTCACTATTTGATATTTCTAACCTTCAATACACTTTAGAACAGCGATTTAGCGATTTTCAGAAAAACTTTAGCGATTTTCAAACATCAATCTGCCGCAGATAGGTAATCTTTGTGTCGTTTTTCATTAAACACCGCGGTCATAAACAAAAATGTTTCAATTAAAATCATGTGAGTGAAGCCATGAAATTAGCGAAAATTACCAAAGCGCATTGCTTATGCGCATGTGTGTTGGCCTTCTTACTGCTCTTCCCTATGGGATTGTTTGCACAACAAGGCATGATTACCGGAAAGGTAGTCGATGAATCGGGTGAAAGCATCATCGGTGCCTCCATCCAAGTGAAAGGTACCACCAACGGAAGCATTACCGACATTGACGGAAACTTCTCCGTCAAAGGCGAGGTGGGCAATACGCTTATTGCCTCGTACGTAGGCTATGCCAGCCAAGAAATCAAGGTGACCCAACAGACGGGAATCCGCATCGTATTGAAAGAAGACGCCGAACTGCTGGACGAAGTAGTGGTGGTAGGTTACGGTACATCGCGCAAAGGCGACCTGACGGGCGCACTGACCACTATGCGCCCCGATGCCAACGATGCTTCGAAAGCCGTGTCATTGGACAATTTGCTCAGTGGCAAGGTGGCAGGTCTGGTGGTCAGCACGGCTTCGGCCATGACAGGTGCCGCCTCGTCCATCCAAATCCGTGGAGCCAGTTCGTTGCGCGGTGACAACCAGCCGCTGTATGTCATAGACAATGTGCCCATGGCTTCGGCTGGCGAGTTCGCATCATCAGCCGTAGGAGGCGGAGACTTCCAGATCAACCAAGACCCGCTGGCTTCGCTGAACCCGGCCGACATCGAGGATATCACCATCTTGAGGGATGCCTCCTCCACCGCCATCTATGGTTCGCGCGGCGCCAACGGCGTCATCCTCATCACCACTAAAAAAGGACGCCAAGGCAAAGCCAAAGTCAATGTGGCTGCCAACTTCACCATTGCCGAACCTTCCAAACTGATGGAGATGATGAACCTCCAGGAATATGCCGGCTATCGCAATTCGCGTATCAACAACGAGCAATATCCCTTCTACATCGTTGGCGACGAAGTGCGCTATGTATTCAGCGACCAACTGGCCAACTATGACCCCAGTGATCCTGAAACTTATCGTGTGGTGAACTACCGCAACTGGCAGAAGGAAATCTACCAATCGGCATTCTCGCAAAACTACTCCGTATCCTTGAGCGGCGGTTCGGACAAGGTGACTTACTATGTTTCGGCCAACTTCAAGGACATCAACGGCACCGTGAAACAGACAGGCCTGAAGCAAGGCGACCTGCGTGCCAACTTCGGCATCAACCTCTCGAAGAAAGTTCACCTGAACATGACCATGAGCGGCTCTATCCGCCAAAACGACATGATGGCCGGCGGTAGCACGCTGGGCGGTTCGACCACAGCCATTTCGCGCACGGCATTGGACTATGGTCCTTTCCTGATGCCGGATGACGACCCCTCGCTGAGCGGTGAAAACAAAACGACGGTACTCAGCTGGCTCAACGACTATGTGGATGTGGCCAACGACAAGACTTTCAGTGCAAGTGTGGATTTGCGCTGGCAAATCATCGACGGCTTAAGCTACAACTTCCGCGCCGGCGGCAACCTGAACACCAACGACCGCAAGCGCTGGTATGGCATGCAGCTTTACCAAGGCATGAACAACAATGGTTTGCTCGCCATCTCCGACTTGGACAAGAGCAACATCAACGTGGAAAACCTGTTGAACTACACCAAGGATTTCGGCGAATTCCTCCACTTGGACGCCACGGCCGGTGTGACGTATGACCAATACAAATTCCTCAATGCCGGAACCCGAGGCACGCAATTCTCCACATTCGACCTGCGCGAGAACGGCCTCCACATGGCCGGCGATGTGGTGCACGACATGCCTATCCAGAAAGACTACCAGTTGCTGTCTTACCTGGGTCGCGTCAACCTGTCCTTCCTCGACAAGTATCTGGTAACAGCCTCCATCCGTGCCGACGGCTCCAGTAAGTTCGCCAAGGGCAATCGCTGGGGATACTTCCCTTCCGCTTCTGTCGCATGGCGCATGGAGCAAGAAGATTTCTTGAAAGACGTCGAATGGCTGCACCAATTGAAAGTGCGCGCCAGCTACGGTATGACCGGCAACCAAAGTATCGACCCCTATTTCACCTTCTCTACCTATCAAGGCAACAACACGCAGATTGGCGACGGTGAAGGTAACGGCATGAGTTCACTGATTATCAGCAACCTGCCCAATGACGGCTTGACATGGGAGAAGACTTCCTCTTGGAACGTGGGTATCGACTTCGGCCTCTTTGGCTCCCGCATCAGCGGTACATTGGATTTATATATGAAGAAGACGGATGACCTGCTCATCCTGCGCGACCTGCCCGGTTCGGCCGGCTTCGGCTCGACCTACTACAACCAAGGTTCGCTGGACAACAAAGGCGTAGAATTTTCTTTGAACGCGCAAATCATCGACCATCGCGACTGGAAATGGAACGTCAGCGCCAACATCGGCAAGAACAAGAGCAAAATCAGCGACCTGGGACTCGACCCCACCAGCTTCGGCTGTCTGGGCGAGCGCATCGGCTACTACGGCAACTCGCTGGGTGACCACTTCGGCGTAGGCAATGTCTTCCTGGAAGGCGAAGCTCCGGGATTGTTCCTGGGCCTTGCCACTCAAGGCATCGTACAAGAAGAAGACCTTGTCATGGAGAATGGCGTAGTGACCGGCGTGAGATATACCAAAGCCGACGGCTCTACCGGCGTGTACCAGACCGTGAACGGCACCACGCCGAAAGCCGGTGACGTAAAGTTCATCGACCAAGACGGCAACGGCTCCATCGATACCAATGACCGTACCATCATCGGAAACCCCAATCCCGGATTCACCTATGGTTTCCAGACCTCTTTGTCGTGGAAGAGCCTGACCCTGTCTGCCGCATTCAACGGCGTGCATGACCGCGATGTCATCAACACGAACAACCGCTACATCAACATGCCGAGCCAGAATGCCGGCAACCTGACCAGCGAAGCCTACCGCGGCATGTGGACACCGGAAAATCCTTCCAACCTCTATCCTTCGTCCACGTACCAGCTCTACAACGGCATTGTGTACGACCGCTATGTGGAAGATGCCAGCTACCTGCGTTGCTCGGACATCACGCTGAACTGGACGCTGCCGAAGGCCTGGATGAACAAAATCGGCTTCCAGAACATTTCCGTGTTCGCTTCTGTCAAGAATGCGTTCATCATCACCGATTATAGCGGCTACGACCCCGAAGTGAACAGCTTTGCTTTCGACGGTTTGCGCCCGGGTATCGACATGAGCTCCTACCCCACGCCGCGCCAGTACATCTTCGGCTTAAACGTCACCTTCTAACATCATGAACCTTTAATACAATATATGAATATGAAATTCAACGGATATAAATACTTGATTTTGTCTATGGCCGCAGCGTTCAGCTTGTCATCTTGCCTGGATGAAGACCCGCTGTACAGCCAAAACAACGAAATCGTGTTCTCCAGCGCCGAGAATGCGAACCTGGCCCTGCTCGGATGTTACTCCCACTTCTCTGCCAGCGGCACATATGGCCAGAACATGCAGGAAATCCTCGTCAGCGTCGGCGGACATTCCTGGGCACAACGCAATGCCAGCGACCAGGATCTGTTCGTCAGCCTCAACCCCACACCGAGCATCGGACAGATAGGCACCATGTGGGACGGCTTGTACAAAGTCATTTCCGAATCCAACGCTTTCATTGAAAACATGCAAGGCAGCGGACTGGACGAAGCCACCAAGACACAACTCATCGGCGAGGCCAAATTCCTCCGCGCCGTGGCCTACTTCAATTTGGTGGATTTGTTCGGCGACGTGCCCTTGAAAACGATAGCCTCCACTTCGGAAGGCATCGCCCTGCCCCGCTCGCCCCGCGAAGAAGTGTTCAAGCAGGTGCTCCAAGACTTGACGGACGCTTTGGGCATCAACGAAGAGGCTGACGGCGAACGCGCCACCCGCTGGACGGTCAAAGCCTACCTGGGCAAGGTGTACCACAAAATGGCCTCCCTCGGCATTGACACCCAGCAGAACATGGAGAATGCCAAGACCTACTTCGACGATGTGTACAACAATGGTCCGTATGCCTTGGAGGCCAACTTCAGCGAGTTGTTCGGCGATTGGGTAACCGGCTCCAGGGAAGCCATCTTCCAAATCAACTTCATCGGCAATGCAAGCGCCTATTACAACCGTGGAAGCAACCGTCTTTGCCCGCAGGCATCCACCACTGGCGTCAATTGGACGACCTTTGCTTTCTCCTTCAGCGCTTACGACCTCCATGCAAGCACGTATCCTGGCGACCCGCGCATCAAGACCACGTTCCTGACCTCGTGGAGAAGCCGTAATGGAAACAACCAAGCCAATCCGAAACCCCAGGTCGGCGCTGAGTTGTCGCCCAACGACTCCACATACACTTATCCTTACGTGACTTACACGGTGCCCGATGTGTATATCCTGGATGGAGAAGGCCAACCGGTAATGAACAACGGGAAAGAGGTATTGAAGCAGTTTGTGGCTACCGTCCCCCAAGGCATGACCCTGGACGAACTGGCCAATCTTGAAATCCCGGCCGACGCCACACCGCAAGAGAAAGCCCGCATCGAAGCTTTGCAGAAGACCGAACAATCTTTCGCACGCAAGGGTAATGCCACAATCTATCCCTCGTACGGCAAAGCTTATGACCAGAACCAGGCTGCACAAGCCGCACACAAGAACCTGATGGTGTACCGCTATGCCGAGATGCTGTTGCTGATGGCCGACGTATACAACGAACTGGGCGACACGCAGCGCGCCATCGCGCTGGCCAATGAAGTGCTGGACCGCGCCCGCAATTCGGACGGCGGCAGCCTGAGCGGCGAACCTGCGGCCTGGAGCACCTCGCTGGATCAAACCACTGTACGCGAGAAACTGTATTACGAACGCATCTTCGAGTTGTGGGGCGAACCTAACTTCTGGGACATGACCCGCCTGAAAGGTACGGAATTGCTCAAAGATTTCCTGCAAAAGCACAACGACAACGAACTGGTAAAAGCCGGAAACGCTTACTATCAGGAGTCGAACAATGCCTTCACCGAGCGTTTCTACAACAACGGAGACTTGAGCCAGGATTTCTTGGAGAAGTGCATGTTGTTCCCCATCCCGCAAAGCGAGATAGATGCCAATCCGTCCATCACGGATAACAACCCGGGTTACAATTGACCCAAGGCATCACTGCTTTGAAATAGCACAAAGGACAGCCCGCACGATTGCATCACAACGGCAACGGTCTGCAATCGCGCGGGCTTATTATTTATCGAGTATCCGCGTCTTCACAGTACGGGTGTGACATCTTCACAGTACGGGTGTGATGCCTTCACAGTACGGGTGTGATGCCGTTACAATACGGATGTAACGCCGTTACAGTGCGGATGTAACGCCGTTACAGTACGGGTGTAACGCCTATGGGCTGAGACCTTGTGTCTTTGCGGATATTCGTTTATCAGTATTTCAACTACAAATTCAACCCATAGCATGAAACTTATACATTGGACAACAATCGGTCTGGCGGCACTCATGCTAAGCCTGGCGGCCTGCACAGAATCAGCCCCGCCACAAACCAAGACTTTAGTACCCCAACCTCTTTCGGTCGAAACAACTGACGGAGTATTCCATTTCGGTCCACAGACCGTATTGACTATTCCTGACGAAACACAACGCCCCATAGCAGAAGCCTTCGCCAATCTGTTCACACAAACAGCAGGCTTCACCCCCTCGGTAAAGACGGGACAAGAAGGCGACATCGTTTTCACCCCAGACACCACCTTGAAAGCCGAAGCCTACACCCTATGTGTCACCCCGAAACGCATCGACATCACCGCCGCCGACACACGCGGCTACTTCTATGCCCTGCAAAGTCTGCGCCTGATGTTGCCCCCGTCCATTGAAGGAAACACGCAAAAGGAAGAAAATTGGAGCATACCGGCTGTGACCATCAAGGACGAACCCCGCTTCGGCTACCGAAGCTATATGCTGGACGTAGCCCGCTATTTCCTGCCCAAGGAAGACGTGCTGCGTATGATTGACTGCATCGCCTTGCTGAAAATCAACCGCCTGCACCTGCATCTGACCGATGACAACGGCTGGCGTCTGGAAATCAAGAAATATCCCCGACTGACCGAAGTGGGTGCGTGGCGCGTGGATCGCGGTGACCTAACTTTCCCCGAACGGCGCAATCCAAAGTCTGGCGAACCTACCCCCATCGGCGGATTTTACACGCAGGAAGACATGAAGGAAATCATCCGCTATGCCGCCGAACGTCAGATTGAGGTCATCCCCGAAATTGACATACCTGCCCACTCCAACGCCGCCCTAGCCTCTTATCCGGAGTATGCCTGCCCCACGGTAAAGGACTTCATCGGGGTATTGCCCGGTTTGGGAGGATACAATTCAGAAATCATCTTCTGCGCCGGCAATGATAAGACGTATGCCTTCCTGCAAGACATATTGGATGAAGTGATGGCCCTCTTCCCTTCCCACTATGTCCATCTGGGAGGTGACGAGGCACGCAAGACCCATTGGGAAAAATGCCCCTTGTGCCAAGCACGCATCCGCCGCGAACACTTGGCTGACACAGAAGCCCTGCAAGGCTACTTTATGGGTCGCATGTCCGACTACGTGCGCAGCAAAGGGAAGGAAGTGATAGGCTGGGATGAACTGACCAACAGCAAACTGCCCGATGAGTCCATCATCCTGGGTTGGCAAGGATTCGGCAATGCAGCCTTGAAAGCCGCCGCACAAGGGCATCGGTTCATCATGGGACCGGCCCGCATACTCTACCTTATCCGCTACCAAGGCCCGCAATGGTTCGAGCCGGTGACTTACTTCGGCAACAACACGCTGAAGGGTGTCTATGACTATGAACCGGTGCAGCCCGACTGGAAACCCGAATACGAGCCGCTGCTGATGGGCGTGCAAGCCAGCCTGTGGACGGAATTCTGCAACAAGCCCGAAGACGTGTTCTACCTCACTTTCCCTCGCCTGGCCGCATTGGCCGAAACGGCGTGGTCGCCCAAAGGACAGAAGGATTGGCCAGGCTTCCTGAAAAGACTGGACAACTACTTGGCACACTTGTCGCAAATGGGTATCGTGACCGCCCGCTCGATGTTCAACATCCAGCACACGGTTTCGCCCACCCCGGACGGCAAACTGGAAGTGACCTTGGAATGCGAACGGCCTGACGTGGAAATCCGTTACACCACGGACGGCAGCCAACCCTCCGCTTCATCCAATCCATACGAAGAAAAACTGTCGGTCGACAAGGACATGACCATCAAGGCCGCCACCTTCTCCAACGGACAACAGATGGGCGAAATCCTGACCCTCCCCTTGAGCTGGAACCTGGCCACGGCCAAACCTTTGGTAGCGAGCCCGAAAGCAGCCTCCATCGTGGTAAACGGCTTGCGGGGCAGCTTGAAGCAGACCGACTTTGAATGGTACACAGGCGATTTGGGCAAAGACTTCTCCCTCACGATAGACCTCCAACAGGCCACAGACATCAACCAATGCACCGTGGGCTGCGTCACTAACTATGGCATGGCCGTGCACAAACCGAGACGGGTGAAGGTGGAGGTTTCCGAAGACAACCAAACCTTCACGGAAGCCGGCCAGCTGACCTACACGGATGCAGACATTTTCAAAGAAGGCAATTTCATAGAAGACCTTTCATTGGACACCTCTGGCGCAAAAGGCCGTTATGTGCGGTTCACTTTTGAAACACCGGGCAATTGCCCCACCGGCCATGTGAGACCGGGGCAACCCTCCAGAGTCTACATCGACGAAATCATCATCCGATAAACAAGCTGATACAGAAAACAGGCGCGAATCATGGGAAACTTCCCGGATCCGCGCCTGTCACATAAAATCCAGCTGCTCCTTTGTTCCTAAAATCTCCTTACTTCTTGTAATTATAAACTTTCAAGTTCGTCAGACGTCCCTTGAAGTCACCAGCCTTTTCCAACGGGAATACCAAAGTGGGCACCACACGGATGTCTCCTTTGTGGTCCTTGTTATGATAGATGGTGCGGGTATTCAACTGGCCTTCCACCTTTCCGTTCACCTTCAGCACCGTCGAGGTATTGTCGCCCACGATGCTCACATGCGCCTTTTCGCCGGGGAAGAACTGGTAATCGAAGGTGTAGAGGTAGCCGTCGCGTGCAAAGCCCAGCTTTTGGCTGATGGGATCGGAGAGATAGAATACGGCATTTTCCGAGCGGAACAGTTCCGTACCCGGCTTCTCGTCGGCAGCCACAAGGTCAAACTCCACGGTATAATCATAACCCACTTCAGGATAAGCCAATTCGTCGCCGGGCTTCACAGCGGCTTGCTCCAAGATGAGCGAATTAGGTTCACCCCACTTGGCCATCTGATTCACGCCCGGAGCCTCGCTCAACAACTGGCTCTTTTGGATGAATTCCTCGTAAGGCACCGTCACGTTGACGCCATCCCACATCTTGGCGGCCAACGTCTGCAAGGCGGGGAAAGAACGGTGATGGATGTCTTTCACCGAAATGCCGTTGCCCACATGGTCATTCCACACAGCATACATGCCGCCCAAGATGGCCGGGTCTTTCTCCTCGAACACCACATTGGCCACGTGTGCGGGCGTCCATTTCTCATACAGATGCTTCGTGTTCAGGTAGTCATAATAATAGCCTGCGGCGGGGACGATGTACAACAATCCGTCCGGCATGCTGATAAGTTTGTAGCCCAGCTTCACCATCTCCTTCGGATCGGCATAGCCGTTGTACCAGGCATTCATGATGACATTCTCGGACTTCACGGGAGTCTCGCCCTTGGCGTGCGTCAGGGCACCCCACATGCACACTTGCTTGCCGAAGCTTTCCACATACTTAATATAATGGTCCGTGAAGGCGCGGAATTGCTCCACTACTTTTTGATCCTTGTTGGAATATTCGTCCGTGCCAATATTGACACGAGGCCCTACAAACACGGGGTTCTCTCCTTCAAGATATTCCTTGAACAATCCGTCCATAAACGTATAGACTTCCGGATTGGACAGGTCGAAATGGTCCATACCGTATTCCTTGCTTCCCAACTCGGGTTTGTAGTGACTGAAAGCCAGGACGTGAGCAGGCGCGTCAATCTCCGGGATGATTTCCACGAAATCCTCGGCAGCCTCCAACTGGAAATTGCGGAATTCATCCTTCGTGTAATGCCCGTCGCGAGCCGTCAGGCCGGGATAGGTGTCGCACTCCAGACGGAAAGCAGCGTATGTCTTGTCCCAATCATTTTCAAAATACTGCTTGAAGCCATTGTCGTTCAGATGGATTTGGAAAGTATTCATCTTATAATAGGACATCGCCTTGGCAAAATCCTTCAGATAAGCCATCGGGATGAACTTGCGGCCGCAGTCCATCATAAAGCCGCGCACGGCATAATCCGGCCAGTCCGTTATTTTTCCTTGAGGCAAAGCGCGCGTCTCGCTCTGCTCGCTCATCTGGAGCAACGTGCGGGTGGCCCAATAAACACCCACAACCTCGGGCGCGGACACCACCACCTGCTTGCCTATCCGGATGGAGTAGCCTTCCTTGCCCAATTTTTTATCTTTCTTCAGCGTCAAGCGGAAATCGCCGTTTTTCGCCTTGCCGGTCACCACTTCGGGCTTCGTGCCGAACATCAAGGCATAGTCTTCGGCAAAGTCCTGCGCAACGGGCAACAATGTTTCGTCGTCATACACGATACGCATACCGGGAGTGGGAGTGAATTGGCCCTCCTGCCCTGTCCACTCTTTCAATTCGGGGATTACGAACGGCTTGGGATTCTGTGCATTCAGCGTTACGGCAGTCAACAGGAAGAGGGCAGCCAGGCACATGGTCTTCTTCAGTAAATTGGATAGTCTCATGTCTTTTTCTTTGTTTTTAAAATTGGTAATTGAACTTGCTGCAAATGTAGCCATAATCCCGCAGCATTGCAAACGGACAGCGGAAAATGATGGCAAATATCCCCTCAAAGCGGCAGGTGCATCCGGGCAATGTACGCACAAGACAGGATAAAGAAGGCTTTTTAACGATACTAAAAAGGCTTTTTCGTCAGTAATAAAAGCCTTTTTCGTCGGTGTTAAAAGCCTTTTTCGTCGGTAATAAAAGGCTTTTTCGTCAGCCATTGCCACGCTCTTGTCCGTGCCTTGCCGAGGAGTTGCCCTTGCCTTGCCTGTACAAGCTCCGCGGATGGGGAAGATTAAGCTGCTGCACGCAAACGGCAACCACATCTCTTGGATATTCTAAAATTTCTCCGTAACTTTGGGCATTCTTACAAATCCAAATGTTACTTTTCAATACTTATTTATATAAACAATGGCAAGAACCATGAAAAGAATGAATCGACTGACCGCCGGCGCACTGCTGCTGGCCGCCCTATCGTTGCAGGGATGTTCGCAACGAAGCGAAGAGTATTACGTCAAGCACGTAGAGTTTCCCGCCGGCATCACGTTGGAAGAAAAAGTAGACATGGCCGCCCGCCTGGTGCCCACCCCGCAACAAATGGAGTGGCAACAGATGGAGCTGACCGCCTTCCTGCATTTCGGCATCAACACCTTCACCGACCGTGAATGGGGCGATGGTTCGGAAGACCCGGCCTTGTTCAATCCCACTGAGTTGGATGCCGAGCAATGGGTACGCTCGCTGAAAGAAGCAGGATTCCGCATGGTTATCCTGACGGCCAAGCACCACGACGGTTTCTGCCTCTGGCCCACCAAAACGACGAAGCACAGCGTGGCTTCCTCGCCTTGGAAAGACGGCAAGGGCGACGTAGTAAAGGAACTGCGCGATGCCTGCACCAAGTATGACATGAAGTTCGGCGTATATCTCTCGCCGTGGGACCGCAACGCCGAAAGCTACGGCGACTCGCCCCGCTACAACCAGTTCTTCATCGACCAACTGACCGAATTGCTGACCAACTATGGCGAAGTGCACGAAGTCTGGTTTGACGGTGCCAATGCCGAAGGACCCAATGGTAAGAAACAAATTTACGACTGGGACGCTTTCTATAAGACCATACAAACCTTGCAACCCAAAGCCGTGATGGCCATCATGGGCGACGACGTGCGCTGGGTGGGCAACGAACGTGGCCTGGGCCGCGAGACGGAGTGGAGCGCCACGGTGCTGGCACCGGGCATCTACAACCGCGCGGACAGCGTGAATACGGCACTGGGCATAGGCTCTACTTCCAAAGACCTGGGCAGCCGCGAAGTACTGGCCAAGGCCAACGAACTGTTCTGGTATCCGTCGGAAGTGGACGTGTCCATCCGTCCGGGATGGTTCTACCACGACAACCAAAATAACCAGGTGAAGAGCCTGAAACACTTGATGGACATCTATTACCAATCCGTGGGCTATAACTCCGTCCTCCTGCTGAACATCCCGCCCGACCGCCGCGGCCTCATCCACGAAAACGACGTGAAACGCCTGAAGGAATTTGCCGACTACCGCAACCGCGCCTTTGCCGACAACCTCGTGACGGACGGCCAAGTACTGTGGACTGCCGCCGGAGGCGAAAGCCGCGAGTACACGCTGAAGGAAGGCTCCACCGTCAACCTCATCGTGCTGCAGGAAGACATTACCAAAGGCCAACGTGTGGAAGAGTTTGAAGTAGAAGGCTTGGTAGACGGCCAATGGCAATCCCTGGGCAAGGGAACGACGGTAGGCTACAAGCGCATCCTCCGCATCCCCGAAACCAATGCCACCCAGTTGCGCGTGAAGCTGCTCTCTACTCGTCTGAAGGCCAACATCAGCAATGTGGCTGCCTATTACGCCGCCCCGCTGGCCGAAACACAAGACGAGGCCCAATGGAACAACCTGCCGCGCGAATCGTGGAAGGTAACGGCCGAACAGCCTCTGACCATCGACTTAGGCAAGACAGTAACCCTGAAAGCATTCACCTATGCGCCGCAGAACGGTGAGGCCAAGCCTACCATGGCATTCCGCTACCAATTCAGCATCAGCACGGACGGCCAGCAATGGACGGAAGTGTCCACGCCCGGCGAGTTCAGCAACATCATGCACAACCCCGTGCCGCAGACTGTCACTTTGGACAAGGCCGTGAAAGCCCGCTTTATCAAGCTGGATGCCAAGACCACTGCCGACCAGCCCGCCACCGTCGGTGCCAACGAAATCGGCGTGACCATCGAATAACTATCTAAAACAACAGCCCTTCCCTTCTCTCTCCCGACACTGGGAAAGACTTGGGAAGGGGCTTTTATTTATCACTCAATCCATTACCCAATGAAAAAAATCCCAATCCTTCTCCTCTGCCTGCTGACCTGCCTGACTACCACGATGCAGGCGCAAGTGCAGTTCGCCAAGGACAAACTGTACAACATCGTGCCCGCCGGACAAACCGGCAAAGCCGTCAGCTACAAGTCCGGCACCACGCAAGCCATCCTGGTCCCCCTCGACGACAAGGACCAGCAGCAACAATGGAGCGTCACCGACCTGTCCGGCAGTTTCCGCTTCATCACCCCCTTTGAGAACAAGGCCATCCACGCCAAGTCCGACAATACGCCGGGCATCACCGAAAACAACGGCTCGGACGAATCGCAACTCTGGACCCTCCGCAAACAAGGAAAATCCTACCAGCTCATTCCCAGCAATGCCATGAGCCTGATGCTGACCTGCGATGCTTCCGGCAAACTGCTTCTGAAGCCCGCCGACCAAGTGACCGACAAGCAGGAAAGCCTCTTCCTCATCAAAGTAAGCGCCATGCCCATGCCGGTACAAGCAGACGAAATGATGGCTGACCGTGCCAAGAACTATTGGGAAAACGAGACCATCTTTGCCGAAAACAAGGAAGTAGGCCATGCCACCTACATGCCCTACGCCTCAGAGCAAGAAATGCTGGCCGACAAGGATTACTATGCCACGCCGTGGACCGACGTCCACAGCTCGCGCTACCAGTTGCTGAACGGCGAATGGGCCTTCAACCTGGTGTCCGAACCTTCGCAACGTCCCTTGGATTTCTACAAGGAAGACTATGATGTAAGTGGTTGGGACAAGATTCCCGTGCCCTCCAACTGGGAAATGCAGGGCTATGACTATCCCATCTATAACAACGTGGAATACCCGCACTCCAACACGCCTCCCTTCATCAATGCCCGCAAAGGCTTCAACGACGGCGGCAAGAACTACGGCATCAACCCCGTAGGCTCCTATGTCCGCTTCTTCGACCTGCCCCAGGGATGGGAAACACGCCGCACGTTCATTCACTTCGGAGGCATCTACAGCGCCGCCTTTGTCTACCTGAACGGACAATACGTGGGCTATTCGCAAGGCTCGAACAATGTGGCCGAATTTGACCTGACACCCTACCTGCGCACCGGCCGGAACCGCCTGGCCGTACAAGTATTCCGCTGGAGCGACGGTTCCTACCTGGAGTGCCAGGATATGTTCCGCATGAGCGGCATCTTCCGCGATGTCTATCTGTATAGCACTCCCAAGACCGCCGTGCGCGACCACTACATCACCTCTCGCCTGGACGCCGCATCGGGCTACAAGGATGGCACAATGAATGTCGCCTTGACCTTGGACAACCGCGACGGACTGAAAGGAGAAAAGGACATCGCCGTCAAGCTGTTTGACCCGAATGGGAAAATGATCTATGAAATCAAGAAGAATCTGGCCTATACGCCCGAACAAAAAGAGCTCAAAGCCAAACTGAGCTTTACCCTCAAAGGACTCCAGCCATGGACAGCCGAAACGCCCAACCTCTACACCGTGCGCATCATCCAGAGCGAAAACGGGCAGGAAGAGATGGCTTTCTCCACCAAATATGGTTTCCGCGAGATTGAAGTGCGCGGACCGCTGGTATATATCAACGGACAACGCGTCTTCTTCAAGGGCGTCAATCGCCATGACACACATCCGATATATGGACGCGCCGTCACCACCGAATCCATGTTGCAAGATGTGCTCCTGATGAAGCAGAACAACATCAACACCATCCGCACGTCGCACTACCCCAATGCAGCCAAGATGTATGCCATGTTCGACTACTACGGCCTCTACACCATGGACGAAGCCGACCTGGAGAACCATGCCAACCAAAGCATCAGCGACATGAAGTCGTGGGAGCCGTCGTTCGTAGACCGCATCGACCGTATGGTGCTGCGCGACCGCAATCATCCCAGCGTCATCTTCTGGAGCCTGGGCAACGAAGCCGGAGGCGGCAGCAACTTCCAGGCTTGCTACGATGCCGCCAAGAAACTGGACAACCGTCCCGTACACTACGAAGGAACTCGCGACGGCAAGGAATACGGTGGCAACCGCTTCAGCGACCTGTACAGCAAGATGTATCCCAGCATGAACTGGATGGACAAATATGTCAACAGCTTCGACAAGCCTATGTTCATCTGCGAATATGCCCACGCCATGGGCAATGCCATCGGCAACCTGCGTGAGTATTGGGAAAGCATCGAAGGCAGTTCATCCACCATCGGCGGTGCCATCTGGGACTGGGTGGACCAAGCCATCTACGACCCGCACGAGATGAAGCAAGGCCTCTACCGCCTGCACACGGGTTATGACTATCCGGGTCCCCACCAGGGCAACTTCTGCTCCAACGGCATCATCCTGCCCACCCGCGAGGAATCACCCAAACTGAAGGAAGTGAAAGCCGCCCACCAGTTCGTCAAGTTCCGCTACATGGGTACCAACGAGGACAAGAGCGAGGCTTGGGTACAACTCAAGAATACATACGACTTCATTTCGCTGGAAGATTTCTACCTGCGCTGGCAACTCTTGAAGGATGGCTATCCCCTGTCCGCCGACAGCCTGATGCTGGATGCCGTACAGCCCGATGACAGCACGCTGGTAACCCTGGCCCTGCACGACATCGACCTGGCACAAGCCGAAAAGGAAGGCACGGAAATCCTGCTCAACCTGGAGGTACGGCAGAAAGAAGCCACTCGCTGGGCATCGGCCGGACATGAGGTTGCCCTGCAACAATACGAACTAGTGGCACGTGGTCCTCTGCCCACCCTGACAGCCAAGCGCAAGCCTAAACTGAACGTTGCCGAGACCGAAAGCCAACTCATCGTCCGCAACGAAAACATCGAAGCGATTTTCGACCGGAAAACCGGACAAATCACTTCCCTGACAATGAATGGACGGATAATCATCGTACCGGGTCAAGGCTTCATCTACGACAACCACCGCTACATCGAAAACGACAAGTTCGAGAAGGTGGACAATGGCCTGGAAGACGTAGGCACCTGCCAAGTGGAGAAAGACGGAAATAAAGTCATCGTCCACACCACCCGCAAAGGTTCTCTGTGTGGTACACATATTATATATATAGTCTACCCGAACGGGACGATGGATGTGCAAGCCACCTTCTCGCCCCAAACGCCTGACCTCCGACGTGCCGGTCTGGTGTGTGGCATCGACTCCACCCTGAGCCACGTGGCTTACTACGCCCACGGCCCATGGGAGAATCTGGCCGACCGCCTGGATGGTTGCCCCGTAGGAAGATACACGACCACGGTAGATGACATGTTTTGGCCGTACGTCAAGCCACAGTCCACAGGCAGCCGCGAGGGATTGCGCGAACTGACCCTGACCGATGACCAAGGACGTGGCGTACGCATCGAAACGCAAGGCCGCGTATCGTTCTCGACACTGCGCTATACGGACGAAGACCTGATGAAAGCCCTGCATACCTGGGAGCTCACAGCTCGTCCATACATCGTATTGCACCTCGATGCCTACCTGAGAGGAACCGGCAACGCCAGCTGTGGCGCCAATACCGGTACTATTCCCGCCTATTGGGTACCCCAAGAAGAACAAAGTTACACTCTGCGCATCAGCCCGGTCCAATAACTTCTCTTGAGGCAATCCGACAGGAAACAGGCGTGGGACAGACGGAAGCAACATCCACCTGCCCCACGCCTTGCAATATGCCAACCCATCATCAATCCACTTCGCTCATTACGACATAGCAATGAATATCAACTTACTATCCCTCTCCCTGCGAACAGGCGAATATTAACGAGCAAGGACGAGAGTAAGAATTAATATTTTATAAGCAGTTACTATTCAACCACTTACACATAGCTTTTTGCTCGGATGCGCAAAAAAAGCCGCAAATATTTGTTTATTACAAACAGAAGCTGTACCTTTGCACCCGAAATCAAGAAACAACATCGCGGAGTGGAGCAGTTGGTAGCTCGTTGGGCTCATAACCCAAAGGTCGTAAGTTCGAGTCTTGCCTCCGCAACAACACAAAAAAGCATCGCGTTTGCGATGCTTTTTTTATGCCCTGACGTTTTCTGCCATCACCTTACGGACGTGCCCCCGGGCGACGTTCCCGATAGGCTTTATACTGCTCTTCGGTCATGATTTTCTTCAGACTTTCCTCGTAAGCCTCGCGGGCGGCACGACGTTCCTCGAAAGCCTGCTTGCGCTCGGCGGCAAATTTCTCCATCTCCTCCTTCGTGGGAGCAGGACGGCGGGCTTCATCATAATACGGACAATCAAGAGCATGGCGTCCATCCGTACAATAGGCTTCACAGCAATAGTCGGCACAACGAGGAGCACCACAGCATCCACCCCGATGCCAGCCACGACGCGGATAGTGGCGGCGGTCAGCCCAACGACGGTCGGCATCCTGACGCGGGCCGGGACGCAAGCCGGGTGCGTCACCCCGCTTCTGAAGCCACTCCAAATTGGCCTTCGTCAATTCCTTCACCTGCTTCTCGTCCAGGTTATAACGCTCGGCCATATCCAAGGCCATCATTTCGGCACGAAGCTTCAGGCGCTGTTCCGAATAATCGCGACGCTCCTCCTGTGCCATCACACTCTCCGCGCCCATGAACAAGGCAGTCAGGAGACATAGAATTGTCAATTTCATCGTCTTCATACGTTATATAAGTTAAATGGTTACAGGTCTTTGACACAAAGGTATGTAAAAAGTTTAATGACCTGCCCAAGCTTTAACATTAAATTAGTAACTTCGCACCGTATTACTAAAAACAAAGAAATGAAAACAGCAAATCTATTGTGTATGTCTGCAATCATTTTGGCAGCGACCTCCTGTGGCGGCGGCAAAGAGACGCCCAAAGAGGCAGAAGCAAAAGACAGCCTCCTCATCCAGCGGTCGGACATCCGTATTGAAAACAAACGCCTGACTCCCGAAGCCCTCTGGAGCATGGGACGCATCGGTGGCGTAGCCGTATCGCCCAATGCGGAGAAAGTGGCCTACACCGTGAGCTACTATAGCGTGCCCCAGAACAAGAGCAACACGGAAATCTTCCTGATGAACGCCGACGGCAGCGCCAACACCCAGCTTACCCGCGACGAATGGCAACAGAGCCAACCCGTCTGGATCAAGAACGGCAAGAAACTGGCCTACCTGAGCAACGAGAGCGGATCCATGCAGGTGTGGGAAATGGATCCGGACGGCTCGGACCGCCGCCAACTGACCGACTACGCAGGCGGCATCGACGGCTTCGCCTTCAGTCCCGACGGCAAGAAACTGCTCTTCATCTCGCAGGTGAAGACAGTGAAAAGCACTGCCGAGAAATATCCCGACCTGCCCCAAGCGAGCGGCATCATCGTGGACAGCCTGATGTATAAGCATTGGGACGAATGGGTAACCACCGCCCCGCATCCTTTCGTAGCCGACTTCGACGGCGATGAAATCAGCAACGTAAAGGACATCCTGGAAGGTGAACCCTACGAAAGCCCCATGAAGCCTTTCGGCGGCATCGAGCAACTGGCGTGGAGCCCGGCATCGGACAAAATCGCCTACACTTGCCGCAAGAAGACGGGCAAAGCATACGCCGTGTCCACCGACTCGGACATCTACCTCTACGACTTGAAGTCGGACAGCACCATTAATCTTTGTAAGGACGAAGCGTTCAAGAGGATAGTTCCCGTCAAGATACAGAAATCCTTGGCCGGAGAGCCCGTCATCAATGCCTTTGGCTCCTCCCCTGAGCCAGACAGGAATATGGGCTACGACGTCAACCCGCAATTCTCGCCCGACGGCAAGCACATCGCCTGGCAAAGCATGGCCCGCGACGGCTACGAGAGCGACCTGAACCGCCTCTACGTCCTCGACTTGGAGAAGAAGGAAAAGTTCTGCGCCAGCGGCAGCTTCGACACCAACGTGGACAGCTACGTCTGGGCATCCGACTCCGAGTTCTACCTCACCGCCACCTGGCACGGCACCACGCAAATCTACTCACTCAGCCTGAATGACTGGAAAGAAGGGAAAACGCCCGTGAAGCTGACCGACGGCCTGCATGACTACGGCAGCATCGCCCTCTGCGGCAAGAACCTCATCGCCACGCGCCACTCGATGAGCCAGGCCGACGAAATCTACATCGTAGCTCCCGGCACCGCCGCAAAGAACCACCACGCCGAGAACCGCCAGTTGACGCACGAGAACCAGCACATCTACGACCAACTGGAGATGGGCCGCGTGGAAGAGCGTTGGATAAAGACCACGGACGACAAGGACATGCTCGTATGGGTCATCTACCCGCCGCAGTTCGATGCGAAGAAGAAGTATCCCACCTTATTATATTGTGAAGGCGGCCCGCAAAGCCCGCTCAGCCAGTTCTGGAGCTTCCGCTGGAACTTCCAGATGATGGCGGCCAACGACTACATCATCGTCGCTCCCTGCCGCCGCGGCATGCCCGGATTTGGCACGGAGTGGAATAAAGCCATCAGCGGCGATTATGGCGGACAGTGCATGCAGGACTACCTGACGGCCATCGACGAGGTGGCGAAGGAGCCGTTTGTTGACCGTGACCACCTGGGATGCGTCGGCGCCAGCTTCGGCGGCTTCTCCGTCTACTGGCTGGCCGGACACCATGAAGGACGCTTCAAAGCCTTCATCGCCCACGACGGCATCTTCAACATGGAGATGCAATACCTGGAAACGGAAGAGAAATGGTTTGCCAACTGGGATATGGGCGGCGCCTACTGGGACAAGGAGAACGAAACGGCGCAGCGCACCTTCGCCAACTCGCCCCACAAGTTCGTGGACAAGTGGGATACCCCTATCCTCTGCATCCACGGCGAACGCGACTACCGCATCCTGGCCAACCAGGCGATGGCAGCCTTCGATGCCGCCCAGCTGCGTGGCATCCCGTCGCAACTGCTCATCTTCCCCGACGAAAACCACTGGGTGCTGAAGCCGCAAAACGGCGTGCTGTGGCAACGGACGTTCTTCGCCTGGCTGGACAAGTGGCTGAAGCCTTGATACAACTTACATACTATAAGGAGACACAAGGGGACATGCCGCACAAACGGATATGCCCCCTTGTTCTTATGTGAAACGATTGCCTTCCCCCTCAGAAGCCGGCTCTGGATTGCAGGAGCGCCAACCGCTGTCCGTACGCCTCTGCCAGTTCCTTCATCACCTCGGCCACCGTCTGGATGCCTTTCCCCTTCAGCAAGGAGGCTGCCTGCCCAATCTCCAGTTCACCCTCTTCCAGATTTCCTTCGAAGATGCCCAGTTTGGCCCGTCCTTTGCCCAAGAGCGTACGCAACTCCTCGGGCGTGGCACCGGCATCTTCCGCCCTTGCCACTTCATCGAGGAAGCGGCCTTTCACCAGGCGCGTTGGAGCCAGTTTCTTCAGCAAGAGGCGTGTATCCCCTTCTTCCAGATTCAGGCAATAGGTCTTAAACACTTCGCTGGCCGAACTTTCGGCCGTCAGCGCAAAACGGGTACCAATCTGCACGCCTTCCGCGCCCAGCGCCTGCACCGCCAGCATGGCCTCACCCGTGGCAATGCCTCCCGCGGCAATCAGCGGCAGACTTGTGGCACGTCGCACGGCAGGAATCAGACAAAGCGTGGTGGTCTCCTCACGTCCGTTATGTCCACCCGCTTCAAAGCCTTCCGCTACGACGGCATCCACGCCGGCCGCCTCCGCTTTCTGCGCGAAGAGCGAGGAAGAGACGACGTGCACCACCTTGATGCCCCGCTCGTGCAGCCAGCCTGTCCACTTCTTGGGACTTCCCGCCGAGGTGAAAACAATCTTGACGCCCTCGTCCACCAGCAGTTGCATCACCTCGTCCACCTGCGGATACATCAAGGGGAGGTTCACGCCGAACGGCTTGAATGTGGCCGCCTGCGTTTTCCGGATATGCTCGCGCAACGTTTCGGGGTGCATAGAGCCTGCTCCCAGCAAGCCCAATCCGCCGGCATTGCTCACCGCCGAAGCCAACCGCCAGCCACTGCACCACACCATGCCGCCCTGGATGATGGGATGCTCTATCCCGAATAAGGAAGTAATTCTGTTGTCCATGATTTCAATTGATATTAAATGATAATTTATTTCTGAGGAGTTAAAGAAGTTAGAAGAAGTTATCGCCCGCCAAGGCGGGCTAAGAAGTTAAAGCCAATAGTTGCTCCGACGATGCGCATACCTGTCATACACAAGGTATTGGCTTTAACTTCTAACGGAGCGCAGCGAAGTGATAACTTCTTTAACTCCTATAACTTCTCCTGCGGCCTCCGACCGCTAAATTCCTATTTATACTTCTCGCGCGCCGTGATGCTGTCTCCGTATGCCCTCAGCGCCTCCAGCGTAGCTGACCGTCGCTTCTTGATATTCCGGTTCCAGAACTCCTTGGTGAAGACCTCCATGAAGCTCTTTCCCGAGGGAGCGGGCGCGCCGACTGCCATCTGCTCGATGCCCCGCAGGATGTTCTGCCGCCAGGTGGGTTTGTCGATGTCTATCTTGCACTGCCGGATGGGGTCCCAGTTGTAGGGCGTGTAGCCCGTGTAGGGGCGCAAGACGAGCCGCGCCTTCTTCTGCTTCTCCGTCAGCGTATGGGGCAGGGTCTCGTCGAAGCGCAGCCAGGACTTCTCTTCCGAGGCTTTCGGCTGGCCGAAACTTTGCTCCAGCTCCTTCAAGGCATGCGGATTCAGGCGGATTTCCCCGTCTCCTTCCAGCAGGCGACGGAGGCGCAAGGAGTCTTCCGGCGTCCAGTCCTGGGCGAAGAGCGGACATGCCAAACCCGCCAGCAGGCAGAAGAGGCAGAATGCATGCTTCATGACAGGAGGATTTTATATCACCACCACATATAGCCGCTCCCACACAGCGGTTCGTTCCAACAAGGATCCACCGTCCACATCGTGCGCGGATACTTCCGGTTCTCCCACCAATGGCGGTAGCGCGCCACGGCGTCCTTCACCTCCTCGTCCGAGAGGAAATAGATGCCCTCGTAGTTCTCCGCATCCACATGCACCATCTTGCAGCCCATCGAAGCATTGTGCCCCAGGCGGATGGTCTCCACCGTCCATAGCAGACACTCGCCCAAGCGGAGTTTTCCGCCCGCCGAATAGGACACCGGCGCCAAGGGGAAGGAAGGGATGACGCTGAGGTCGTCGGCATACTCCAGCAGCTCGCCGATGTCCTTCACCGCAAACTTCGGCATCTGCCCCGTCCCGTCCGGGTTTTGCGCGGACAGGTTGCCGTCCTTCAGTTGTTTCACAAAGATTTCCACATCCGGGTGCTCGTAGTCGAACACCTCTTCCGTGCACGAGGCAAGGGGCAGGAAGAGCAGAGCCAAGCCTATCAGGCAGCTCCATCTATATAATAGTCTTTCTATCCAGTCTGTTTTTTTCATAATCCTATCCAAATTAGAAGGCCATACGCAAGCCACACAGCAAATTCAAGTTTGTGGGACACTCCGTGCGCAAGGAGGGCGTGGAGGCGTCCGAATCAAAATGGTGCGAGACGGTAGGCTCGGCAAACAAGGCCAGGCGGTCGCTCATCTTGTAGCGCACACCCAATCCTGCCATGACGGAACACTGCACAGGCTCGGCCTCGAAGCTGTTGTCCGGCGCACCCGCCACGCATTTCTCCACCGCCCCTCCGGCCAAGGCATAGAAGTCCACCTTGTCGTTGCCCGCCAGCCGGACATTGAGCCGCACCGGGATGCCCAGCGTGTGCAGGGTCTCGCCCTGCGTCCCGGCCAGGCGGCTATATTGCACACCCGCCTCGAGCGAAAGCCGGCGGTTCAGCCGGCGCTCCAGGCTCAGCCCGGCAGTGAGCGGCGCATGGTAGCCACCCTTGGGCAGGGATGTCCCGATGCCCGCCTTCAACGCCCAACGGGGATTTTTCAGGAGCGTGGCGCAGTCTTCCACCGTCGCCCCGTCGTCCTGCAAGGCGGATTGCGACGTCCCGTCACCGGCCTCGCGGTAGCCTCCTGCGGCAGGGAACAGCGCATTGTCTGCCCGGCGGCGTTCCTGCGGATACCCGCCATACTGCCGTTGCGTGATGGTGATGGAAACATGCACCGACAGCGGCTGCCCGTCCGACGGTTCCGCCTGAGCCACCACAACGGCCTGCACGGGCGATGCAGGCACTTCCGGCGCACGGCTTTCCGGCTCTTTCACCTCCGCGGATGCCAGGTGTCGGACGGCCTCGCGCCCTTCCTGCGGGGCAGGCTTCCGCCACACGGCCATCGCTATCCCCAGCACCAGCAACACCGATGCCGCCGCTGCCGCCCACCGGTATATCCGGCGACGTACCGGGCGGGCGGGCGGCGAAGGAGAAGAAGCGGCCACATCCCGCTCCAGCGTCTCCCAAAAGCCGTCGCGCACCTCCAGCTCCGCATGCTCCAGGCGGCTCTTGAACAGATCGGTTATTTCACTCTTGTCTCTCATGTGCCAAATATGCTTTGATTCGTTTTGCCAACAAACATTTGGCGCGATGCAGTTGCGAGGTCGAGGAATGCTCCTTGATGTGGAGCAGGTCCGCAATTTCCTTGTGCGATTTCTCCTCGAACACATAGAGGTTGAACACCGTCCGGCATCCTTCCGGCAACCCGGCCACGAAGCCCATCAGCACATCTTCCGGAATGCAGTTTCCCGCTTCCGCCACGTCCGCCTCGTCGGGGATGTCCGCCATCTGCCCTTCGTCCACCAGCAAGCGGCTGAAACGCTCCTGCCGGCGGAGGTAGTCGATGGCCTGCGTAGCCATCACCCGGCCAATCCACGCCGCCAGCGGGCACTCGCCCCGGTAGGTGAACCGGGTGAAGATTTTGACGAACCCGTCGTGCAAGACATCGTGCGCGGCATCCATGTCGCCCACGTAGCGGTAGCAGACGGCCAGCATCTGCCGGGCAAAGCGGGTATAAAGCGCCTTACGGGCAGCCTCCTTTCCTGCCCGGCATCCTTCGACCATTTCTATTTCACTGTCCACTACCAATGCTTCTTGTCGGGACGCCACATCGCGTCGTTTACAGGTTAGACGCAGCACGAGAGAGAATGCTGCAAACAGGAGTGTGAAAACACGTTAAATGTACCCGCCTGTATTTCCTAAGGACGGCGTCAGCACGCCTTGAAGCTCATGTCCAACCCCTTGACGGAGTGCGTCAGGGCGCCCACCGAGATAAAGTCCACGCCCGTCTCGGCATAGTCGCGCAGGGTGTCGAAGGTGATGCCGCCCGACGATTCGGTCTCATAGCGTCCGCCCACCATTTCCACGGCCTGGCGCGTCAGCTCGGGCGTGAAGTTGTCGAACATGATGCGGTCCACGCCGCCCACGTTCAGGACTTGCTGCAGTTCGTCGAGGTTGCGCACCTCGATTTCTATCTTCAGGTCTTTGCCCTTCTCCTTGCAGTACTCCTTGGCACGCAGGATGGCCTTGTCGATGCCTCCGGCAAAGTCCACGTGGTTGTCCTTCAGCAGAATCATGTCGAACAGGCCGATGCGGTGGTTCACACCGCCGCCAATCTTCACGGCCATCTTCTCCAGGATGCGCATGCCTGGCGTGGTCTTGCGGGTGTCCAACACGCGGGTGTGGGTGCCTTCCAGGCGGTCGGCATAACGGCGGGTCATGGTGGCGATGCCGCTCATACGCTGCATGATGTTCAGCATCAGGCGTTCCGTCTGCAGCAGGGATTGCACCTTGCCCTCCACCACCATGGGCACGTCGCCCGGCTTCACCGTCGAGCCGTCGGGCATGAATACCTCCACTTTCAGCGTGGGGTCGAAGCGGCGGAACACCTCTTTGGCCACCTCGATGCCGGCCAGGATGCCCGGTTCCTTGATGAGGAGTTTGGACTTGCCCGTCTCCGTGGCGGGTATGCAGGACAGCGTCGTGTGGTCGCCGTCGCCTATGTCTTCAGCAAAAGCCAGGTCTATCAGCCTGTCTATCAATTCTTGTTCTTTCGTCATTGTTCTGTCTTATCTATCCTTATTTGATGAATGTAATACCTGTTTTGCGATCTCCGGAAAAAGCAGTTCACGCGGAAGGTGCCGCCCGTGGTCTGCAGCGTGCCGACGATGAAGCTCGATTCGCCGCGCTTCCCCTCGTGGTTGACGTCGAACGACTGGACCTTCTTCCCTGTGAAAAAAGACGCCAGCGCCTCTTCCGCCAGCGTCTTGTCCGCACTGATGGCCTTGTCTCCGATGGTCACGTCCACCTCTTCGCCCAAGTACCTGCTCAGCTCCTGCGGGCTCCCTTTCTTGAGAGCCACAATCACGCCTACAGGCACGTTTTGGGCAAAAGCATACGTCAACCACACAAAGAGGCTGGCCAGCAGCAATATGACTCGCTTTCTCATGTCCAAAAGCATTAAATGATTGCGGCAAAGGTACGTATTTCTTTCCAATAAAAAAAAGCTAAAGCTAAAGAAATGTGTTTCAGGGGTTAGGGGGAGGTACGGGTAAGCACGGGCGCAGGTATGGGTAAGTACGGACGCAGGTACGGGTAAGCACGGACACAGGTATGGGTAAGCACGGACGGGAGATATACCCATACAATTTCTGCCCAGTAATTGCCCACTTTAATTTTATCCTATAATATACAAGACGGAACTTGCTTTTCCCATCGTCATCCCTCCACTTCCTCTCCAATTCCTCGCCACTTCCCCTCCACTATTACTCCTATTATACTCCTATTATACTCCTATATTGGTCCTATTCAGAATAAGAGAAACAGTGGACAAATAACGGTTCAATAAGGGTAATGCATAAGACTAAGAAAGGACGAAATTAAGTTCCAAGTAAATTGTGCGAGCAACTGCACAGGTTCAGTTTATAGCACAAGATGAATGCGGACACTCTACGAATCATTGCCACTTGATTATCAAACTAAAAGCACAGGAATCGTGATTTTTGAGGAGTAACAAAAGGATTTTGGTGGAGTATATTTTATTTTTATGGAGTAATCTCATGACTTTCTTGGAGTAGTGCCCCCTCCTTGAACTTTGCAAGCCCCCATTTGCGTCCTAACTTTGTGTGCAAATGTAAGCTGCCACCCGGCACTAACGCCTGAGCGGCTTCCATATCAACGAACAGTTCAATGGAAAAGAAACAAGAACATATTTTGCAAGGCGTCCAAGGCTGGAGGAGAATCCAACTGCCCTATGGGGAAATTATGGCATTATATATCCTTATTATATTATATGGTGCGAACCCGGTCTATGCGCAAAGTGACCTGAATAGGCATCAGGCGATGACCACATACGTGATGCAGGCATCGTCCGAAGGAACAGGAGAGGAATTACATACGGGAAGCAAGGCATTCAGGACGTGGGCGATAGCTGTTAGTCTCCTGCTGCTGATTGCCGTGGCAAGCATTGCCTGCCTTCTGCGCCGACTGTCCACCTACCAGAATGAAATCGCCCGGCTGAACGAGACGCTCCGGACAAGCCAGCTGCCGCCTCCGGGCGAAACGAAACCCATCAAGGACACCCCCTTGGCCGCTGACACAGAAACACCCGACATGAAGAGAACTGAACCGCTTACGACGTTGGCTCCCGCCCGGTTTAATGGGAAAGACCAGGCCCTGTTTGAGCGCCTGACCCACGAAATCATCCAACGGCAACTCTACTTGCAACCCGACTTCAACAAAAAGAAGCTCTTGGACGAAATACATGTCCCGACCAACAAATTCGCCATGCTTTTTCAGGAATTTGCCGGATGCAGTTACACGCAATACATACAGGACCTGCGCTTGGAATATGCCGTCCGCCTGATGTGCGAACAGCCTTTATGGAGCTTCGAGTCCATAGCGCGGGAGGCACGCATGTCTGAATCGGCCTTCTACAAGCAGTTCCAAAAGAAATATCACATGAAGCCGTCGGACTACCGGAACAAAGTATGTTTTTCGTCTTCTCGGAAATAGGAATAACAACAAATTAAAAGCATAAGATTATGGAAAAAATGGTTATCAATCACAACGAAGTAGAAAAGATAGACATGGGCAAAGGCGTCATCCGCCAAGACTTCGCCATGGGCAAGAACCTGAACGTGCTGCATTGGAACATGTCGGATGGCAGCGTGGTGGGCAT
The DNA here is from genome assembly GCA_019115825.1 of Candidatus Bacteroides pullicola. Classification (GTDB taxonomy): domain Bacteria; phylum Bacteroidota; class Bacteroidia; order Bacteroidales; family Bacteroidaceae; genus Bacteroides; species Bacteroides pullicola. Next base: position 42,252 of record DXCV01000042.1, read on the forward strand.
GCACACCCATCCGCAAGAGCAATTCGGCTATGTCATCAAGGGCGGATTCCACCTGACTATCGGCGACAAGGAATATGAGCTGAAGGAAGGCGATGCCTACCTGGTGCCGGCCGACATTCCCCACGGCTTTGTGGCCATCGGCGAGACGGAAGCCATCGACGTGTTCGCGCCGGTGAAAACGGTGTTCCCGTGGGACAAATGAGCGAAATGGAATAAACACAGATGCAGGGTAAAGAAAAGCTTATCATGAAGACCACAAGCCATTCAAGGATTGTAGGCCAAGGCTCGTATGTGGTGAATCTCGACCACCTGTCCATACGGGAACCCGAAGCCCAGAACCTGTTTATATACCGGTACGCGGCAGGCAAGCAGTTCAATGAGAACCGCAAGTTGCAGAACAACGTGATATGCGGACTGGTGGCATTAACGGATGACCCTCATTCGCCTGGCGACAAGATGCTGGCCCCCAATGCCACGCTCATCAACCGAGGCATCATCGACATCCATTTCAAGGAGCTGTATGCCGCCCATCTGCGCCAAGCCGCCGCACAAGGTTCCGGCTATCAGGTGGATGCCTTGCGGGGATATGCCATGGCCGCCGGTGCCAATTCGCTGCTCATCAACGAAGGCGTCATCAACATCTATATGGACCACGATGCTGAAGCAGAAACCACCATGTACTGCTGTGCCATGTGGGCAGAGGCCAATTCGCAACTGATTAACCGGGGAGAAATCCACTTCTATGGCAACGGCTCCTGGCAATCGCTGGTGAGGGGCGTGGGCGGCGTGGCCGACCACCTGCATGTCATCAACGAAGGGCTGATCACCGTGGATGTGGAGCGTGCCTTCCAGACCCGGGTGCTGCACACGGCCGGCATGCAAGGCTCACTATGGAACAGAGGCCGCATCGATGTGCGTGTGGCAGGCCGCATCATGACCTTGGGCAGCGTGACCGGCACGCACATGGTCAACGACGGGGAAATCAACGTCACGTCACTAGCCACAATGGTGGAAGGCAAGATACCCTACCTGTTCAGCTTCCCACCGATGGCCTCCGGCATGTACGAGCATTTCCGGCCGGGCACAGCCTTGCCCGCCCCGATTGTCAACCGGGGTTCCATTCGGGTACATCTGGTGGGCAGTGAGGCTTCAGGTCCCGATGCCATCGCCTTTGGATTCTACTACCAGATGGAAGACAAAGACCAAGGTGAGCCCCCGGTGCGTGTAGCCGTCAATGAAGGCACGATAGAAGTGACCCAAGAAGGACCGCAGAAGTACATTACCGGAGAATTGGGCGTGAACATGCAGCTGAAGGAAGATAATCCGGTGAAGCTGAAGATAGAAACCTGGAAGACCCATAAGCGGGACTTCGCACAGACACACGACCTGTTTGTCTGCCAAAGCGCACAATTCGATTTCAGCAGCCTGCACCTGGTCCTCGAAGAAGGTTCTGCCCCGACGGACAAGACCGGGCTGGTCTATCAGCTTCCCGTAGCCCGCCAACGGGGAGACACCTGCACGGTTTTCGATGAATAATAGAGTTTATATCGAATAATTGATTAATGCGTTCTTTGACTTATCTTTGTGACCTAAAAAGTTCAATTGATGTATTACGACAAGATTCGCCACCGCCAAAGTCAAGTGCTTGCTGCGACAGGATTAACTCCTGTTGAGTTTGACGCCTTGCTAATCACTTTCAAGCACCATTGGGATGAGTATTACAGCCATTTTACCTTGGAGGGGAAAGTGCGCCAGCGTATATCCTATAACAGGAAGACCAGCGTGCTGCCTTTGATTCAGGACAAGATGTTCTTTATATTGGTATATCTGAAGACCAACCCACTTCAGGAGCTCCATGCCATCCAGTTTGAAATGACCCAACCTCAAGCCAACAGGTGGATTCACCTTCTGTCTGAAATTCTCCGGCGCACATTGAAGACTCTTGGCGAATTGCCCGACCGTAACTCCAAACGACTGATACATATCCTTAAAGGATGCGAGGATGTACTGTTGGATGGAACCGAAAGGCCCATTCAGCGTCCTGTGGACGAAGACAGGCAGTCAGCATGTTACAGCGGTAAAAAAAACTCATAGCATAAAGAATAACCTGCTGTGTACCGGCAATCTTAGGATTGTGTGGCTGAGTTCCACATACGAAGGCCATGTCCATGACAAAAAGATTTGTGATGAAGAACCTCTTATGCTCCCCAAAGGCATCAGGCTTTGGCAAGATACAGGTTTCATCGGACACAGGCCGGATGGCGTTGAAGTATGCATGCCCAAGAAGAAGCCTAAAGGGAAAGAGCTTACTACTGCTGAAAAACAGGAGAACAAGCGGATTTCCGGAATCAGGATTAAAGTGGAGCACGCCATAGGCGGTATGAAAAAATGCCGTATTGTCAAAG
>DXCV01000003.1 GCA_019115825.1 Candidatus Bacteroides pullicola
TGCTGCCGGGCGGGGGAGGCGTTCAATGCTTCGCCTATCTTCCTCAGCAGTTCGTCCGGGTTGACCGGTTTGGCCACGTAGTCGCACGCACCCAGTTTCATGGCTTGCACGGCGGACTGGATGTCGGCATAGCCCGTCATGATGATGAGGGGGATGGGCAGTTGCTTCTCGGCCAGCCAGCGGAGCAGGTCGGTGCCGTCGTGGTCGGGCAGGCGAAGGTCGGACAGAATCAAATCCACGTCCTCCGTTTCGATATGCTTGCGGGCACGGGCCACATTGCTGGCCGAGGCCACTGCAAAGCCTTGTTTTCCCAGCCACGTTTTCAGCATCATGCCATACGTGAGGTCGTCTTCTACGATTAAAATGGATTGCATTGCCATCTCTTTAGGTTTCTTTTGCCAGACAAAGGTAAGCGGTTTTGGCTGAAAGTCGTATATTTGCAGGCTTAAATTAAACAAAAAGGAAAATGAAACGAAACATTATTGTCATACTAACCCTACTCGTCTGCGGGCTGACCGCCTGCAAGCCGGGAGCAAATCAAGGAAAAATGGAAACAAAACTGAAGATTGAGACCACCGCGGGAGACATCGTGGTGAAGCTCTACAACGAGACTCCGAAACACCGTGACAACTTCATCAAGCTGGCCAAGGAGGGCACGTATGACGGCACCCTCTTCCACCGGGTCATCAAGGACTTTATGATTCAGGCGGGCGACCCGCAGAGCAAGAACGCCCCCAAGGGCCAGGCGTTGGGACGGGGCGACGTGGGCTATACCATCCCCGCTGAGTTCGTTTATCCCCAATACTTCCACAAGCGCGGAGCCTTGTCAGCCGCCCGCCAGGGGGACAATGTGAATCCGGAGAAGGAATCTTCGGGTTGTCAGTTCTACATCGTCACGGGCAAGGTCTACAACGACCAGTCCCTGCTGGACATGGAGGAGCAAATCAACCAGATGCGCTTGCAAGGTGTGTTCAACGCATTGGCCCAGAAGCGTATGAAGGACATCTACAAGATGCGTCGCGAGGGCGACCAGGACGGCCTGATGCAACTGCAGGACGAACTGATAGAACAGGCCGAGAAGGAGTTGGCCGGCAAGCCCCGCTTCCAGTTCACGCCCGAGCAGGTGAAGGCTTACACCACCGTGGGCGGCACGCCCCACTTGGACGGCGAGTACACCGTCTTCGGCGAAGTGCTGGAAGGTATGGACGTGGTGGACAAAATCCAGCGCGTCAAGACCGACCGAAACGACCGCCCCGAGGAGAATGTAGTCATCAATAAGGTCACTGTCCTTGAAGATTAACAAGCACATATTGGACAACGGCCTGCGGCTGGTGCACCACGAGGACACCACCACGCAGATGGTAGCGCTGAACATCGTCTATGATGTCGGCTCGCGCGACGAGCATCCGGACCATACCGGTTTTGCTCATCTGTTCGAGCACCTGATGTTCGGCGGGTCGGTGCATATCCCCGACTATGACACCCCCTTGCAGCAGGCGGGCGGGGAGAACAACGCGTGGACCAACAACGACATCACCAACTACTACCTCACCGTGCCGCGCGCCAATGCCGAGACAGGCTTCTGGCTGGAGTCCGACCGTATGCTGGAGCTGGCCTTCAGCCCGCGGAGCCTGGAGGTGCAGCGCGGTGTGGTGATGGAGGAGTTCAAGCAGCGGTGCCTGAACCAGCCCTACGGCGACGTGGGCCACCTGATGCGCCCCCTGGCCTACCGCGTGCATCCCTACCGCTGGCCCACCATCGGCAAGCAGCTGAGCCACATTGCCGATGCCACGCTGGACGAGGTGAAGGACTTCTTCTTCCGCCACTATGCCCCGAACAATGCCGTGCTGGCCGTGACGGGCAACCTGTCGTGGGACGAGACACGCCGCCTGGCCGACAAGTGGTTCGCCCCCATCCCCCGGCGCGACATCCCGGTGCGGAGGCTGCCGCAAGAGCCTGTGCAGACGGAGGAACGCCGCCTCACCGTCGAACGGAACGTGCCCCTCGATGCCTTGTACATGGCTTTCCGCATGTGCGGACGGGACGAGGCGGACTATTATGCCTTCGACATCCTGTCCGACATCCTGAGCAACGGGCGTTCCAGCCGCCTGACGCGCCGCCTGGTGCAGGAGCGGAAGCTGTTCTCCAACATCGATGCCTATATTTACGGTTCGCGCGACGCGGGCTTGCTGAACATCAGCGGGAGGCCCTCGGCGGGCGTCACGCTGGAAGAGGCCGAGGCTGCCGTGTGGGAGGAACTGGAGCGGCTGCGGGAAGAACCTGTGGAGCACCGTGAGCTGGAGAAGGTGAAGAACAAGTTCGAGTCCACCCAGATATTCGGCAACATCAACTACCTGAACGTGGCCACCAACCTTGCCTGGTTCGAGCTGACGGGCGAGGCGGAGGACATAGACCGCGAGGTGGGCCGCTACCGGGCCGTCTCGTCCGCCCAACTGAAGGACGTGGCACACCGGGCTTTCCGCCGTGAGAATGCCAATATCCTGTATTACAAACGTCTTTCCAAAGAAGAATGAACCGACTATTGCAGACATACGGTGCCCACTACCGCGCACTCTTCACGTTGGGGATGCCCATCGTGGTGGGGCAGCTGGGCGTCATCATCCTGGGCTTTGCCGACACGCTGATGGTGGGGCACCACAGCACCGTGGAACTGGGAGCCGCCTCGTTCGTCAACAACATGTTCAACCTGTGCATCATCTTCAGCACCGGCTTCAGCTACGGGCTGACCCCCGTGGTGGGTTCCTTCTATGGCGGTCGCCGGTTTGCCGAGGCGGGTCTGTCCCTGCGGTGCAGCCTGGTGGCCAACACGCTGGTGGCCCTGCTGGAGATGGCGGTGATGACCGTCCTCTACCTGAACCTGGAGCGGCTGGGGCAGCCCGACGAACTGATCCCCCTCATCAAGCCCTATTACCTGGTGTTGCTGGTGTCGCTGGTGTTCGTCATGCTGTTCAACGCCTTCAAGCAGTTCACGGACGGCATCACGGACACGCAGACGGCCATGTGGATATTGCTGGGCGGCAATGCCTTGAACATCGTGGGCAACTACGTCCTCATCTATGGCAAATGCGGCTTCCCCGAGCTGGGGCTGCTGGGCGCCGGGCTGAGCACGTTGCTGTCCCGCATCGTGATGGTGGTGGTGTTCGCATGGATAGTGTTGCGTGCCCGCCGCTTCCGCCGCTACCGGGTGGGCTTGCTGCGCCAGCGGTGGTCGTCCGTGCTGTTCCGCCGGCTCAATGCCTTGGGATGGCCCGTGGGCTTGCAGATGGGGATGGAGACGGCTTCGTTCAGCCTGAGCATCATCATGGTGGGCTGGCTGGGCACCATCGCCTTGGCCTCGCACCAGATTATGCTGACCATCTCGCAGTTCACCTTCATGATGTTCTACGGCATGGGGGCGGCGGTGGCCGTGCGCGTCAGCAATTACCACGGCGTGGGCGACGTGCAGAACGTGCGCCGCACGGCCAATGCGGGTTTCCACCTCATCCTGCTGATGGCGGTGGTGCTGCTGAGCATTGTCTTTGCCTGCCGCTATTCGGTGGCGGGGTGGTTCACGGACAGTGCCGAGGTGGCCGCGCTGGTGCCCGCCTTGTTCCTGCCTTTCTTGGTCTATCAGTTTGGCGACGGCCTGCAAATCACCTTCGCCAATGCCCTGCGCGGCATCGCGGACGTCAAACCGATGATGCTGATGGCCTTCGTGGCCTATTTCATCGTCTCCTTGCCCGTGGGCTACCTGTTTGCCTTCGTGCTGGACTGGGGGCTGGTGGGCATCTGGACGGCATTCCCCTTCGGGTTGACCACGGCAGGGGTCTTGTTCTGGCTTCGCTTCCGTAGTCAGACCCGTGTTGCACCCCTTGCTAGGAATCAATGCCAATGATTCCCCCCAGTCAATACCAATGATTCCCCCCAATCAATGCCAATGATTCCTCCCAATCAATGCCAATGATTCCTCCCAATCAATGCCAATGATTCCTAGAACCAGTGCCACCTTTTCCTAACTTCGTTGTAGCTGATGTCTAAACATACTATACTAGCAATGGATTATGAATAATGTATCCCGATTCAAGGTCATCGTCAGTTATGCGGCGTTGTTGGCGGTGTTGTTTTTCTCCCTCTACTTCGTGCATAGGGAGATGGGCGTCCTTATGCAGACCGACGGGCACGACGAGCAGTGGGTGGACAGCCTGTCCGCATTGTTGCAAGAGAAAGACGAGAACACCGTCCGCATTCTGCGCACCCTAACCGAGGTGAACGACAGCTTGATTTCCACCACCGAAATAGAGGATATTCTCACGAATCCGGACACCATGCCGATGCAGCCCCGCGTGCAACGGAGGTTGGTGCATCACCGGGATACGGTGGTGACGCCCCCTTCGCCCCGACAGAAAAAGGGGTTCTTCAAGCGGCTTCGCGAGGCTTTCTCGCCCCCCGAGCCGGATTCGTCCATCCAGGTGAAGTCTTCGGTGGAATACATCGTGGACACGCTGGAGGAGGCATATAATCCCGTGGATTCCCTGCAAGCCCGTCTGCGTGAGGTGGTGCGGCGCGAGCGGGAGGTGAACACCGTCATCAGCCACCGCAAGCAACGTCTGCAAGCCGTCAATGCCCGGCTGACGGTCCGCATAGACTCTCTGTTGAAGCAGTATGAGGAGGAAACCCTGCAACAAGTGCGGGCCGACGCCAAGCGCCGGATGGAGTTGCGCCATAGCTCCGCCCGTACCGTCGGGGCCATTGCGGTGGGTGCCGTGTTGCTGGCTGCCCTCTTTGCGCTATTGATAGGGCGCGACATTGCCCGCAACAACCGCTATCGGCGCGAGTTGGAGGAAGCCCGCCGCAAGGCCGAAGACCTGCTGGCCGTGCGCGAGCAGCTGATGCTGGCCATCACGCATGATTTCAAGGCACCGCTGGGCTCCATCATTGGCTATGCCGACCTGTTGGCCCGCCTCACCGTGGACGGTCGTCAGCGGTTCTACCTGGACAATATGAAGCAGTCGTCGCAGCACCTGTTGAGGTTGGTTACCGACCTGCTGGATTTCCATCGTCTGGATCTCCACAAGGTCGAGGTACACCGTGTCCCCTTCCATCCGGCTCGTCTGTTGGAGGAAATCTGCACCAGCTTCCGGCCGCTGACGTCGGACAAGGGTTTGGCGCTGCATTGCCGGTTGGCGGCGGAGCTGTCTGCCGCGTATGTCTGCGATCCCCAGCGGTTGCGGCAGATAGTCAACAATCTCTTGTCCAATGCCGTGAAGTTCACTGAGCGGGGTGACGTCACCCTTTCCGCCACATACGGGGATGGTCATCTGGTCGTGTCTGTGGCCGACACCGGCTGTGGCATGAAGCCGGAGGACCGCGAACGCATCTTCCAGGAGTTCACCCGTCTGCCCGATGCACAGGGTCAGGAGGGATTCGGCCTGGGATTGTCCATTGTGCGGATGCTGGTGCAATTGCTGGGTGGCACCATCGCAGTGGAGAGCGAACCGGGCAAGGGCAGTGTTTTCACCGTCCGCATCCCGATGCCCCGGACGCAAGAGGCGGCGGTGGAAGAGTCGGCGCCCGTTTCGGAGGACCTTCCGGTGCCCGGCGCCTGCCGCTTGTTGCTGATAGACGATGACCGTATCCAACTCACGCTGACTTCGGCCATGCTGAAGCAGCAGGGCATCCTCTCGGTGTCGTGCCTGCAAGTGGACGAATTGCTGGACGCCTTGCGTTCCGGCGGGCATTTTGATGCCTTGTTGACCGATGTGCAGATGCCTGCCATGAACGGGTTTGAACTCCTGCATCTGCTCCGTGCGTCCAATATTCCGTTGGCGAAGGACATTCCCGTTATTGCCGTCACGGCCCGAAGTGACCTGCGGCAGGAGGACTTTGTGGCTCATGGCTTTGCCGGTTGCCTGCACAAGCCTTTCACGATGCGCGAGTTGCGGGAAGTGTTGGCCCGTGTCGGGGACATCCCGTCCATACTGCCCCCGGCGGAAACGATGGATGCCCCGGCTGTTGCCAAGGGTGGGCTGGACTTTTCCGCCTTGACCGCTTTCTCCGGCGATGATGAGGAGGCGGCCCGCTCCATTGTGGAGAGTTTCGTGGCGGAAACCCGCCAAAACCTTCTCCGTCTTCGCGAAGCCTTGGGACAGGCCGATGTGGACACACTGGCCGCCGTGGCGCACAAGATGATACCGCTGTTCACGCTGATAGGGGCCGGGCAGACTGTGGACCGGTTGCGTCAGCTGGAGGCGGCGAAAGGAAGTCCTTGGGAAGAAGACTTGGCGAAGGTGGCGGAACAGGTGCAGGGCGAGGTGGAAGAAATATTGAAAGAAGCAGAGCAAACAAATAAGGATAGCTTATGAAACAGATGAAGACAGCTTGTATAGGTTTCGGATATCGCGGCAAACAGCTTTTCGGTCTCATGCGCCGGATACCTTTCTTCCGGCTGGTGGCCGTGGCCGATCCTTGTCTGGAGATGAAGGGCGTGCCCGACGGCATCGCCTGTTACGACCGGGGTCCCGATGACTATCTGCGGATGCTGGACGAGCAACGGCCGCAATTGGTCGTGGTGGCCTCGCCCTGGGCGTTGCATGTGTGCCATGCTTTGGCTTGTGTCCGGGCGGGCTGCCACGTGGCTCTCGAAATCAAGGGCGGACTGGCCGAGGGCGAGTACACCCCGTTGTCCGACTTGCTCCGGCAGACGGGGCTTCGGCTCTTTCCGTTGGAGAATACGCTCTTCCGGCGGGACATATTGTCTATATATAATATGGTGCAGGCTGGCGTGCTGGGCGAAGTGGTCCACCTGCGGGGCGGTTACCGGCACGACCTGCGCGACATCCTGCTGGACGATGAAGGCCATCTGGGCAACCGTCGGCATACGGAGAGCGTATGGCGGGCCCGTTTCTACCAAGAGGAGAATGGCGATGTCTATCCCACGCATGGCCTGGCTCCCTTGTGTCTGATAGGCGGCATCAACCGCACCGACCGCATCAACCGCCTAACTTCCTTCGCCTCGAAACCCGCCGGGATGCTGCACCGCATCCGTGAGTTGGGGGGCGATGACCGTGTACGCATTACCCTGGGCGATGTGGTCATTACTCAGTTGGAGACCGAGCGGGGCGTGCTCGTCACGCTGACCCATGACACCACCTTGCCCCGTCCGCGCAGCCTGGACTTCGAGGTGCAGGGCACCAAGGGGCTGTGGCAAGGCGATACCCACCGCATTTATGTGGAAGGCCCCGACAGAGCCGAGCGTTGGGAAGACGATGCCCCTTGGTTGGCCCGCTATGAGCATCCCTATTGGACACGCTGGGGACAAGAGGCCTTGGAGGCGGACCGTCACCACGAGGGCATGGATTACGTGATGCTGAAGGCCGTGGAGGAAGACCTCTCCGGCGGTGTGCCCTATCCCGCCACAGCGGACGACCTGGCCTTGTGGACGGCCGTGACACCCTTGTCCGAGCGTTCGATAGCCGGGCGATGCACTGTGGATTTCCAGTACTAAACAATTTCGAATAACAATTAAACAAATTTATCATGGCAATAGAACATAAATGCAAGATTACGGTACTTGAATGCAAATGCTTCAAGGACTATCAGGAGAAATATCTGGCCGACCCGGCAAGCGGGCCTTGCCCTTGTTTCAAACCCGGCGATGAGTTCCTGCTGGAACGCACGGCTTCCAGGGACGATTTCTGGCATATGCTTGACGGGAAATTCTGCTCCGAAGCCTGGGATGCCATTAGCCGGTATGTATATGCCGCCTTGCAGGGGGGCAGCATCATGAAAGGCTGGACGAACGATGAAAAGATGATGATAGCGTGCTGTTCCGACGGTACGCGCCCTGTCATCTTCAAGATAGAGCGCATTGACGTGGAAGTGGATGAAGCCACCTCGCCGACGGGAACATCAAAATAAGACTGTCCGGTATGAACAAAAGGGAATACGCACAAGTCAACAAGGATTGGCTTGCACAAAAATCTCAGGAAGAAGGGGTGAGGACACTTCCCAAGGGTATCTGCTACAAAGTCCTTGCAGAAGGGAAAGCCGACGGCAGACATCCGAATCCGCGCAGCATCGTGACCGCGCACTACACCGGACGGACGATTGACGGGCGGCAGTTTGACAGCAGCCGTGGTGGTGCACCGCTAGCCATCCGCCTTTGCGACCTCATCGAAGGATGGATCATCGTCATGCAGCAGATGTGCGTGGGAGATAAGTGGGAAGTCTACATCCCGGCGGAAATGGGTTACGGCAGGTTTTCTCAGCCAGGCATCCCCGCTAATTCCACACTGGTATTTGAAATCGAACTTTTAAGTATAGTGTAAGGGGAGGTCATGAAAATAACTTCATTAGTCGAAAACACGAGCCTGGTGGGATTGCCTGTCGAGCATGGGTTAAGCTTGCATATCCGCATGGATGACGGTAGACAAGTCCTGTTCGACATGGGGCAGCGCAGGTTGTTTGCCGACAATGCGGAAAGGTTGGGCATCAACCTGGCAGATGTGGATATGGCAGTCGTATCACACGGACACTACGATCACGGCGGCGGACTCCGCACTTTCCTTGGGCTGAACAGCAAGGCCAAGGTCTATGTCAGCCGCCATGCTTTTGAACCGCACTACTCGCTGCGTGACGACGGCTTGAAATACATTGGCATCGACCCAGAACTGGAAACGGACGACAGGCTGGTGTTTTGTGCAGATGTGACCCGCATTGACAAGGACATCATCCTGTTTTCCGGAGTAAACGGAGACTGCTTGAAACCGATTGGGAACAGGCTGCTGTTCGGACCGGCCAAGGAAACGAACGATGACTTCCGCCATGAGCAGAGCCTTGTCGTCCGGGAAGGCGTGAAGACCATCCTTTTTGCCGGATGCGCCCATGCCGGCATCGTGAACATCATGCGGAAAGGCATGCTCGTGACCGGAACCCCGTTCACCCATGTCTTTGCCGGCATGCACCTGGTGAAAAGCGGATTGACGGAGAAGGATGAGGCAACGTTCATCCACTCCCTGGCCGATGAACTGTCCGCACACACCGGCTGTCGCTACTTTACCATGCACTGCACGGGAGCGGTGCAATATGGACTGCTGAAAAACGAACTGGATGACGACATCAGTTATATGGGATGCGGCGACATCATTGAAATTTAGGAGAAGTATGAATGCAGAAAGCGTAAGGGATTATTGCTTGTCCTTCGTTTCATGTCTCTTTTGGGTCTCTTTGGGAAAGGGAGAGTTGACTATCTATATTTTACATAGGCAGTCTGCTTATGCGGGTGGACCGTGTGAGACCTCCGTTGGCTTGTTTCCCGTGAATACTTGTCTGCCGAAGGATTTTCTTGCCCTATCAAGGAGATAATGTGGGAAATATTCGTTTACTTTGTGCATCATAAACAGAAATGGATATGGCAGAAGAAGAGGTCGTGAAGAAGAAAAATCCGTGGTTGCGGGCGGCGTTGTGGGTGCTGCTCACGCCGATAGCTTTGTTCGTGCTGGTGATGGTGCTGCTCTACGTGCCTCCTGTGCAGGACTTCATCCGTCGGCAGGCCGTGTCCGTGGCCGAAGAGGCTACGGGGATGCAGATGGCCGTGGAGCGCATTGACCTGCGTTTCCCGCTGGACCTGGTGGTGCGGGGCGTGCAGGTGGTGCAGCCGGCAGACAGCCTGACCGCTTCGCCGGATACCCTGTTGACCCTGGGTAACCTGAGCGTGCGGGTGCAGGCCTGGCCGTTGCTGCGCGGTAGGGTGGAGGTGGACGGCGTGTCGCTGGAAGACGTGTCGGTCAACTCGGCCCGGCTGCTGGACGGGATGCACCTGGAGGGCACCTTGGGACGCTTCTTCCTCCGCAGTCACGGCGTGGACCTGAACCGGGAAAGCGTGATTCTGAACGAAGTGACCTTGGAGGACACCCACCTGCGAATGGCCTTGGCCGATACGACCACTACGCCGCCGGACACCACTAGCACGGCTGTCCGTTGGAAGATATTGCTCCACGCCCTGCAACTGAAAGACGTATCCGTGGACTTGCAAATGCCCTTGGACTCCCTGCATCTTGCTGCTCGTCTGGGCGAGGCCCGCATCGACGAGGCCGAGGCCGACTTGGGACGCCAGGCCTACGGTTGGCGGAAATTCCTGCTGACGGGCACCAGCCTGGCCTATGACAGCGGGGCACCGCGGGACACGGCGGTGGCAGGCTTCGACCCTTCGCATATTGCCGTGCGCGATGTACAGATAGGTATAGATTCGGTGCGCTACGACGGGCGGCAGATGAACGCCGTCATCCGCGAATTTGCGCTGAACGAACGTTCCGGCCTCAGCATCGCCTCGCTGACGGGACGCTTGATGGCCGACTCTACCCTGATACGCCTTCCTTCCCTGCAATTGACCACCCCGCACAGCCGGATAGACCTGACCGCACAGACCTATTGGGAGCTGGTCAACATTCCTACTACGGGCCGTCTGTCCGCCCGGCTGGATGCCCGCATCGGCAAACAGGACGTGTTACTCTTGGCCGGAGGCTTGCCCGACAGTTTCAAGGAAGCCTATCCGTTCCATCCGCTGGTGATTCGTGCCGGCACGGAGGGCAACCTGAAGCAGATGCAAATCAGTCGTTTCTCCGTGGACCTGCCCGGCGCCTTCTCGCTCAGCGGGGGAGGGGAGTTCTGGAACCTGACGGACAGCCTGACCCGCAGCGGCAACATGGACCTGGAGATGCAGACACGTGACCTGAACTTCCTGACCGCCCTGGGTGGACTGACGCCGGACAGCTCCCTGGTCATCCCGGACAGTATGCGCCTGGATGCCCGTTTGGCGGTGGAGGGCAATGCCTGTTCCGCCACATTGGACTTGCAGGAGCAGGAAGGCTCGCTCGACCTGGCGGCCGCCTACAATCTGGGCGATGGACGTTACCGGCTCGACCTGCGGGCAGACTCGCTGCAAGTGAACCATTTCCTGCCCAAGGATTCCCTCTATACCCTTTCGGCCAAGCTGATGGCGCACGGTCAAGGCTTCGACCTGTCTTCCGCCAAGACTTCTGCCCAGGTGGATTTGGCTTTGGGAGAGTTGCAATACGGCAAGCTAAGGCTGACGGACGTGGACTTGCGGGCCGCCTTGCGCTCATCGGTTGCCTCGGTGCTGTTGCGCAGCGACAATGACCTGTTGCGGATGCAGTTGGCGGCCGACCTCCGCTTGGACCGCAAGTATATGGACGGCAAACTGAAGCTGGGGGTGCAGGACGTTGACCTGCATCGGCTGGGAGTCATCCCCCGCAAGCCCGAACACTTGTTGACCCTCGACTTGGCCGCCGAGGCCCGCCGGGATTCCATCAAGCTGCACGTGGGGGCGGGAGACCTGGACTTCGATTTCAAGGCCCGCAGTACCCTGAAGGAATTGCTGGAGAAGTCGGACCGCTTCATGGCCGTGCTGATGCAGCAGTGGGAGAACCGTCGGCTGGACCACGCCGCCCTGCGCCGCATCCTGCCTTCGGCGGGTATGCAGTTGACCGCCGGGCACGACAACCCCGCGGGCTATGTGCTGGCTACGCAGGGCATGACATTCGACCGCCTGAAGTTGCAGTTCGGCTTCACGCCGGAGTGGGGCATCAACGGGCGGGCAGCCGTGGAGGGATTCCGGACCGACTCCTTGCGGCTGGACACGCTGTTCTTTGCCGTACACCAGGACACCACCCGGATGCAGTTGCAGGGCGGCGTCATCAACGGTCCCAAGAACCCGCACTTCACTTTCCGCAGCTTCCTGACGGGTGAAATCCGCAACGAGGACGCCGAGCTGACCGTGAACTTCATTGATGCAGAGGGGAATACCGGCGTCCTGCTGGGCGTCAACGCGCGTCCCCTGACCGAGGGACACGGACGGGGCAACGGCGTGCTGCTGCGCCTGACGCCCGACGAACCCATCATCGCCTACCGCAAGTTCCGCTTCAACAAGGGGCGCAACAGTATCTATTTCCACAAGAATATGCGCGTCTATGCCAACGTCGATATGGAGGGCGGCGACGGCATGGGCTTCCGGATGCAGTCCGATGTGCGCGACACGGTTTCCCTCCAGAATGTCAACGTGGAGCTGAACCGTTTTCGCTTGAGGGAATTGAGCGAAGTCTTGCCCTACCTGCCCCGGCTGACCGGACTCTTTTCGGTGGAAGCCAATTATATCCAGACCCCCGAGGCCCTGCAACTGGCTGCTGATGTCGATATCGACTCGCTGACCTACGAGGGGCGTCCGGTGGGTGATGTCGGGGCGGGCGTCACGTGGCTGCCTGCTTCCGAGCGGAGCCATTACCTCAGCGCCTATCTGGCTTGCAATGACCGGCAGGTGGCCACGGTGGACGGCCTGTTGGGCACGGAAGCCAATGCGGACGCCCTCTCGCTGGATGCCTCGCTGGAGCGTCTGCCCCTGTCCGTGGCCAATGCCTTCGTGCCGGACGGGATGGCGGAGTTGTCCGGCTACCTGAACGGGGACCTCACCCTGCGGGGCACGTCGGCAAAGCCCGACCTACAGGGCAGCATACAGATGGACACGGCCTCCGTCTATGTCCGCCAGGTGGGGGCGCGCTATTACTTCGACGGGCGGCCCGTGCGCATTGCCGACAATCGGCTGACCTTCGACAAGTTCTCCCTCTATACCACCAGCCGCAACCCGTTTGTTATTGACGGCTCCGTCAGCTTTGCCGACTTGGCGCGTCCTTCGGCCGACCTGACCCTGCGTGCCGTCAACTATAACCTGCTGGATGCTCCCCATACCCGCGAGAGCCTGGTCTACGGCAAGGTGTTCGTGGACATCAACGCCTCCGTCCGCGGACCGTTGGATGCCTTGACCATGCGCGGCAACATGAACCTGCTGGGCAATACCAACGTGACCTACGTCCTGACCGACTCGCCCTTGACGGTGGAGGACCGCCTGAGCGGGCTGGTCACTTTTACTTCCTTTGCGGACAGCGTGGCGACGGACACCCTGCAAGTGGCCGCCGTCCCCTTGGGCGGGATGGAGGTCTACATGTCCCTGCACATTGATGAGGCCGTGCGCCTGCGGGCAGACCTGACCCCGGCGGGCGACAAATACATCGAACTGGAGGGCGGGGGCGACCTCAACCTGCAATACACCGCCCAGGGCGACATGAACCTGACCGGGCGCTACACCCTGTCCGGCGGCGTGATGAAGTATTCGTTGCCCGTCATACCGCTGAAGGAGTTCCGTTTCAACACAGGCAGCTACGTGGACTGGCGCGGCGACGTGATGAATCCCACCCTGGACCTGAAGGCAACGGAGCGGATGCGTGCCTCCGTGTCCGACGGGGAGGGGGATGCCTCGCGCAACGTCAACTTCGACGTCAGCATCGGCATAGCGGGACGGCTGGAGTCGCCCGACCTCATCTTCGACATCGCTGCGCCCGAGGACGCCACCGTGCAGAACGAATTGCAGGCCATGGGTGCCGAGGAGCGCAGCAAGCAGGCCATCGCCATGCTGGCCACGGGCATCTACCTGAACAGCGGTGCCAAGGGGGGCGGCCTCTCCATGGGCTCCGCCCTGAACAGCGTCTTGCAGAGCCAGATAAACGCCTTGGCCGGGTCGGCGGTGAAGAACGCCAGCATCAGCGTGGGCGTGGAGGACCGCACGTCCGCCGAGACGGGCAGCACGCAGACGGACTACAGCTTCCGCTACTCCCAACGCTTCTTCAACGACCGCTTCCAGGTGGTCATAGGCGGCAAGGTATCCACGGGTGCCAATGCCACCAATTCCGCCGAGTCGTTCATCGACAACATCTCGCTGGAATACCGGCTGGACAACTCCGGCACGCGCTACGTCCGCGTGTTCCACAACAAGAACTATGAGAGCGTGCTGGACGGAGAGATTACGGAGACGGGCGTCGGCCTTGTGCTGCGCCGCAAGCTGGACCGCGTGGGCGAACTGTTCATCTTCCGCAAGAAGAAGCCGCGCCGTCCCGAAGGGGAGGAAAAGGCCACCCCGGAGGAGCCGGAATCTTCACCAAGGTGACGGCAGGGTCGAGACCAAGGTGACGGCGAAGTCAAGACCAAGGTGACGACGAGGCCGAGACCAAGGTGAATCCGAGGCCGAGACCTTTATGGAACGAATATGCTTTATATGGATAATAATAGAAGGTATCTATGAAACGAATGGACATACATCGCCTCGGGCGGTTCTTATATATACTAATAGGTGTATCCCTCCTGGCTGCCTGCTCCACCACGAAGCACCTGCCCGAGGGGGAAATCCTCTACATCGGCCAGCGGCCCACGCTGGTGGACAATCCCCAGCCTACCTCCGTGGGCGAGACCGCCTTGGAGGAAGTGGAGGCCGCCCTGGCCAAGGCGCCCAACAACTCCCTGCTGGGCAGCACGTCGGTGCGCATCCCCTTCCCCTTGGGCTTGTGGGTGTACAACGGCTTCCAGAAGTACGAGAAGGGGTTGGGCCGCTGGATCTTCAACCGCTTTGCCGCCGAGCCCGTGTTGCTCTCCGGGGTGAATCCGGACATCCGCACCCAGGCCGCCACGAACCTGCTGCATGATTATGGCTATTTCCAAGGCAAGGTGACCCACCAGGTGCTGCCCCACGCCAAGGATTCGCTCAAAGCCCGCGTGCAGTATTCCGTCAATATGGGTCGTCCGTACTTCATCGACACCGTGGACTATCGGGGCTTCTCATCCCGTACCCTGGCCATCCTGAAGCTGAGCCGTCGCCGTTCCCTCATTAGTCCGGGCGAGCAGTTCAACGTGCCCGACCTGGACGGCGAGCGCACCCGTATCAGCAACCTGCTGCGCAACGTGGGCTGTTACTATTTCCGTCCGGACTACCTGACCTACCAGGCGGACACGACCCTGGTGCCCGGGCACGTGTCGCTCCGTCTGGTGCCCGTGGCAGGGATGCCGGAGGTGGCCGAGAAGCCCTTCCGCCTGGGGCGCAAGTCCTTCCACCTGCTGGGCAAGAACGGCGAGGCACCCAACGACAGTCTGGTGTACAAGGACCTGACCATCTACTTCCACGACAAGTTGCGCGTCCGTCCCAATATGGTGCACCGCTGGATGGACTACCAGAATTTCCGCTACAAGCGCCAGGTGGAGGACAGTGCCGGCATCTCTCGCCAACGCTCTGCCCGCAGCCTCTACAGCCTCTACCGCCAGACCCGCGTACAGGAGCGTCTGGCCAATGTGGGCATCTTCAAATACACCGAGATGCAGTATGTCCCGCGTGATTCCGCTTTGGTGAACGACACGCTGGATGTGCACGTCATTGCCTCCCTGGACAAGCCCTACGATGCCGAGCTGGACTTCAACGTCAAGATGAAGAGCAATAACCAGACCGGGCCGGGTGCCGCCTTCACCCTGACCAAGAACAATGTCTTCGGCGGGGGCGAGAAGTGGAATGTGGAATTGAAAGGCTCCTATGAATGGGCCACGGGCAAGAACTCTTCCTCCGCCATGAATAGTTATGAACTGGGCGTGGCCACGTCCCTCATCTTTCCCCGCGTGGTCTTCCCGCGGATGGGCGGCAATGAATACGACTTTCCCGCCACCACCACCTTCCGCCTGTATGCCGACCAGGTGAACCGGGCACGCTACTACAAGCTGCTGGCCTTCGGCGGGAACGCCACCTATGACTTCCAGCCCAAGCCGACGTCCAAGCACAGCTTCACGCCCTTCCGCTTGACGTTTAACGTGCTGCGCGACCCCACGGCGGAGTTTCAGCAGCTTCAGGAGGAGAATCCTGCCCTCTACGTCAGCCTGCGCAACCAGTTCATCCCGGCGATGGAATACACCTACACCTTCGACAACAGTGCGGGCGGACGCCGCCGCCGTCCCATCTGGTGGCAGACCACGCTGACCTCGGCGGGCAATGTCACGTCGCTCATCTACCGGGCTTTGGGCCAGCCTTTCAGCGAGGAGGGTAAGGAACTGCTGGGGGTGCCCTTCGCCCAGTTCCTGAAGGTGAACACCGAGTTGCGCTACAACCATCGCATCGACCGCAACAATTCCTTGGCGGCACGGGCAGCGGTGGGTGTCATCTGGTCGTATGGCAACGCCACGACGGCGCCTTATACCGAGCAGTTCTATGTGGGCGGAGCCAACAGTGTCCGTGCCTTTGCCGCGCGCAACATCGGTCCGGGTGGCTATCCGGCCGATGACAATGACACGTATTCCTTCATCAACCACGTGGGCGACATCCGTTTCGAGGCCAATCTGGAATATCGCTTCCGCATCATCAGCGACCTGCACGGGGCCGTCTTCCTGGATGCGGGCAATGTCTGGCTGATGCGTCGTGACCCCTCACGGCCCGGAGGGGAGTTCCGCCTGAAGGATTTCCCGAAGCAGATAGCCTTGGGCACGGGTGTGGGCATCCGCTACGACCTGGACTTTCTGGTGTTCCGCCTGGATTGGGGCATCGCCTTGCATGAACCCTACGACACGGGCAAGTCCGGCTATTACAACGTGCGCAAGTTCATGGACGGAACGGCTTTGCACTTCGCCATCGGCTATCCGTTCTGATTTCTGCGTTTATTGTAACTATCCTATGGATATATTTCGTACATTTGTGCAGTGTTTAGTTATCAACCTTTAATATACAACAACATGAAACCTACTCTTTTTCTGTTGGCTGCCGGTATGGGCAGCCGCTATGGCGGGCTGAAGCAGCTCGACGGACTGGGTCCCAACGGTGAGACCATCATGGACTATTCCATCTATGACGCCCTGCGCGCCGGCTTCGGCAAACTGGTCTTTGTCATCCGCAAGGATTTTGAACAGGACTTCCGCGAGAAGATTATTTCCAAGTATGAGGGACACATCCCCTGCGAACTGGTGTTCCAATCCATCAACGACCTGCCTGAAGGCTTCACCTGCCCGGAAGGCCGTACCAAGCCTTGGGGTACGAATCATGCGGTGCTGATGGGCGAGCCGGTCATCAACGAACCGTTTGCCGTCATCAACTGCGACGACTTCTATGGCCGCGACTCTTTCGAGGTGATGGGCAAGTTCCTTTCCGCCCTGCCCGAGGGTGCGAAGAACACGTATGCCATGGTGGGCTTCCGTGTGGGCAACACGCTGAGCGAGAGCGGCACTGTTTCCCGCGGCATTTGCGGCACGGACGAGAAACGGATGCTTACCTCGGTGGTGGAGCGTACCAAGATTGAACGCCGCGACGGCGAAGTGAAGTACCTGGACGATGACGACCAGTGGGTGGCTACTCCCGAGACAACGCCCGTTAGCATGAACTTCTGGGGCTTCACGCCCGACTACTTCGGCTATAGCAAGGAGTACTTCAAGGGCTTCTTGGCCGACCCGAAGAACATGAGCAACCTGAAGAGCGAGTTCTTCATTCCTCTGATGGTGGACAAACTCATCAAGGAGGGCACGGCAACGGTGGAAGTGCTGGACACGACGAGCAAGTGGTTCGGTGTCACTTATCCCGAAGACCGTCCGGCTGTAGTGGCCAAGATCAAGTCTTTGGTGGATGCTGGCGAATATCCTGACAAGTTGTTCTAATCAGCGGACATAAAATAATGAAGAAGGGCAGACCCGTCATCGAGGCCTGCCCTTTTTCTATGCGGATTGTTCAATCGCTTACTTGTATTCCTGCCAGCTCTTGATGGCGATGTCCTCCGGCTTGAGGTCGCAGAAGGCCTCGATGAAGGCACCGGCCAGGCGGGCATTGGTAATCAAGGGGATGTTATGGTCGATGGCCGCGCGACGGATCTTGTAGCCGTTGGTCAGCTCCCGCTTCGTGTGGTTCTTCGGGATGTTGACGATGAGGTCGAAGGCGTGGGCGGCAATCATCTTCATCACGTTGTTCTCTGCCTCGGGCTTCTCGTCGGGCCAGTAGACGGGTGTCGTCTCCACGCCGTGGGCGTTGAGGAAGGCGGACGTGCCGGCAGTGGCGTAGATCTTGTAGCCCTTCTGGAAGAGCATCCGGCTGGCATCCAGCAGGTCTACCTTGCTCTTCATGGCACCGCTGGAGAACATCACGCCCTTCTGCGGCGACGGAATCTTGAAGCCTACGGCCATCATGGCGTTCAGCAGGGCTTCGTCGAAGTCGTTGCCCAGGCAGCCAACCTCACCCGTGGAGGACATGTCTACGCCCAGGACGGGGTCGGCCTTGTGCAGGCGGCTGAAGGAGAATTGGCTGGCCTTGACGCCAATCCAGTCGATGTCGTAGGCCGACTTCTCCGGCAGGCTGTAGGGAGCGTCGAGCATGATGCGGGTAGCCGTCTCGATGAAGTTGCGCTTCAGTACCTTGCTGACGAAGGGGAAGGAACGCGAGGCGCGCAGGTTGCACTCGATAACCTTGACCTCGTTGTTGCGGGCCAGGTACTGGATGTTGAACGGTCCGGAGATGTTCAGTTCCTTGGCGATGCGGCGGCTGATCTGCTTGATGCGGCGGGCCGTGGCGAAGTAAATCTTCTGGGCGGGGAACACCAGCGTGGCGTCACCGGAGTGTACGCCGGCAAACTCGATGTGCTCGGAGATGGCATACTCCACGATCTCGCCGTTCTGTGCCACGGCATCGAACTCGATCTCCTTCGTGTTCTGCAGGAACTGAGACACCACCACGGGATATTCCTTCGAGACCTTAGCGGCCATCTTGAGGAACTCTTCCAGCTCGTCCTCGTCGTAGCAGACGTTCATGGCGGCACCGGACAGCACATAGCTGGGACGCACCAGCACGGGATAGCCCACCTTCTGGATGAACGCCTTGACATCGTCCAGGCTGGTCAGCTCCTGCCAAGCGGGCTGGTCGATGCCCAGCAGGTCCAGCATGTGGCTGAACTTGTTGCGGTTCTCGGCACGGTCGATGCTGACAGGCGACGTACCCAGCACGGGCACGGACTGACGGTAGAGCTTCATGGCCAGGTTGTTCGGGATCTGTCCGCCCACGGAGACGATGACGCCGCGGGGCTGCTCCAGGTCGATAACATCAAGGACGCGCTCGAAGGACAGTTCGTCGAAGTAGAGGCGGTCGCACATGTCATAGTCCGTGGACACGGTCTCCGGATTGTAGTTGATCATGATGGACTTGTAGCCCAGCTTGCGGGCCGTCTGGATGGCGTTGACGCTACACCAGTCGAATTCCACGCTGGAGCCGATGCGATAGGCACCCGAGCCGAGCACCACCACGGACTTCTCGTGCTTGTAGTAGTTCACGTCATAGCCTTCTGCCCCGTAAGTCATATAAAGATAGTTGGTCAGTTCGGGATGCTCGCTGGCCACGGTGTTGATGCGCTTCACGGCCGGCAGGATACCCAACTCCTTGCGGCGGGCACGCACTTGCAGGTTCTCCTTCTCCATGTTGCCTTCGGGATGCAGGACAAAGCGCGCAATCTGGAAGTCCGAGAAGCCCAGACGCTTGGCCTCGCGCAGCACTTCGGCGGGGATGTCTTCTATCTTGCTGTATTCGGAGAGCTTGTGCTTGTAGTCCACGATGTTCTTCAAGCGGGAGATGAACCAAGCATCAATCTTGGTGAGGTCCACGATGCGCTCGATGCTGTAACCCTCCTCCAACGCCTGGGCGATGGCGAAGATGCGCAGGTCGGTGGGATGGGACAGCTCGTGGTCGAGGTCGTCGAAGGTCAGCCCCTCGTTGCCCACGAAGCCGTGCATACCCTGGCCTATCATGCGCAAGCCCTTCTGGATAATCTCCTCGAACGAGCGGCCGATGGACATGATTTCGCCCACGGACTTCATGGACGAACCAATCTCGCGGCTGACGCCCACGAACTTCGTCAGGTCCCAGCGCGGAATCTTGCAGATGAGGTAGTCCAAGGCGGGAGCCTCGTAAGCGGAGTTGGGCGTGCCCATCTCGCCAATCTGGTCGAGGGTGTAGCCCAAGGCAATCTTGGCGGCCACGAAAGCCAACGGATAACCCGTAGCCTTGGAAGCCAGGGCAGACGAACGGCTCAGTCGGGCGTTCACCTCGATGACGCGGTAGTCGTTGGTCTCGGCATTGAAGGCGTACTGGATGTTACACTCGCCCACGATGCCCAAGTGGCGTACGCACTGGCGGCTCAGGGCCTGCAACTGTTCTACTTGCTCTTGGCTCAGCGAACAAGTGGGAGCCACCACGATGCTCTCGCCCGTGTGGATGCCCAGCGGGTCGAAGTTCTCCATGGAGGCCACGGTGAAGCAATGGTCGTTGGCGTCGCGGATAACCTCGAACTCAATCTCCTTCCAGCCCTTCAGGCTCTCCTCCACCAGGATCTGCTTGGAGAAGGTGAAGGCGCTCTCGGCCAGCTTTATGAACGTCTCTTCATCGGGACAGATGCCGCTGCCTTGTCCGCCGAGGGCGTAGGCAGAGCGAATCATCACGGGGAAGCCAATCTCGTAGGCAGCCTTCAGCGCGTCGCTCATCGACTCCACGGCATGGCTCTTGGGAGTCTTCATGGGGATTTCGTCCAGCTTCTTGACGAAGAGGTCGCGGTCCTCCGTGTTCATGATGGCCTCCACGGAAGTGCCCAGCACCTGTACGCCATACTTCTGCAGGATGCCTTTCTGATACAGTTCCGTACCACAGTTCAAGGCTGTCTGCCCGCCGAAGGCCAGCAGGATGCCGTCGGGACGCTCCTTCTCGATGATGCGCTCCACGAAGTAAGGAGTGACGGGGAGGAAATACACCTGGTCGGCAATGCCTTCCGAGGTCTGAATCGTTGCGATGTTGGGGTTGACCAGCACGGAGCTGATGCCCTCTTCGCGCAGGGCTTTCAATGCCTGCGAGCCGGAGTAGTCGAACTCACCGGCCTGACCGATTTTCAATGCGCCCGAGCCCAGCACGAGCACTTTCCGTAGTTTCTGTTCCATAGCTCTCTTATTGATGTTACTATTGTTGTTGCCTCACAGCGTCCATCCTGCAATTAAAAAAAAACGTCACCCCCTTACGAGAGTAACGTTATCCAAAGATGATTGTATCTATATTCTATATATTGCATAAGGATGGTTGCTAAATTTCTGCAAAGGAACAGCTTTTTCCGATAATATGCAAATATACGGGGATTTATCTTGCGAAAAAACTTCACGCTGTCCTATTCCGATACCACTTCCTTCCTCACATACACCTTGTGCGACCCGCGCCCTGAACTGCCAATACCGGACGCCTGGTCCTCCGACCAACGCTTCAGTTCCTTGCGGGCCGTCTCGTTGAGCAGCCCCGTCAATCCGGCATAATCCGCCACCGTAAGATACGGATGTGCCGACAGATACTCCTGCGCCAGCCGTAACCGTTGCTCCGGCGTGTAGCGCGTGGACGACTTGCGGAACTTCCAGGGCGATCGCTCCAGTGTACAGTGTCGTGCGGTTTCTTGCAACAGTTCCTTGTCCGCCCGGAAGCGGATGCGCTCCACACAGATGCTCGTGGCGTTGCGTCGTCGGTCTCCCGCCTTGCCCGTCTCCCGCTCGAACCCCTCGCGCAGGCCCAAGGCTGGCGTGAAGACGCCGATGCCGTCTATCTTGACCGACCGTCCCTCGGCCATCCCAAGGGCAATCTCTTCCGCCAAAGCCTGTATCAACCCCTTCACGTCGCCCGGCGAGAAAGTACTGGCGCGACAAATCTTCTGCGTGATCTCGTCCAAATCCATCTGTCCCCACAGCTTCATGCGGGGGAACAACACCCGCTCGCCATCCTTGCCGGGCAGGTTCGACTCTTGCATTTCATACGATGCCATATTTCTTTTCCTCCTTCCTTCTTGAGGGAAATTCTTCCCTATCCAACAGGTAAAATGCCGGATATGAGGAAGAAAAACTCCCGATGCCTTATAATAAACTTAACCTTCAACCTAAAGGTATAGAACTTTAACGTAAAGGTGTATACCTTTAGCCTAAAGGTATAAAACTTTAGTGTAAAGGTATAACTTTCCTACGGCATATGCAAGTTTTTGGCCAAGAATAGAGAGAAATTTACTTGTTCGTAGGGGAACTTTTTCTATCTTCGCGGATGAAACAACTCAATGCTATCATGGAAACAAAACAACCAACTATCATTGTCCGCCCGGCCACGCCGGAGGATGCCCCCATCATCGCCGCCGCCCTGACCATGGCGCTGGGTGAGGAAACTATGCGCATGTATTGCGGAGAAAACTATCAAGACGTGCTTGAAGAACTGGCGCGGATGGAGCATACCCAATACAGCTACCGCAACGCCCTGGTGGCCGATGTGGACGGCACGCCTGCCGGAGCCATCGTGGGTTATGACGGTGCCCGCCTGTATGAATTGCGCCGTCCTACCTTGCAACACATTGAGGAGCGCACGGGCCAGTCGTTCGAAGGCGTGGAAGACGAGACCCACCCCGGCGAGTACTACTTGGATTCCCTGGGCGTGCTGCCCGAATACCGCCGGCTGGGCATCGGCGGACGCCTGCTCTCCGCCCTGCGCGACAAAGGCTTTGCCGAAGGCCACGAGCGGGCCGGCCTGCTGGTGGACTTCGAGAATCCTAAGGCGGAGCACCTCTATCACACGCTGGGCTTCGAACGCGTGGAGGCAAGAAATCTCTTCGGGCATCGGATGTGGCACCTGCAGGCCCGGAACCGGCCGACTGCACCAGGCGGAGATATATTATAAATAGGTGTATCTGTATGCCCGGATTCCTGGCTTTTTTGCTCCATGGAAGAAAAATGAGAAATATTTTTATTGTTAAATAGCTAATAAATAGAGCGTTGTGCTTTTGTGCAAGAAAAAAGGCAAAAAATATTAGGGAAAACCTTTGGAGATATGAAAATAAGCCGTACCTTTGCATCGCTTTTGAAACGGAACGCTCCCGGACGTTTAGCTCAGCTGGTTCAGAGCGTCTGCCTTACAAGCAGAGGGTCGGCGGTTCGAATCCGTCAACGTCCACAAAATTGTTATATCCAAAAGAATGCCATAATAGGTAGCCCTGCAAGTGATTTGTCGGGCTATTTTTTTGTATATACCCCTCCCTTTTGAGGGGGCCTCCCCCTATCCGAAGAGGCTGCGGAAGGCTTCCTCCACCTTGCGCACGGGCACCAGCTCTATTTTTGTCTTCGCCGTGAGTCCTTGCAGGTTTTGCCGGGGCAGGATGAAGCGTTTGAAGCCCAGCTTCTCCGCTTCGCCGATGCGCTGCTCGATACGGTTCACTGGGCGTATCTCGCCCGACAGTCCCACTTCGCCCGCCATGCACACCTCCGGCTCGATGGCTACGTCCATGTTGCTGCTCAGGATGGCACTGATGACGGACAGGTCGATGGCCGGGTCGTTCACTTTCAGTCCTCCGGCAATGTTCAGGAATACATCTTTCTGCGCCAGCTTGAAGCCCACGCGTTTCTCCAGGACGGCCAACAGCATGTTCATGCGCCGCGTGTCGAAACCTGTGGCCGAGCGTTGCGGATTGCCATACACCGCGCTGCTCACCAGAGCCTGCGTCTCAATGAGGAAAGGACGTATGCCCTCGATGGCCGAGGCGATGGCCACGCCGCTCATGCCCTCGTGGTCCTGGCTAAGCAGCAGCTCCGAGGGGTTGCTGACCTGCCGCAAGCCGTCCTGCCGCATCTCGTAGATGCCCAGTTCGGCGGTGCTGCCGAAGCGGTTCTTGATGCTGCGCAGGATGCGGTACATGTAGTGCTGGTCGCCTTCGAACTGCAAGACGGTGTCCACAATGTGCTCCAGCACCTTTGGGCCGGCGAGGGTTCCTTCCTTATTAATATGTCCGATGAGGATGACGGGCGTGTGGCTCTCCTTGGCGAAGCGCAAGATGGAGGCGGCGCATTCCCTCACCTGCGTGATGCTGCCCGGCGAGGACTCCAGCGCCTCGGTCGAGATGGTCTGGATGGAGTCTATCACGACCAGGTCCGGACGCGTGTTCTTGATGTGCACGAAGATTTGCTCCAGCGAGGTCTCGCAGGCGATGAGGCAATCGCTCGACGTGCGGGTCAGGCGGTCGGCGCGCAGCTTCAGTTGGCGGGCACTCTCTTCGCCCGAGACGTAGAGGATGCGCTTCTCCGGCATACGCAACACGGTCTGCAGGATGAGGGTGGACTTGCCGATGCCCGGCTCGCCGCCAATCAATACCAGTGACCCTCGTACCAGTCCGCCGCCAAGGACTCGGTTCAGTTCCTCATCGTGCATGTCTATGCGCGGCTCTTCGCCGGCGTTGATGTCGGAGAGGGGAAGGGGTTTGTTCTTGCTTTTCTCCAGGGTAGGGAGGATTTGTGGTCTTGTGTTGGACGGCTCTTTGCGCACGATTTCCTCCACGTAGGTATTCCATTGTCCGCACGAAGGGCATTTGCCCACCCATTTGGGCGACTCCTGCCCGCAGTTGCTGCATACGTATACGGTCTTTTCTTTTGCCATTTCGTTCTATTTTGGCGTCAAAGTTACGATTAATATCGGTCGTTTTCGTGCTTTCCTATACTTTTATCGCAAAAAAGTCGCAGAAAGTGATAGATTGAATACATTTATTATTACTTTTGCAACATCTTATCAACTGCGATAGAAACAAGGACTATGAACCAGTATTATCCGCATACCGTCACATCCATGCGCACCATGACCCTTCGGGGTTAGGGATAGTTTTTTGTGTTTCTACGTGTTACACCATTTTTCAGCAGTTTCTTTCCGTCAACGGAAGCCCGTTCAAGGGCGGGCGCATTTCTCTTATACTATATATAAATAAGTAACTTCATTAAAACAGCATACAATGAAAGTAATGAAATTCGGCGGGACATCAGTAGGTTCCGTAGAGAGCATTTTGAGAGTGAAACGCATTGTGGAGGCCCAGCAGGAGCCGGTCATTGTGGTGGTGTCCGCCCTGGGCGGTATCACGGACAAGCTGATACAGACCTCGCGCATGGCCGCATCGGGCGACGCCTCCTACGAGAATGAGTTCCGCGAGATAGTCAGCCGTCACGTGGAGATGGTGAAGCGGGTCTTCCCCGAGTATGACGCGCAGATGACCGTGCAACGCCAAGTGGGCGAGTTGCTCAATGAACTGAAGGACATCTTCCAGGGCATCTACCTCATCAAGGACTTGTCGCAGAAGACATCGGACACCATCGTCAGCTATGGCGAACGCCTGTCCTCCATCATCGCTGCCCAACTGACGGGTGCGCAGTGGTTCGACTCCCGCCAATTTATCAAGACCGACAAGAAATATGCCAAGCACGTGCTGGACACGGACCTGACCAACGAACTGGTGCGCAAGACCTTCTGCAACCTGCCCCGTCTGTCGCTGGTGCCCGGCTTTATCGCCACGGACAAGACAACGGGCGACGTGACTAACCTGGGCCGTGGCGGCTCGGACTATACGGCGGCCATCATTGCGGCGGCGCTGGATGCCGACTCGCTGGAGATATGGACTGACGTGGATGGCTTCATGACGGCTGACCCGCGTGTTATCTCCACCGCCTACACCATCAACGAATTGAGTTACGTGGAGGCCACGGAGTTGTGTAACTTCGGCGCGAAGGTGGTCTATCCGCCCACCATTTATCCCGTCTGCCACAAAAATATACCTATCTTAATAAAGAATACGTTCAATCCCGAAGGGGCCGGTACCATCATCAAGCAGGAAGTCAGCGACCCGCAGAGTAAGGCCATCAAGGGCATATCTTCCATCAACGACACAAGCCTCATCACCGTGCAGGGCCTGGGCATGGTGGGTGTCATCGGCGTCAACTACCGCATCTTCAAGGCGTTGGCTAAGAACGGTATCAGTGTCTTCCTGGTGTCCCAAGCCTCGTCAGAGAACTCCACGTCCATCGGTGTGCGCAATGCCGATGCCGACCTGGCCTGCGAGGTGCTGACCACGGAGTTTGCCAAGGAGATAGAGATGGGCGAGATTTCTCCCATCCAGGCAGAGAAGAACCTGGCCACCGTCGCCATTGTAGGCGAGAACATGAAGCATACGCCGGGCATTGCGGGCAAGCTGTTCGGCACGCTGGGCCGCAACGGCATCAATGTCATAGCCTGCGCACAGGGTGCAAGCGAGACCAATATCTCGTTCGTGGTGGACAGCCGCTACCTGCGCAAGTCGCTTAACGTCATCCACGATTCCTTCTTCCTCTCCGAATACCAGGTGCTCAACCTCTTCATTTGCGGCATTGGCACCGTGGGCGGCAGCCTCATCGAACAGATTCACAGCCAGCGGCAGAAACTGATGCAGGAAAACGGCCTGCAGCTCAACGTCGTGGGCATCGCTGATGCTTCCCACTCCCTCTTCTGCCGCGAAGGTATCGACCTGGCCAATTATCGCGAGGAACTGCAGCAGAAGGGGAATCCCAGCGACACGCAGGTGTTGCGTGACGGCATCATCGGCATGAACATCTTCAACAGCGTCTTCGTGGATTGCACGGCCAGTCCCGACGTGGCTGCCATCTACAAGGACCTTCTTTTGCATAACGTCTCCGTGGTGGCCGCTAACAAAATAGCCGCTTCGTCCGCCTACGACAACTACCGCGAGTTGAAGCAGATCGCCCGGCAACGTGGCGTGAAGTACCTTTTCGAGACTAACGTGGGTGCCGGCCTGCCCATCATCAACACCATCAACGACCTCATCCACAGCGGCGACAAGATTCTGAAGATTGAAGCTGTGCTGAGCGGCACGCTGAACTACATCTTCAACAAGCTCAGTGCGGACGTGCCCTTCAGCAAGGCGATACACATGGCGCAGATAGAGCGTTACTCTGAGCCCGACCCGCGCATCGACCTGAGCGGAAAGGACGTTATCCGCAAACTGGTCATCCTGGCTCGTGAGGCTGGCTACCGGCTGGAGCAAGAGGACGTGGAGAAGCACTTGTTTGTCCCCGACGACTTCTTCGAGGGCACACTGGAAGACTTCTGGAACAAGGTGCCCACGCTGGACGGCCAGTTCGAGTTGCGCCGCCGCATCCTGGAGGAGGAGGGCAAGCATTGGCGTTTTGTCGCCCGCCTGGAGGACGGTAAAGCCAGCGTGGGACTGATGGAGGTTGGCCGCGACCACCCGTTCTATGCGTTGGAGGGCAGCAACAACATCATTCTGCTGACCACTGAACGCTATCACGACTACCCGATGATGATTCAAGGCTACGGTGCCGGGGCAGGCGTGACGGCGGCAGGCGTATTTGCTGATATTATGAGCATCGCCAATGTGTAAATTGGAATTTATAAGTTGACAAGGGGACGAGTTAACGAGGCAACAAGGCCTGTTAGTAAACAGACTTACAAGTGATAAGCCCTGTCCTCGTAGCCTTGTTAACTTGTCAACTTGTCAACTAAATTATCATTTGTCATGAAACACATTATTATATTGGGCGATGGCATGGCCGACCATCCCATCGCCTCGCTGGGTGGCAAGACGTTGTTGCAAGCCGCCCGTACTCCGAACATGGACCGCCTGGCCCGTTTGGGCCGCAACGGTCGCCTGCTCACCGTTTTGCCCGGATTCCATCCCGGCAGCGAGGTGGCCAACATGTCCGTCCTGGGCTACGA
This sequence comes from Candidatus Bacteroides pullicola, assembly GCA_019115825.1. Taxonomy (GTDB): domain Bacteria; phylum Bacteroidota; class Bacteroidia; order Bacteroidales; family Bacteroidaceae; genus Bacteroides; species Bacteroides pullicola. The sequence goes on from DXCV01000003.1 coordinate 27,434, forward strand.
CCTCCCGAAGGTATATGAGGGCCGCGGCCCGCTGGAGGCGGCCAGTATCGGTGTGGACCTGCAGCCGGGTGATATGGCCATGCGCTGTAACTTGGTTTGCATTGAGGGCGACATCCTCAAGAACCACTCCGCCGGGCATATCACCACGAAGGAGGCCGATGTCCTCATCCAGTATTTGCAGGAACAATTAGGCAACGACCGTATCCACTTCTATACGGGTGTGCAATACCGTCACCTGCTGGTGGTGAAGGGAGGCAATAAGCACCTGGACTGTACGCCTCCGCACGATGTGCCTCTGCAGCCGTTCCGTCCCTTGCTGGTGAAGGCTGAGGCGGGGCATCCCGAGGCGGAAGATACCGCCGCTCTGCTGAACGACCTCATCCTCCGTTCGCAGGAGTTGCTGGCTCGTCACCCGCTCAACCTGCGCCGTGTCTCCGAGGGCAAGGACCCTGCCAACAGTATCTGGCCGTGGAGTCCCGGCTACCGTCCGCAGATGGAACTGTTCAGCAGCCGTTTCCCCCAGGTGAAGCGCGGGGCGGTCATCACCGCCGTGGACCTTATCCGTGGCATTGGCCATTACGCCGGTCTGCGCCGCATTGACGTGGAGGGGGCCACGGGGCTCTATGACACCAATTACGAGAACAAAGTCCGCGCCGCCCTCGATGCGCTCCGCACCGACGACTTTGTCTACCTCCACATCGAGGCCAGCGATGAGGCAGGGCACGAGGGAGACATTGCTTTGAAGACCCGCACCGTAGAAGACCTGGACAGCCGCGTTGTCGGTCCTATCTACGAAGAAGTTCGCTCATGGGATGAACCCGTGGCCATTGCCGTCCTGCCCGACCATCCCACGCCTTGCGAGGTGCGCACCCACACGGCCGAGCCGGTGCCTTTCCTCATCTGGCATCCCGGCATCCAGCCCGACAGTGTGCAGACCTTCGACGAGGTGGCTGCCTGCGAGGGCTGTTACGGCCTGTTGCGCGAGGACGGATTCATCAAGGAGTTTATGAATTTGACTTATAAATAGGAATTTAGATGGCACACAGATGACACGATTGGGCAGATGACCACAGATTTTAATAAGTAGATAATAAAGAGTCTGCGTAAATCTGTTAAATCTGTGTCATCTGTGTGCCATCACCGATAAATTATCATTTGTGTATGAAATACTACAGTACCAACCACCAATCTCCCGCCGCTACTCTTCAAGAAGCCGTAGTGCGCGGTTTGGCACCCGACAAGGGTCTCTATATGCCCGAACGCATCGAGACGCTCCCGTATGAGTTCTTCGAACATATCGACCTGATGGATTTCCCCACCATTGCCTGCCACGTGGCCGATGCCTTCTTTGGCGAGGATGTGCCTCAGGACGTGTTGCACAGCCTGGTGCGCGACGCCCTCAATTTCGATGTGCCCCTCGTGCCTGTGGCCGATAGTCTCTATTCCTTGGAACTCTTCCATGGTCCCACGCTGGCCTTCAAGGATGTGGGCGCCCGCTTCATGGCCCGTCTGTTGGGCTACTTCATCCGGCGCGAGGGCGACACGGAGGTCAACGTGCTGGTGGCTACTTCGGGCGACACAGGCAGCGCCGTGGCTAATGGTTTCCTGGGCGTGCCGGGCATCCGCGTCTATGTGCTCTATCCCAAGGGCAAGGTCAGCGTCCTGCAAGAACGGCAGTTCACCACGTTGGGCGACAACATCACCGCTCTTGAGGTGGACGGCACCTTCGACGATTGCCAAGCTTTGGTGAAGGAAGCCTTCCTGGACACCGATCTCAACGCCCACATGAAGCTGACCAGCGCCAACAGCATCAACGTGGCACGCTTCCTGCCCCAGGCGTTCTATTACTTCTATGCCTACGCCCAATGGCGGAAGTTGCAGCCCGAAGCCGATGCCCGCCGCTTGGTGGTGTGTGTGCCCAGCGGCAACTTTGGCAATCTGACGGCCGGACTCTTTGCCCGCCGCATGGGGCTGCCCGTCAGCCGCTTCATCGCCGCCAACAACCGCAACGACGTCTTCTATCAATACTTGCAGACCGGCGTCTACACGCCCCGGCCCAGCATCGCTACCATCGCCAATGCCATGGACGTGGGCGCACCCAGCAACTTCGCCCGCATCCTCGACCTCTATGGGGACGACCACGATGCCATCGCCCGCGACATTGCCGGTGCCACCTATACCGATGAGCAGATTGCTGAGGCTGTCCGCGAGGTTTGGAACCGTGACCATTACCTGCTCGACCCCCACGGTGCATGTGGATGCCGGGCTTTGCACGAAGGCTTGCGCGACGGCGAGGACGGCATCTTCCTGGAGACCGCTCATCCCGCCAAGTTCCGTGAGACCGTGCAACGCATCATCGGTCAACCTGTCTCTGTTCCCGACCGCTTGCGGGCCTTCCTGGAGCGTGAGAAGCAGACGGTGGAGTTGCCGAAGGACTTCGCACACTTCAAGGAGTATCTGCTGGGACAGTAAGGCTTTGATGGGAAAAAGGTGGCACCTTTATTATAAAAAGGTGGCACCTTTTTATGGAATCAATGCCATTGATTCCTGTTCTCCTGACGGTAAAGCCAATGTGTCCGGTGCGTCGAGCTTGTAGATAACTTCTGCATAGTCCCGGATTAGTATAAACTAAATAGGATTGTTTACTTATATTTGAATTGAAATCTATATGATGTATCTGACATTGTTATCGGGGTCTTTCCCCACTTCTCTGAATGACGTCCTGCTCAATCTCTGGGCCGGAAGTCTGGACCTGGGCAGACGTATTCTGGCGGCACTGCTCATCTTCATTATCGGCCGCCTGATTATTTCGTTCCTCAACAAGTTGGTGGCCCGCATCCTGCAACGCCGGAAGGTGGATGCCGGCGTACAGTCGTTCGTGCGCAGCTTGGTCCACATTCTGCTCATGATTCTGCTGGTGATTGCCGTCATCAGCAAGCTGGGCATCGAGACCACCTCGTTTGCCGCCCTGCTGGCTTCGGCTGGCGTGGCGGTCGGCATGGCCTTGAGCGGCAATTTGCAGAACTTTGCCGGCGGACTCATCATCCTGATATTCCGTCCCTACAAAGTGGGCGACTGGATTGAGGCGCAGAACGAGAGCGGCACGGTGCGCGAAATTCAGATTTTCCACACCATCCTCACCACGGCGGACAACAAGACCGTCTACATCCCCAACGGCTCGGCATCGAGCGGCGTCATTGTCAACTACAGCCATGAGGAGACGCGCCGCGTGGACTGGGTGATAGGCGTGGAATATGGCGAAGACTATGCCCGGGTGGAGGAAGTGGCTCGTCGTATCGTGGCGGCGGAGAAACGTATCCTGTCCACTCCGGCGCCCTTCATTGCGCTGGACGCCCTGGATGCCAGCAGCGTCAATGTGCGTATCCGTGTCTGGGTGAAGAATTCGGATTATTGGGGCGTCTACTACGACGTGCAGCGTGCCATCTACGAGGAATTCAACAAGGCGGGCATCGGTTTCCCCTTCCCGCAGCTCACCATCCATACGGCCAAGGATTGAGTTGGGATTTCGGGGCGTATCCAGGCGGCGGAAGTTCCTTTCGCCCGGGTACGCCCCTGCTTTTTGTGCCAAGCCGGGCGTGCTTGACGTTTTATTATTAAATAATCAAAATAAAGCCGCAGAATATGGTGCGTTTGAAAAGTTTTCCTATATTTGCATTGTCGCTTGCTTACACTTTGTACGCGGCAAGCTGATGTGAAAACTTTAATTACCTTTTAATACCAAATAGTATGAACATCGAACGTATCATGGCCTCGCTGGAGGCAAAGCATCCTGGTGAATCCGAGTACCTTCAAGCCGTGAAGGAAGTGCTTCTTTCCATAGAAGACGTGTACAATCAGCATCCCGAATTCGAGAAAGCCAAAATCATCGAGCGCTTGGTAGAGCCCGACCGCATCTTCACGTTCCGCGTGACGTGGGTGGACGACAAGGGCGAAGTGCAGACCAACCTGGGCTATCGGGTGCAGTTCAACAATGCCATTGGCCCGTACAAGGGCGGTATTCGTTTCCATGCTTCCGTCAACCTCTCCATCCTGAAGTTCCTGGGCTTCGAGCAGACGTTCAAGAACGCTTTGACCACGCTCCCGATGGGCGGCGGCAAAGGCGGTTCGGACTTCTCGCCCCGTGGCAAGAGCAATGCCGAAATCATGCGTTTCTGCCAGGCGTTCATGCTGGAGCTGTGGCGTCATCTGGGTCCCGATATGGACGTGCCTGCCGGTGACATCGGCGTGGGCGGTCGCGAAGTGGGCTATATGTTCGGTATGTACAAGAAACTGACCCGCGAGTTTACCGGCACATTCACCGGCAAGGGACTGGAGTTCGGCGGTTCGCTCATCCGTCCCGAAGCAACAGGTTTCGGTGGCTTGTATTTCGTCAACCAGATGCTGCAAACCAAGGGCATAGACATTAAGGGCAAGACGGTGGCCATCTCCGGATTCGGCAATGTGGCTTGGGGTGCTGCTACCAAGGCCACGCAGTTGGGCGCCAAGGTCGTGACGATTTCCGGTCCTGATGGCTATGTTTACGATCCTGACGGCATCAGTGGCGAGAAGATAGATTATATGTTGGAGCTCCGTGCATCGGGCAATGACATCGTCGCCCCGTATGCCGAGCAGTTCCCCAGTGCCACGTTCGTCTCCGGCAAGCGTCCGTGGGAAGTGAAGGTGGACATCGCCCTGCCTTGTGCCACGCAGAACGAGCTGAACGGCGAGGATGCCAAGCACCTGATCGACAACGGTGTCCTTTGTGTGGGTGAAATCTCCAACATGGGATGTACTCCCGAAGCTATCGACCTCTTCATCGAGCATAAGATGATGTATGCGCCGGGCAAGGCTGTCAATGCCGGTGGTGTGGCCACCAGCGGACTGGAGATGTCTCAAAACGCCATGCACCTCAGCTGGAGTGCAGCCGAGGTAGACGAGAAGCTGCACGGCATCATGCATGCCATTCACGACCAGTGCGTGAAGTATGGCACCGAGCCTGATGGTTACATCAACTACGTGAAGGGCGCCAACATCGCCGGCTTCATGAAGGTGGCTCACGCCATGATGGCCCAAGGCGTCATCTGACGAAAGACTTTGTTTAGTTGTATTTGTATTTGTGGTTTATGCCGCCCCTTGCCTGCGAAGGTTATGGGCGGCTTTTTTTGTGCTTGCCGGGGGAATTGTTACCTTTGCGGGCGAGAAATAGGACTCTCTAAATTATCATTTATGCTACAATCTGAACTCAAACTGCGGCGCGACAAGATACGCGCCTTGATGGCGGGCCAAAAGATTGATGCCGCCCTTTTTACTTGCAATGTGAACTTGATTTATACGTATGGCCGCGTCATCAGTGGTTATCTTTATTTACCGCTCGAAGGGCCGGCGCATATCTTCATTAAGCGCCCCAACAATGTGTCGGGCGAGTTTGTCCACCCCATCCGCAAGCCGGAGCAGTTGCCCGACCTGCTGAAGGAATATGGACTGGCCATCCCCGCCCGTTTGATGTTGGAGGGGGACGAGCTGCCTTTCAACGAGTATACTCGTTTGGCGGCCTGCTTCCCGGACACGGAGATCCTGCCTTGCGGCACGTCGCTGATTCGTCGGGCACGGAGTGTGAAGACTGAGATGGAATTGGGCTTGTTCCGTCGTTCTGCCGCTGCCCATGCCCGGGCTTATGCGCAGATTCCTTCCGTCTATGCCGAGGGGATGACAGATCGTGCCTTTTCCATAGAGATAGAACGACTGATGCGTCGGGAAGGTTGCCTGGGCATATTCCGTGTCTTTGGGCGAAGTATGGAGATTTTCATGGGGAGCGTCTTGACGGGTGACAATGCCGCTGCGCCCAGCCCTTACGATTTTGCTTTGGGTGGCGAAGGACTCGATCCGTCCTTGCCCGGTGGCGCCAATGGCATGTTGCTGAAGCCCGGCCAAAGCGTCATGGTGGACTTGGGTGGCAATTTCTTTGGCTATATGTGCGACATGAGCCGGGTTTATTCCGTAGGCCGGTTGCCCCAGCAGGCGTATGATGCCCACCAGGTTTGCCTGGAGGTGCAGGAAACGGTGGCTGCGATGGCCAAGCCAGGTGTGACGGGCGAGGACTTGTACAATGCCGCCATTGGTGTGGTGACTCGCGCCGGATGGGCAGACCACTTTATGGGCATCGGGCAGCAAGCCAAGTTCATCGGTCATGGCATCGGTTTGGAAATCAATGAGGCGCCAGTGCTTGCCCCGCGCATGAAGCAAGAGTTGGAGCCGGGTATGGTCTTTGCCCTCGAACCGAAAATCGTGTTGCCGGAAGTCGGCCCTGTGGGCATCGAGAACTCGTGGGCGGTGACTGCCGAGGGCTTGGAGAAACTGACGCAAGCCCCGGAAGAAATCATCGAACTCTAATCGCCCTCGTAATATTCGCCCAGGTAGTAGCGCGCTACGAAGTCCCAGTTGTCTTGTAAAATGGTTTTCCCGTGGTGGAAGGGGAAGCGTGCATCGGCCAGGAATCCGGCCTGCATGCCGAATCTCAGCAGGTCGAACGGGCAGAGGCCGGGCTGGCAGAAGAGGCGGTAACCTTCTGTCGTGGCGCGTGCCTCGTCGAACATCGGGTTGTGGCTGTCACGAAAACAGGCGGCTACATCGTGAGCCAGCAAGATCCCTTTGGTGTTGGCAAAGAGGACGAACTCTTTTTCCTTCGCCAAGTCGGGCAAAATGTTCCGGCCTTCCCAGCCCAATGTTTGGGCAAAGAAATGCATGAGCGCATCGTAATCTGTGAAGTAGAGCAACGGATGCCCGCCCGAAGCCTCCAGGCAGCGGCGGGCGTTTTCGTTCATGCCGGGCGTGGGGAGGATGTCAGGCGGTGGGGTGGGGAGGGTGTGCAGCTCTTTCGTGCCTCTCATCCACGGAGCGGACGGCGTTTCGATGACGGGTGCCTCTTCAAACGCCACATCCATCAGGTCGTAGGCCACGCCGCACAGGGCTGCCAGTTGTTCGTCCTCCGGGGTGCACAGGGTGTAGTCTTCCGGATGCTTTTGGGCAGGGCGGGCCAGTTGAGTCCAGAGCACCAAGGACACGTCTTCCGGGTTGATTTCGTCTGCCACGTAGTTTTCTCCCGTGTGGTAGAACGGGAGGATATTCCCGTACCGTTCCCGGTAGAGCCGGGTGAAGGTGTTCCATCCTCCGTTTTGGCTGATGGCATCTTGGAAGTACAAGGTCAAGGCCAAGGTCGCTTGTTCTTGTGCTTCGTTTCCACTGTTCTTGAAAAGGGGACATCGGCGTATCGCCGGCAACAGGTTTGCGGCAAAGTCCAGATACCACTTGTCGCCCGGCATGGCCTGGCGTCGTCCGTTGGCTTTCAGCCATTTGTGCAGAGGGATGTTCATAATCTTTTTAGCGCGAGTTTAATGACTTGTTCTACCGGAGCCGAGGGCTCTTCTTTCAGGATGCCGATGACTACCTTTTGGGAAGGGCCTTGTGCAAAGCCCAGCATGGTGAGTGCGGCCACGGCTTCATCCATCACTTCGCTGTTGGTTGGCAAGGTGGTGGTGCCGGTTGCACTTGTTGCGGCCACGGCCTCGGTTTTGATTTTGTCCTTCAGGTCCACGATGATACGCTGCGCCGTCTTCAAGCCGATGCCTTTCACGCTCTTCAAGAGGTTGGCGTTCTCGTTGCTGATGACGTTGATGAGTTCGTTCGGCGAGAGGGCGGAGAGAATCATGCGTGCTGTGTTGCCTCCAATGCCCGACACCGAGATGAGCAGCAGGAATAACTCCCGCTCTTGCCGGTCGGCAAAGCCGAAGAGCGTGTAGGCATCTTCTCGGATGGCTTCGTAGATATACAGCTTGCAGGTCTTCTTTCCCTGTATGGCGGAGTACGTGTTGAGGGAGATGCTGGCGGCATATCCTACGCCGTTACAGTCAATGACGGCAGTGGCTGGGGTCAGTTCGGCTATTTCGCCTTTAAGGTATTCTATCATATTTTCTTGGCAATTATAAATCGTTGTTGATGAGGCGGTTGCTTGGGTGCTCTTCCGTTCGTGCTTACCGGTACCTGCGTCCGTGCTTACCGGTACCTGCGTCCGTGTCCGGAGGTATGGCTGTCCACGTGGCTTGGATACAGCCTTCAAGCGGAGGCGAAGTTAACTATAAATTCTGAGATAAATTAAAAGCCACCGGACTTTATTCGTCCGATGGCTTTTCTTTTCTTTGAGTAGCGGGACCCGGGATTGAACCGGGGACCTCATGATTATGAATCATGCGCTCTAACCAGCTGAGCTATCCCGCCATCGTTTCTCGATTGCGGGTGCAAAGGTATGATGTTTTTTTGAATTGGCAAATAGTTTCCCGGTTTTTTTGCACTTTTTTTCTTTTCCGTCCCAAAGGTTGGGACGGAAGTATGAAAGAATGATGTCAATTCTTAAATGTAGCAAATTGCTGGCGGTATATAAGAAAAAGTTTTTATCTTGGCAGCCCGAAAAGCAAACTTGAATATCGGACTTTGTATGGGACGTAAAAAGATACACTTGGAATACCTGTTAAACGCAACATCGAGAAACATTCTTTGGGAAGCCATCAGTACTCCAACAGGCTTGGAAGGCTGGTTTGCGGACAAGGTGCTGTCTGACGACTACCACGTCACCTTCTGCTGGGGAAAAACCGAGCGGCGCGAGGCTGTGATTGTGGGGGTGAGGACTTATTCGTTTATTCGCTTCCATTGGTTGGACTCGGAGAAAGAGCGCGAATACTTTGAACTGAAAATGACCAATAATGAGTTGACCAACGATTTTGTGCTCGAGATAACCGATTTTGCTGCAGATGACGAGGTGGATGATGCCTGCGAATTGTGGGAGTCCGAAGTGGAAACCCTGCGGCGCACGTGTGGCTTTTAGTCCCTTTGCGGGTTTGCTTGTTCCTCCATTTGGAGCTTTCTAATCTTTTTTAAGCCTTGATCTGCCGAGGAGTGCCGATTTTATACTACTTTTGCGCTTTCAATGGAATGACGCGGTTATGTTGCATATAAAAAAGTTAGATATATTCATCTTGAAGAGCTTCTGCCTGCTCTTCGCCGGCACATTTTTTATCTGCCTGTTCATCTTCATGATGCAGTTTCTCTGGAAGTATGTGGACGAGTTGGTGGGCAAGGGCCTTGAAATGACAGTCTTGGCTCAATTTTTCTTCTATTCGGCTCTGACACTGGTTCCCTTGTCGTTGCCGTTGGCCGTGTTGTTGGCGGCGCTTATCACGTTCGGTAACTTTGGCGAACGCTTCGAGTTGTTGGCCATGAAGGCGGCGGGCATTTCACTGTTGAAAATTATGCGGCCACTCATTGTTTTTATTGCGCTGGTGTCTTGTGTATCTTTTTATTTCCAGAACGTCATTGGCCCGCGGGCACAATCCAAGCTTGGGACCTTGCTTTTTTCCATGAAGCAGACGTCGCCCGAAGTGGATATTCCCGAAGGCGTCTTCTATGACGAGATAGACGGCTACAATCTCTACGTCAAGCACAAAGACCGCGAAACGGGTATGCTGTATGATGTCCTTATCTATAATTTCGAGAAAGGTTTTGAGAATGCTCAAATCATCAAGGCTGATTCCGGCCGTTTGGAGATGACTGCCGACAAGCAACATCTCTACCTGCATTTGTATAGCGGTGAGCAGTTCGAAAACCTGAAAGACCAGAGTGTCAGCCGCAAGAATGTGCCCTATCGGCGCGAGACTTTTCGGGAGAAACACGCCATTATCGAATTTGATTCCAACTTCAACATGGCCGATGAGGGCATCATGAGCAATTACGAGAAGAGCAAGGACATGTGGACCATCCAGGCGGATGTGGATTCGATGTCGTTCAAAAACGACAGCCTTGGACGCCTCTATTACAACGAAGCTATGGAAGGGACGTACAGCGTGGCTGCCAAGCTGACCCGCCAGGATACGGTGAAGCTGGCCGAGGCCGTGCCGGAAAGTTATGATGCGGATAGTTTGTTCGAGGTTGCTACTTTGTCGGAGAAGGAGAAAATCCTTACCGCAGCTGTCAGCCGCGCCAACAGTGCGGCCAGCGACTGGAATTTCAAGGCTTTCAATATCCAGCAGACCGATAGCAGTCTGCGCAAACACAAGGCTGCCTGGCACGAGAAGCTGACTCTCTCGCTCGCCTGCCTCATCTTCTTCTTCATCGGTGCACCGTTGGGTGGCATTATCCGCAAGGGAGGATTGGGTATGCCCGTGGTGGTGTCTGTGGTGATATTCATTGTCTATTACATTATTAATAATACGGGCTTCAAGATGGCCCGCGACGGTAAGTGGATTATCTGGATGGGCATGTGGACCAGTACGGTAGTGCTTGCCCCGTTGGGCGCCTGGCTCACCTATAAAGCCAACAAGGATTCTGTGGTGTTCAATGCTGATGCGTATGTCGGTTGGATAAAGAAAATTCTGGGCATCCGGAGTGTGCGCCACATCTACCGTAAGGAGGTCATCATCCACGACCCGGACTATGTCCGTTTGCCTGCCGCGTTGCAAGCCCTTTCGGCCGATTGTCGTGCATACGCCGGACATCACCAGTTGAAGCAGATGCCCAACTACTATAAGCTGTGGATGGATGCGGGCGAAGACCGGGAAATGGAAGACATTAATACCCGCTTGGAAGATTTGATAGAAGAGATGTCCAATACAAAGTCCGCTCGTCTGATAGGCGTGTTGAACAATTATCCGGTCATTCCTGTTCGGGCTCATGTGCGTCCTTTCCGCCAATACTGGCTGAATGCGGCATGTGGCATCTGCTTGCCCGTGGGGCTGTTCTTCTTCTTCCGCATTTGGGCTTTCCGTCTCCGTTTGGCCAAGGATATGGAGTGCATCGTGAAGACCAATGATGATGTCGTGTACGTCATCAGCCAGATGCAGGCAAATGGCGAAGTGTGATTTTGCATGATATAAGAATTATGGATGATTAAAGAAAATAGATATGGAACCGATTAAGTTGAATACGATAGAAGAAGCCGTAGAAGACTTCAAGGCCGGCAATTTTGTCATTGTGGTTGATGATGAAGACCGCGAAAACGAGGGCGATCTCATCATTGCTGCCGAGTTGATAACCCCCGAAAAGGTAAACTTCATGCTGAAGCATGCCAGGGGGGTGTTGTGTGCCCCCATCACGATTTCCCGGTGCAAGGAACTGGATCTGCCTCATCAGGTGGTAGATAACACATCGGTGCTGGGTACGCCTTTCACCGTGACCATCGACAAGTTGGAGGGATGCTCCACAGGAGTGTCGGCTGCCGACCGTGCCGCTACCATCCGTGCGTTGGCTGACCCGGCTTCAACACCGGCTACTTTCGGGCGTCCCGGACACATTAATCCCTTGTATGCACAGGAAAAAGGCGTGTTGCGCCGCGCCGGACATACTGAGGCTGCCATCGACTTGGCCCGTCTTGCTGGATTGTATCCCGCCGGTGCCTTGATGGAAATCATGAACGACGATGGCACGATGGCCCGCCTGCCCGAGTTGCGCAAGTTTGCCGATCAGTATGATTTGAAGCTCATTTCCATTCACGACCTAATCGCTTACCGCTTGAAGCAGGAATCCATCGTGGAGAAAGGGGTGGAGGTAAATATGCCTACGGCATACGGCGATTTCCGGTTAATACCCTTCTGTCAGAAATCCAACGGCTTGGAACACATAGCCCTTTTCAAGGGAACTTGGAAAGACGATGAGCCTATCTTGGTGCGCGTGCATTCGTCTTGCGCCACAGGCGACATTTTCGCTTCCAAGCGTTGCGACTGCGGCGAGCAGCTCCACAAGGCCATGCAAATGATTGACGAAGCCGGAAAGGGCGTGGTGGTTTACCTCAACCAGGAAGGTCGGGGCATCGGGCTTATGGAAAAGATGCGTGCTTACAAATTGCAGGAAGACGGCATGGATACGGTGGATGCCAACATCTGCCTGGGCCATTTGGCTGACGAGCGCGACTATGGCGTGGGTGCCCAGATTCTCCGTGAGCTGGGCGTGCACAAGATGCGTTTGCTGACCAACAACCCCGTAAAGCGTGTGGGACTTGAAGCATATGGGCTTGAAATCAGCGAGATTGTGCCCATCGAGACCACCCCGAATCCCTACAATGAACGCTACCTGCGCACCAAAAAGGAACGTATGGGGCATACCTTGCACCTCAATAAATAAGAAGACGTTTATTATATAAATAAGGAGAAACTGTATGAATCAATTATCAGACCGCTTGAACAGCCTGTCGCCGTCGGCGACGCTGGCCATGTCCCAAAAGAGCGCCGAGCTCAAGGCCCAGGGCGTAGATGTCATCAATCTGAGTGTGGGAGAACCCGACTTTAATACTCCTGACCATATCAAGGAAGCCGCAAAGAAAGCCATCGACGAGAATTATTCTCGCTATTCGCCTGTGCCCGGTTATCCGGCTTTGCGCAATGCCATCGTGGCCAAGCTGAAGAATGAAAACGGCTTGGACTATACCGCCGCCCAAATCTCTTGCGCCAACGGTGCCAAGCAGTCCGTGTGCAACACCATCCTTGTGTTGGTCAACCCGGGCGATGAAGTCATTGTTCCTGCTCCCTATTGGGTCAGCTATCCGGAGATGGTGAAGTTGGCCGAAGGCGTGCCCGTCTTTGTGTCCGCAGGCATTGAGCAGGATTTCAAGATTACCCCTGCCCAGTTGGAGGCAGCCATCACGCCGAAGACCAAAGCCCTGATACTGTGTTCGCCGTCCAATCCTACCGGTTCGGTCTACAGTGCCGAGGAATTGGCTGCTTTGGCTGCCGTGCTTGAGAAGCATCCGCAGGTCATCGTCATTGCCGATGAAATCTATGAGCACATCAATTACATTGGCCGCCACCACAGCATCGCCTCTGTGCCTGGCATGAAGGAGAGGACCGTCATCGTGAACGGCGTGTCCAAGGCATACGCCATGACGGGTTGGCGTATCGGCTTTATTGCTGGCCCGGAATGGATTGTGAAGGCTGTGAACAAGCTGCAGGGACAATATACATCCGGTCCGTCTTCAGTGTCCCAAAAAGCCGCAGAGGCCGCCTACACCGGTACACAGGTACCTGTCGAGGAGATGCGTCAAGCCTTCCAGCGCCGTCGCGACCTCATTGTCCGCTTGGCTAAAGAAGTTCCCGGATTTGAAGTCAATGTGCCTGAAGGTGCGTTCTACCTCTTCCCCAAATGCAGTTCTTACTTCGGCAAGTCGGCAGACGGACGCAAAATCAATACAGCTGAAGACCTGGCCATGTATTTGCTCGAAGTGGGCCACGTGGCTTGCGTGGGTGGCACATCTTTCGGTGCCCCCGATTGCATCCGTATGAGCTATGCCACGAGTGACGAGAATATCGTCGAGGCTATCCGTCGTATCAAGGAAGCCTTGACAGCATTGAAATAAGGGTACTTTGCCTTTTTTGTTTGTGTCGCGGATTGCGTGGATTGCACGGTTTAAAGCCGTGTTTTCTCGCAGTCCGCGATTGTTTTGGGTGGAAAATCGAGAAAAATCACTCTTTTGATGAAAAAAACTGCGATTTTATTTGCAGGTTCAAAATAAAGCAGTACCTTTGCACCCGCAATCCCAAAGAGACCTCACGGGGTGTAGCTCAGCCCGGTTAGAGTACACGTCTGGGGGGCGTGTTGTCGCTGGTTCGAATCCAGTCACCCCGACAAAACAATGCAGGTCTCAAGGTGCGGTAGTTCAGCCTGGTTAGAATACATGCCTGTCACGCATGGGGTCGCGGGTTCGAGTCCCGTCCGCACCGCAATAAACATTGGAAATCAATGTTTTACAAATTAAACACCCGATTTTACACCCAAGAATGTAAAGTCGGGTGTTTGTTGTATTATTTAAGAAACAAGTTACATCATTGGGGGTGTTAATGCTTTTTTTAATTAAGAGCCCAAAAATCCGCTTATGGAGAAAGGGCGAGTTGGTAGAGATTTTTACTACTACTGAAAATCAATCTATTAAATAAAATAATAATTCTTGCTGTTTTTAACCTATTCTTGTAATCTATATCAGCTAAAGGCCAAACTTTGATTGCAATTTTCTATTCATCTTACTTGACTTAAATTGCTTTGATAAAACATCGTCAAAGTATAGCACAGGGATTTTTTGCCCAGAAAATTGTGGTAAAAGCTGTTCCATAAAACTCAGTCCAATACCTGTAAGTGTCTGCACAGTCCCTGCTGATAAAAGTAATGGTGAGCCACAAACAACAGCCCATCTTAACCATTTTTCAATCATATTGTTGCTTGAACGTCCATTTAACAGAGCTAATTCCAATTCTCTAACACTATAATTATGGCTTTTAAGCCAAGACGTAAATTTCCCAAAAGCGACCTTATCTCTAATCCTGATAATATCTTTCATTGAAATCACATCGTTATAGTATAAAATTGATAAGTTGGGGATACCTTTGGCATAAAGAACTTGTTTGAAATATTGGATAATGCTATCTGCTTGAATGTCATTTTTGTATAACAGGTATCTTTTTGCTTCATCTTCAAGCAAAATTTCATCTGTTTTAAGCTGTTTAGACCATTCAATACTTCGTTCAAATAAACAAAGTCTTACAGCCGACCAAGTATCATCCTCATTTGAAATGGACGTGATGGTTTCAGATTGAATATTCAAAAGGGCACGAATTCTATCATTGAAAGAAAAATCTTCATACATATTTTCTTGTGACGTATTGTCCCAAAAGTCATATGTATCAGAATCAGATGTATTACAAACATTCTTTAAGATTGTATTCGTAAAACGTGATTCCTCTGCTCCTTTGCGTTCTAATAGACGAGAGCATATCTTATCTTGATATTGTTTTTCATGCATATTCATAAAGAAAACGGTATCTCCACCATACATAAAAGCAGGTGACCACCAGTTATCTAAAATTCCCAATTCACCTCTATTGTAAAGCATCCTAAACGCATCAAATCCTATACACTCAATCATTTCTTCTATTGAGTCTGTTCTAATAAAGAGTTTATTGTGCGTTAGAAGTGCTGAAATAATCCTATCCAAGAAATACAACTTTTCAGGCATAGAAATTTCAGGGAATACATGACCATGCCAACGATCATAATAGAAACCGTCAGGAGTTTTGTTTACCCGATAACTAAATGCATCAAACAATACTGCCATATTTGATTACTTGCTTTTTGATGAACATATAACTTTTTGGGGAAAGGGCAGAAAAGCCGCACTCCAAAGAATGGGAATAAAGTTTCTTTTTTTTGCTCTTCACTTAAATCAATATCACATTTCATGTTTATCTAATTTTAATTCCATAAAATTTCCATTCACTATCAACTGATTCGATTAAATCTATTGATGTTGTCATATCTGAAATTGGAGGGAAATATAATGTAAATGTAATACTTTGTCCAGCATATGAAAAATATGTTTTTTCCGGAGCTATTTGAATATCATCTGTTCTTGTCAAAGTATATCGAGTTCCATTTACCAATATATATGTGTTCCTATCTATATTACACCATTGGTAATACGAGTTTCCTGACTGGTTGTTACTTGTGATTTCGATAGCAGTATAATCCTTTGCTAATATTACACGTTTTATTTTTGCTCTTTCAGCTGTGGTTCTACTAACTGTAGGGTTTTCTATTGTTCTTATAGAAGTAGAAAATGATGGACTACTTACTGAATTGGTAGAACTACCACTTACATTAGAACATGTAATCATGAAAACATAGTTCTTTATTTTTTTTACTTTTTCAGTTAATGGTTGTCCTACTACTTGGTTATTATTAGGTAATATAGAAGTTGATGTTGAACTTTCAACCAGATTTTTCAAATAAGATGTTTTAATCGCATAACCAACATTTTCTGCACCTTTATGTTTGGCAGACACAACACCTATAAGATTTCCCTTGTTGTCAAACAAAGGACCGCCACTATTACCTGGTTGTATAGGTGCCGAAATCTGGTATAAAGACACATCACCTTGAAATCCTGTTTTTGAACTTATTACTCCGGTTGTTAATTTTATCTCATCTCCCATAGTGCTGGTCAAAGGATAGCCTAAAACAAATACTTCTTCCCCCACTTCGGAAACAGATGTTTTAACTTTATAAGGTATAGCACCAAAGCCATTAAAGTTGTTATCAGAAATCTGCAATATTGCAAGATCATTATATCTGTCTGTAGCAATAACTGTCGCATTATATTTGGATGTAAAGTCACCTTTTATCCCTTGAATGGATATTGACTTTGCATTTTCTATTACATGATAATTCGTTACAATATAGCCATTGTTAAGAGCGAATCCTGTTCCAGACCACCTTTCTTGCTGTGATATTGTTCCAACATTCTTTGAAGTAGGGTACATCTTGAGATAAAAATCTTCATCAGATTTCCAAATGGTTTTCATACTTCCTCCATCAAATACAATATACCAATCAGGCTCAATAGATTTATCTTTCATTATCCAGTCTGCCTTGAAAAATCCAGTTGTAGCACTTGCGCGTAATTTGGCTTTCATGTCTCCTTCCGCCCACCAAGATATAGGTTCTTTACTTCCAAGGTAAACGAGAATATATTCGCCGTTTTGTTTTACACAACCAAGTTTATAACCATTATCTTCTGATGATTCATAAATGCCACAAATTCCATCGTTGTTATCAGTCGCAAATTTTCTTACTGAAAATTCCGTCCACGATGTTCCGCCCTTTCGAGGATTGTTCAATGTGTAGCCACTAAATCCATATCCATGAGCTGTGTACCATGAGCCCCAACCATCCAATTGCGGAACACCTTTATCTTCTAAGGTAAAACTCGTTACTCCAGGAGGTATTTTACCGTCAAAAACCAACGTATAATAATATTTTTGCCCTTCCTTTACTTTGTCCCACCCCCAATTACCAGAAAAAGGAGCCGTATCAACGGTATTATTTCTAAGGAAGCCTATAATAGGGAGTTCATCTCCGTTGGGAAGTTTTATGACGGTATTTATACTTGACCAATAATTCATTCGAGAACGATTCTTTGTAGGAATAAGTTCAATAGTAACTCTTGTATTATTCTCGTATATCTCAACAGAATACAATGCTGCAGTTTCATTCTTTGATTGAACTTTATTACGACCATAAAAATACGTTGTAACTTGAGCATAAGTATTACTCATAGCAAACCATACAACAATAAATATAAAACAAATTCGACACATAGTATAATTTTTTTTGTATTACGCAATTAAAAAGCGTGAACCGTATGCCACACTCTTACTTGAAGGTCGTAGGAAACCATAGATGCAGATGTAACAATAGCAGCCCACGCTATAGCGTGAGAACCACTATGCTATCTTTGCATCTAATTTGAAAATTTCCTACGTTTTCAAGTACAAGATAAGCATAACGCTTCTTCTTTTTCTCTTATGTCTTGGAAAGAGTTGCCTCAATCCGTCTGCAAAAATACAGAATTTTATTGAAATCCAATCAAATACTATTGAATTACATCCTAAATCCTCTACTTTTTCTTGGCGCTTCCGCTGACTGCCGCAAATCTTGCCGAAATTTCTCCCATTGTTCCTTGAACCATTCGCCAATCGGCTGCCTGTTTATGGTCAGTACCCGTTTGGTGTCATCGGTCGGATTCCTTTCTACCTTGAAAACATCATTCTTGATGTCAAACTTCCGCCTATATTCTTCGGAATAAATCCTGCCATTGCACCTGATAGCTTCTTTCTTTGTCAAAAGGCTCTCTATCATTTCTTTGGTGAAGCCGATGGCTACGCACAGTTTCTCCATTCTCAGCATTTCCCTGAGCATCGGAAACCATTTGAACGCCTTTTCAAGCAAGGTATTCAGCCGTGATATTTCCTTGTCTTTGGCCTCAAGCTCCTGATTGTGTATTCCTTGCAGATTACGTATCTGCCTGCCGTGCTGTTCCTGCATGTGTCGCATTTGGGCTTTCAAATCATCAATTCCCTTATCCCGTTTAGCGATTTCCTGACGCAATTCTTCATTGGATAGTTCCAGCTTCTTCATTTTCCCACTGCCGAAAAGAGAACCCACTCCGCTTACTATGACCGTAGCGGCATCGGTGGCTGCGCCTTTGAGCTTGTCCGTGCGTATCTCCGATTTCACCTGACGGAGTTCCTGTTCGGCAAGATTCACCTGTTGCTCCTTATGCCGCTTGGCGGCTTCAATGCGTTGGAGTTCGGCTTTCTGCTTCTCAATGATGAAGTCGTTCCGCTCCAGATGTTCTTTGCCTGTTACGGCCT
>DXCV01000043.1 GCA_019115825.1 Candidatus Bacteroides pullicola
TACCCAAGATGCTCTCCCTGCTGGGCGAGCGCGATGCCGATGCTTTCGTGCCCGGCATCAACGACCTGCTGGACGGCGGCTACACGCTGAAGGACGGCACGACCGCGCTCTCTGCCGAAGAGAAAATCGCCCGCGGACAACAGGCCATCACCGCCTTTGCCCAGTATCGCCAGGCCAAGGCCGCCGGCAATGACAAGGAGGCGCAAATCGCCCGTCAAAGTTTGGAGGAGAACATGCCTTTCTTTGGCTATGGCTACATCAAGGATGCCAACGAGCTGGTGCCGAATGTGCCGCTGACGTTCTATATGTTTCGCGTCATGGTGATACTCGGCGGGTACTTCATCCTCTTCTTCCTCGTGGTGCTCTTCCTGGCCTACAAGCGCGACCTCTCGCAGATGCGCTGGATGCACCTCGTGGCCTTGTGGACGATTCCTTTGGCTTACCTGGCCGGACAAGCGGGTTGGGCTGTGGCTGAATGTGGCCGCCAGCCGTGGGCTATCCAGGACATGCTGCCTGTCTCCGCCGCCATCTCGAAGCTGGATACCGGCTCCGTGCAGCTGACGTTCTTCCTCTTCCTCATCCTCTTCACCATCCTGCTCATTGCCGAGATTGGCATCATGCTGAAGGCGATACGCAAGGGAGTGGAGCGTTGAGATAAATAGGAATTTATAGGTGAGTTTATAAGTTCTTAAGTTCTTGAGTTTTTTAAGTTAGGCAAGACTGCAACGGGCGAACTCAAAAACTTATAAACTCATAAACTGAAGAACTTAAATTATCATTTGCTTGACTTAATATACATTAGAATCATGACCTATACATTTTTACAACACTACTGGTGGTTCATCGTTTCCCTGCTGGGAGCCATCTTGGTTTTCCTGCTCTTCGTGCAGGGCGGCAACACCTTGTTATATTGCCTGGGCAAGACGGAGCGTCAACGCCGGCTGATTATGAATGCCACGGGGCGTAAGTGGGAGTTCACGTTCACGACGCTGGTCACCTTCGGCGGCGGATTCTTCGCCTCGTTTCCCCTCTTCTACAGCACCAGCTTCGGCGGCGCCTATTGGTTGTGGATGATTATCCTCTTCACCTTCGTGCTCCAGGCCGTCAGCTACGAGTTTCAGTCCAAGGCGGGCAACTTGCTGGGGCAGAAGACGTATCGCGCCTTCCTCATCCTCAACGGCGTGGTGGGTCCTGTCCTGTTGGGTGGCGCCGTGGCCACGTTCTTCACCGGCTCTGCCTTCTATGTGGACAAAGGCAACCTGACGGAAGCCATGCCCGTCATCAGCCACTGGGCCAACGGCTGGCACGGATTGGATGCGCTGGCCAATATTTGGAATGTCATCCTCGGCCTGGCCGTGTTCTTCCTCGCCCGCATCCTCGGTGCGCTCTATTTTATTAACAACATAGATGAGGCAGACTTGGTAGCGCACAGCCGCCGGGCGTTGTGGGGCAACACGGCGTTGTTCCTCGTCTTCTTCCTCGCTTTCCTGGTGCGCACGCTGGTGGCCGACGGGTTTGCGGTCAATCCCGACACGGGCGAAATCTACATGGAGCCGTATAAGTACCTGCACAACTTCCTGGCCATGCCTGCCGTGCTCATCCTCTTCCTCGTCGGTGTGGTAGGGGTGCTTTGGGGCATCATCCGCACGCTGTGGAAGCCCGGATTCGACAAAGGCATCTGGTGGGCAGGCATAGGCACGGTGCTGACGGTGCTCGCCCTCTTGCTGGTGGCAGGCTACAATAACACCGCCTACTATCCTTCCTCGGTGGACTTGCAAAGTTCGCTGACCATCGAGAACAGTTCGTCCAGCCCCTTCACGCTGAAGGTGATGGCGTATGTCTCCATCCTTGTGCCGTTTGTCCTGGCGTATATCATCTACGCCTGGCGCAGCATCAACAACCGCAAGCTGGACGTGCAGGAGCTGGAAGAGAAGGGTGAGCACGCATACTAAGGAGATAATCTTTTAGACGCGGATTAAGCGGATTGAGCGGATTTCAAACGTTAATAATATGTCCGCAAAATCCGCGTCTAAAAAATAATGAATGTCCTCAACTCTGTGCCTCGGCCTCTTGAATCATCTCTTCGCTGGCATACATGTACACCTCTACGCGCCGGTTCTCGGCGGCAGACTTGGTCTCATCGTATTCATCGTAGGCCACGCCTTTCACCTCCTTGAACTGCCGCGGAGACACGCCGCAATCCTGCAGGTAGTTTTCCACGTTGTAGGCACGTTCTTTGGAGAACTTCAAGTTCACCTCGTAGGTGCCCGCCTTGTCCGTGTGGCCGATGATGGCGATGTCCGTCGTGGGGTCCTCGCGCAGGATTTCCGCCAGTTGGCGCAGGGCGGCCTTGGCTTCGTTGCTCAGGGCGGTGGAGTTGAAGTCGAACAGCACATTGTCGCCGAAAGTCACCTTCACGGCGGCCAGGCCGTTGTTGTCTGTCACCTGCTCCACCTGTGCCTCCTCGATTTGTGCTGCTGCGGCCGCCTTCTTGTCCATCTTCTTGCCGATGATGACGCCAGCGCCTGCACCTACCGCCGCGCCGATGGCAGCGCCAATGCCTGCACCCTTGCCTTTTCCTATCAGTCCGCCGATGATGGCACCCGCCGTCGCGCCCGAGCCGCCGCCGATGACGCCGCCTTTGGCCGTGTTGTTCATGTTTTGAAACGAATTGCAGCCCGCCAAAAGTAAGCAGGCGCAGAGGCATAATGCCGTAAATTTCGTCTTGTTCATAAGCTTTGCTTTTTAAGTTCGTGTTGCAAATGTAACAATCACCGTCCGAGTATGGTTCCCTCCCCCTCGTTTTTTAGGTAAATTTGCCTATTTCCTGCGACAAATCTCCCGGAAAACCGGAGCTGACCATGCAGATTATCAAAAATGTACCATAAATTGATAAAATGGTGTCATTTTGTTCCCTTCAAACCCTTTACCTTTGCATCCGTAAATCTACCTAAAACAAACGTGACCATGAACCTGAAGAAACGAATGAAAACCTTCGTTGGGCTGTGCCTCCTCAGCGGCGGCCTGTTTGCCCAAAACGTATGCGTATCCACCCCCAACACCTCGCTGCTGCTGTCGGCGCCCGAGGGTGGCGAGTTGCGAATCCTCTATTATGGCCAAAAGCTGACCGATACCGACCTCCGGACGTTTGAAGGCGAGCGGGGCATTGATGCCGCCTATCCCGTCTATGGCTTGACCTGCGCCACCGAGACCGCCCTCTCCGTGCAGCACGCCGACGGCAACATGACCCTCCAGATGGGCGTGGAGAACGTCGTCACCAACACCACCGACAACGCTACGGAGACCGTCATCCGCCTCAAGGACAAAGTCTATCCTTTCTATGTCAACGTATGCTACCGCGCCTATACCGATGTGGACATCATCGAAGCCTGGACAGAGATTACCAACGGCGAGAAGAAGCCCGTCACGCTCAATCAGTTTGCTTCCGCCTACCTGCCCATCCGTCGTGGCGAGGTGTGGTTGAGCCATCTGCACGGTTCGTGGGCCAACGAAGGCCGTCTGGTGCAGGAACCGCTTGTGTCCGGCATGAAGGTCATCAAGAACAAGGACGGCGCGCGCAACTCGCACACCGACCATGCCGAAGTGATGTTCTCGCTGGACGGACAGCCGCGTGAGAACCAAGGCCGCGTCATCGGCGCTGCCCTCTGCTACGGCGGCAACTACAAGCTGCGCATCGACACGCACGACGACGAATACCACCACTTCTTTGCCGGCATCAACGAGGACAACTCCGCCTATCACCTGGAGAAGGGCGAGACGTTCGTCACTCCCAAACTGGCCCTGACCTATAGCCAAGAAGGATTGAGCGGTGCCAGCCGCAACTTCCACCGCTGGGGACGCCAATATATGTTGGCCAACGGCGACAAGCTGCGCAAGATTCTGCTGAACAGCTGGGAGGGTGTCTACTTCGACATCAACCAGGAAGGCATGGATCAGATGATGGCGGATATCGCCGCGATGGGTGGCGAACTGTTCGTGATGGACGATGGCTGGTTCGGCGGCAAGTACCAGCGCAACAAGGATAACTCTTCGCTGGGCGACTGGGTGGTTGACACCCGTAAGCTGCCCGAAGGCATCGAAGGCCTCCTGGCCGACGCCAAGAAGCACGGCATCAAGTTCGGCATCTGGATTGAGCCGGAAATGACCAATACCGTCAGCGAACTCTACGAGCAGCATCCCGAGTGGATCATCAAGGCTCCGCAACGCGAACCCGTCCTGGGACGTGGCGGCACGCAGCTGGTCCTCGACCTCAGCAATCCCGAAGTGCAGGACTTTGTCTTCGGCGTGGTGGACAACCTGATGACCAAGTATCCGGAGATTGACTACATCAAGTGGGACGCCAACATGCCCATCTCCAACCACGGCTCGCAATACCTGCCCGCCGACAAGCAGAGCCACCTCTACATCGAGTATCACCGCGGTTTTGCCAAGGTCTGCGACCGCATCCGCGCCAAATATCCCGACCTCACCATCCAGGCGTGCGCCAGCGGTGGCGGCCGTGCCAACTGGGGCATCTTGCCGTGGTTCGACGAGTTCTGGGTAAGCGATGACACGGACGCCCTGCAACGCGTCTACATGCAGTGGGGCACGTCCTACTTCTTCCCCGCCATCGCCATGGGCTCGCACATCAGCGCCGCGCCCAATCACCAGACTTTCCGCACCATCCCGCTGAAGTACCGCATCGACGTCGCCATGAGCGGCCGCCTGGGCATGGAAATCCAGCCCAAGAACATGACGGACGAAGAGAAAGCCCTGTGCAAGAACGCCATCGCCGAGTACAAGCAGATTCGTCCCATCGTGCAACTGGGCGACCTCTACCGCCTGGTATCGCCCTACGACAAGCTGGGCCTCGCCTCGCTGATGTACGTCACGCCGGAGAAGGACAAGGCCGTCTTCTATTGGTGGAAGACCGAGCACTTCGTCAACCAGCACCTGCCACGTGTCGTGATGGCCGGTCTCGACCCCGGCAAGCTCTACAAGGTACATGAGCTGAACCGCATCGACAACGTGCCCCTCTCCTGCGAAGGCAAGGTCTACAGCGGTGCCTACCTCATGGCCAACGGATTGGAAATCCCCTACAACCACATTGTGGATTACCATAAACAGAATGATTACGCCAGCCGCGTACTCTATCTGGAAGCAGTGAAGTAAATTTGGATTTGTTTTTATTGGTAAAAAAGATTGTTTGAAGGCAGGTGCCCGCGAGGGGTACCTGCTTTTTGTGCTTATTCATTACTTCACCGTTATCCACATCATCTCTCCCTCCGGCCTTGCGTTCAACCGCTCCATCAGCCGTTGCAGCCATTGGCGCGAATCGAACAGCCGTCCGCGATACTTGGGCGAGGCATGGCCTACGAGGATGCACCCCTCAGTGTCCTCCACCGTGTTGCCCGCATGGATACGGATGCCTTCGAAGCCCGGCACGTGGTTCACCAGCGGAAGCCACCGTCCGAACTTGGGCGAGCGAGTGATGTATAGCGGGTAGCGTCCTTCAGGGATGGCCGTCTTGCCCGGTATCTTGATTCCATTTCCGTGCGGGGCGATGTCGCGCCACGTCGGTTCGAGGGTGTCGCAGAAGGGAATCCCGTCTATCGAGAGGATGCCCATCGTATAGTTCTTGCGTTTCTTAGTTCGCTTTAAGGTCAATTCCATCGCTTCGGTATTTTAGTTTTCGGTAACTGTAATCTGTTAGAACTGTTATATAACGTCTGTACACCCATTGGTAGATCATTTGCGAGGTACCCTGTATATTCAACCCTTGCGATTGGCGGATACGTTCGGCATCGGTCAGGGTGAACTCATCGGGCAGCAACTCCAACAAATTGCGAGGACCGGTATGTATTTTCCTTCCGCACATCGCTTCTTGGTTGGCCGTCTCGATAGCTTCGCCAAAAAACTCCATCTTGCACCACATATCGTATTGCAGCGACCAGCGTACGAAGTCCTCCAACGTCTTGTCCCACTTGCAGCCCTGCGCTACATACAGCACACACGCTTTCAGATAGGCAATCACGTTGGCGCGGAAGGAGAGATTTTCGTACACGCGGCTTTGCGAAAGTCGGGCAAATTCAGCGTTTTCCTCGCACAATTTCTTCGCCAGTTTGTAGGCTTTGGGACAATCTATCAATCCCGTTGCGCGTACTAAATTTTCGATGTACGGGCGCAATTCTTCGTCAAAGGCGGCGTCATACGAACCATAGACAGGCATTTCCGCTCCGATTTCACGCTCCGGGATAGTACAGAAATTGATACGCGAGATTGGGCCATCCGTCAACACTTTGGAAAAATAACGCTTGCCTTTCAATATCGTTGTCGCAGCATTCCAATTGAAGCGGATGGTGACTTTCTCTGTCACGGATTGCGAACCTACGCGCGTCTGTCCGTAGCGATTGCCCGGGTCGAACGCGAGGCACATAATCTGAAACTGTTGCCCGCCTTTTCCGCTGCCCCGCAAAGCGTCGAACTGGTCGATTTCGTTCAGCTTCGTGTAGAGGAAATGTTCGTCCGCCTCCGCTGTGCGCATCACGAATGCCGGGTTGGTCATGTCCGCATCAATCTCCTGGATAATCAGTCCTTCCGGACGTTGGCGCTTATCTTTGTTAGCACCCTTGGAGTTGACCTCCTGCTTCCACTGCCGTTCACGTTCAAGATTGCGTGCGTCACGTTCGCGGATGTCCGCCATGATGCGGTTGATAGGCTCCGAGATGCAATCCTTACCCGCGCCGGTGCCTGCCATCAGTACGTTCATCAGCGTTGCCTCGTGCTCCACATTGTCAATATAACGGAACCTCACCCGGTGCAGGTGTGCAGCCAGCGAAGGGAACACCGCGTGCGCCACGGCAGGCTTGTAGATGTCCGGCGTCCGGCTGACCAGCAACTTAATCAGCGGCGGTAATTTTTCCGGCATTGCAGGCGGCTGATTCAATGAAGAATGAGGAATGTCGGCTTTGCCTCCAAATGAAGAATTGGCTGAAGATTCTTCATTCTTCATTCTTAATTCTTCATTTTCCAACGCTTCCTGCATCATCCGCGGCATACCGCACCACGCAGCCGTGCAGGCACTGTGTATCAGTCCCTTCATCTCCTCCTCAGAGAGGCCATATCTGGGCATTATTTTCAACAACAGCCCTTCGTCCTTGTCCGTGATGTGGCGCAGGTGGTAGGCCAGGCGGTGCAGCTTCGTGTTGCGCTCGCCGGTCGCTGGTTCGCCGCCCGCCAGGATGAACCATTGTTTGATGATTTCCGAATAAGGGATACCCTTGAAGGTTAATGAAGAATGAGGAATGTCGGCTTCGCCTCCGAATGAAGAATTTCCAGCCAATTCTTCATTTTTCATTTTTAATTCTTCATTTACCGAAGATTCTTCATTCTTCATTCTTAATTCTTCATTTCCAGAAGATTCTTCATTTATAAAGAACATCCCCTCCTCGTCCACGTACAGCGTATGGTCGGCAGGCACCATGTAGATGCAGCGGCTGACGTCCTTCACCGCCCCGTCCGCCTGGAAGCCCACGTCGGCGGAGAATCGCGTCTGTGCCTCCTGCGGGGTCATCCCCTGCGGCAGGCGGATGAGGACGTGTGTGCCCCGGCGGACGGATTCCTCCACCAGCAGGATTTGCCAGCGGCCTGCCTGTTGCAGCTCCATCGCGCGGGTAAGAATCTCTTGCGAATGTCCCTTCTCGTCAAAGTCCAGCATCAGTCTTTGCAGGGGTTGCAGGGCGTCGGCGGCGGCGCGGTGGTTGTCGCGGAAGGTGGCGCAATGAGGCGTCCACACGGGCAGTCGATGCTTCAATTTCTCGTCGCCCGCCTCGATGCGGCGGCACATTTCCGCCAGCCAGGGCTGCCCTCGCAGGGCCTCCCACTCCGTGCGGGTGGCCGGGAGGACGGGTGCGCCGTGGCTCCGTCCGATAGAGGTGAAAGTGGATTGATTGTTGTTATTGTTTTCCATATTTCTGATTGTTAAATGATAATTTAAGTTCTTCAGTTTATGAGTTTATAAGTTTTTGAGTTCGCCCGTTGCAGTCTTGCCTAACTTAAAAAACTCAAGAACTTAAGAACTTATAAACTCACCTATAAATTCCTATTTACCACACCGTCTTCGTGCTTCGGCTCTGATAAAACTTGCTCACCTTCACCCCTTCGAGCGTGCGTGTGGTGAGTATTTCGTCCGCAGTCATCGAGGGTTTGAACGTCCAGCGTTCGATGAGCTTGCCGCCCTGCGTCATCTGCACCTGGCAGTGGTCGGTCTCGAACAGCGGGATGTAGCGTGGCCCTTGCGAGCCGATGTTGTAGGGAGTCACCCGTGTGCGTCCGTCCTCCTCCACGCGGATGCGCCCCTTGAAGGAAGCCGCGCCGTCCGCCGTGACGGGTACCTTGTCACTCTCCCAGGCACAGGGGTAAATATTAATGTTGCCATTGGCCAAGAAGGCCGTCTGTGTGTCCATTTGGACATTGTCTATAAAAATCTGTTTCGTCATTTCTTTAGCTGTTGCGAGGAAGGAAGCGAGAAACGCGGCCGCATTGCTCTCCGGAGATTCCTTACCTCACTTCGCTCAGGTTAATGATTAATTTTTAATTTTTAATTTTCAACTTTCAATTTTTAATTCTCACCAGCTCCGTCGCCAGGATGTCCTGAAATAGTTGTCCGTTGTACTCGCGCACCTGGAAGCGCAACACGGCATACACCAGTTCGCCGGGATAGAATTTGCACTCGGCGAGGCTGCCCAGCATCGTAGCCGAGTAGGCGTTTTCATACTTGCCGCCTAGCTCTTGCAGGACGATGTTGCACTTCATGATTTGGCCGCCTTCGGCCTTCTGCGTCTGTACGGCGAAGGGTTCGCTTTGCGCGAGGACTTTCAAAATCTTCTTCATTGGTAAATGGGTCGAGCGGGGGTGGTTTGTCCGCCTCGACAGTGCGAAGATACGGGCAAAAAAATCCCCCGCGAAGCCTTTGCCTCGTGGGGGAATGAAGTTGGGAAAATGGGAAGGGATTTGGGAAAATCCGAGGGAAAATTGGGAAAACGCTATCCTTGTGCCAACAGCTCTTGCAGCCTTATGGCCGCTTCGATGAGGTTCTTAAACCGTCCTTCCGCCTTGCCGCGGCGGGACTTCCAGACGGTCAGGTTTTCGGCCGCGCCGGGCACGTCATTGCCTATCTTGCGGATGGATTCGGCCTTGCAGGGCGGGTCGGTCGTGCCAAGTAGCGTCTGTATGATGTCGGCAAAGGCCTGGAAGTTCTTGGGGTATTGATACTCCTGCAGCACCTTCCACACGGCAAACCACTGGTATTGTTGCGTGAAGATGCGCTTGCCGTTGGCGTCCGTGGCTGCCAGCAGTTGCTCCAACGCCTGCTTGACGCGCTGCTCCGAGGGAGTGACGAGGTGGGCGGTGCCGCCCTGCGCGTAGTGCACGTGTGTCTCCACGTGCTGGTTGTCGTGGATGTCGAACATGGGGCCGTGGAAGGTCACGGAGCCGCTGAAGGTGACGCTTGCGGCGGTAGTTGGGTTTTTCTCTTTTTCTGTCATTGTATGCCTGCTTTTACGTAGTCGTTGTTGTGGATGTCGTTCAAGGGGGCGTTGAAGTTGAAGTTTGTCCCGGCCTGGGGCTTACGACCCAGCTTCCGGATTCGTTCTTTTTCGTCTTCCGTGATTTGGCCGTTGAAGAGGTCGAGCAGCATCGCCTTGATGGTCTGTGCATGGGCGTTTTGCTCGGCGGGCAGCTCTTCGGTATAAGCGATGAAGTCGGCCAGTGTGGGTGCTGTTGCGCTGCTCTCATGCTTTAGTTGCTCTTGCAGCGAGTTGAGCTGCATTTTTAGCGCCTCGTTTTCTTTCAGCAGTTGTTCGGTTGCGTCGGCTTCTTTCGGGGCAGGGCAAGCCTTGTCCGCAGGCGCAGGGGCGGCAGAAGCCTGTTCGAGGGCGGAAGCAATGATTTCGTGGCGGAGTTCTTTGAAAAAGCGGAGGTCGGCTTTTTCCACTCTATTGTTGTTAAAGAAAAAAAAGAAAAATCCCGGGCGGGCTTCTGCAATCGTGTGGTTCTTTCCCCGGTCGTTTTTTTCTTCCTTTTCCTGGTCTTTTTTTTCAGCTTGCTTGAATTGTTCTTCGATGATTAGCGCGATTTCCAGCTTTTCCTCCAAGGTAGGCCAAAGGTTCACGATTTCGCGGATACGGCTTCGGTGGAAATCTCCTGTCGCCTCTTCCCACCAAGCAACGTCCTGTTCGATGCAGTTGGGGCGTTCGGGGCAGGGAGTGAGGTCGAGGGGTGCTCCGGCGAACTTTTCAAAGAAAGAAGAATATTGGTCGATTCTCGCGTGGTATCTGCGCCACAGCAGCCCGAGGAAGCCGGGGATGTGTTCGGGCGGGTTGCTGAGGGTGTTGAGCACGGCATACACCATCGAGAAGCATAGGCCTGTGGTATAACGTCCCATGGTGGATGAGACACGGGGCAGGCAATCGTTATAAAAGAACTCCTCCGGACAGTTGTCGAGCAACAGCCGCACGCACAGGTAGTGCACCTCATTGAACAATTCGAGAGGCGACAGCTTCACCCGGCACCCCGTTTTTATGAGCTCTATGTACATTTTGTGGAGCTCTTCCCACACCGGGCTTTCCTCCAGATATTCGTTTATGTCCGTCCGTTCGCGGTAGATGAAAGGGCGGTAGGTATAAATTGGATTCATATCTTTCTAGTGTGTCAGTCTTGATTATCATATGCTCAGCCAGTTTTCGGCCATGTCAGTCACTTGCTCGTGCCATTTCTTCCAGCCATTCTTGCCTGTGCATTCGGCGGCAATCTCCATGGCTCTGAGGAAGAAGCGCTCCACGTGGGCAGGCGAAGGAATGTAGTCCGCTTTGTACGAATCGGCCAGCATCTTTTCGAAGTAGGACAGTTCGAGCGGTACGATGATGGTTTCGCCGCCGTAGAAGTCTATTGGGCTCTTGTGCAATCCAAAAAAGAAGGCAATGGTCGCTTCGTTGATCTTTGGGGCGATGAACAGACAGTAGGCTTGTTTGCCCGTCATTTCTTTGTAGCGACCTAAATGCCGGGGGACAGGTTCGCTC
Organism: Candidatus Bacteroides pullicola; assembly: GCA_019115825.1. Taxonomy (GTDB): domain Bacteria; phylum Bacteroidota; class Bacteroidia; order Bacteroidales; family Bacteroidaceae; genus Bacteroides; species Bacteroides pullicola. Next base: position 11,079 of record DXCV01000043.1, read on the forward strand.
TCCATGGCGAATTGTCGTTTGCCGGTGGCCAGTGTGAGCTCGACGGTCACGCCGAACGTCCCATAGTCGCACGTGATGTCCGCCATGTTGCCGGGGGCGGTAGACAGTGGCAAGCCGTTGTCGTCCAGGGACAGGTTGGCTTGTATGTCTCCGCCGTCTATCATCGTCATGGCGCGCCAGGCATTCCATTCGAACATCAGGGGTGTGTCATAGTAGGATTTTGCCCTGATGCCTTTGAACTTTTCTGCGATGTCTTCATATTGCCGCTGGTCTTTGAGCGCCCTGATCTGTTCGCTTACGATTTCGTTCTTGCGTGTTTCGCGTTTTTCGGCCAACAAGTCTTTCAGCGTATTGATGTCTGCCTCCGAGGGGAAATCCTGTTCGGGGAACTCCTCGTGAAGGGTTTGAATGAGCCGTTCGCGGTCGTCCGTCAGCAAATGCGGGATTTCCGGATTTCCCAGATAGGCGACGTATGGCTCATAATCGTCCACGAAGCAAGGCTCCCTGTCTATCGTGGCCAGCAGGTAATCCACTTCGGCACGTTTTTCGGGCGCAATGGATATGGAATGTCCGCTTTGCGAGATGTTGACCATTTCCGTACCTCTCAAATGCCTGAATATGGAGTCGGCATAATCCCGTAGATTGTTTTTCTTTGTTTTCAGGAATTTTTCAAGCGATGCGTCCGCGGTTTCGCGCGTCCGGGTTCTTCCTTGCGTGATTTCGTCTTCATAAATGCGCAGTATGTTGGCATTTAGCGTCTCGTCAAGGAATTTCTTGTAAGAGCCCTTGTTGGCTGCCTTGTCCCGGCGAAAAGTCTCTATCTTGTCGACGATGCGGTCAAAATCCCGGTAATCCGTCAGTTGAAGGCCAAATGCTTGCATTTCGTCGAACGTGATGGAGCCAAAATGACGTATCAACCTGAATAACTCGAGATAGGGCTTCCCCCAAAAGCGCGTTTTGTCATCCGGTGTCTGGACGTGATAGGGGGAAGGCAGTTGGTATTTCAATAATTGCCGCAACAGGATTTCGGCCTTGCGGGGACTATCAAGCCATATCCTGCCGGCGGGTGTCAATTCAACAACCGGAGACAGCCTGACAAAACCAAACTTCTTGGGGCTCCGGTTGATGCGGTCTCTGGCAACCAGGTCTTTGTAGCCCGAATAAAGCTTCTGTCCTTTGTTTTCATCCGATTGATACAGCAGTTCGGTGTATTTTTCCTGGGTTACGGTATTCCATGGTTCCCCGCTGAAATGCTCTGCCAGCAACCGGATGTCCGGTAGCATCAGGGATGGAGTGCGGGGCGACGTGGTTGCGAAAAGGGTGCGTCTATTTTTCAGATATGCCATAGGGTTCTGCTTTTTCAAACAACATCAGTGGGGTGGCTGTGAGTCTCTCTTCGTATCTTCCGGCGTGCAAGTTATCCATCATCGCCACGCCCATGTGCTTACGGAAGTTGGCTACGATGATGTGGCGGGCCGAAGACTTGAACCGATTACGAATGTTGACGGCATAATTCTTGTCGTATTCATCTACAATGTAAGAACCGTATAGTTCCTGCGTCAGCGGGGTGAGGCCTATCACCATCAGAGCCTTGCAAGGCAGGTTACGGAAGTCTTCCGCCAAGCGGCGATGACTTTCTTCGTCAAAACCGTTCTTATACTCCTCATTACCATAATCGGAAAACGTGCAGTCATACGGAGGGTCAAGAAAAATGAAATCCTCCGTCCGGGACATGTCGAAAACTTGTTTGTAGTCGCCATTGAACAATCGTGCCCTCCTTAACAACAGCGAATGGGAGAGTGATACGTTGCTGGTATTCAGGTGCTGGTAGCGGCCGAATGGCACGTTGAACTCACCGTTGGCATTGTATCGGATCATACCCGAATAAGCGGTCTTGTTGATGAAGTAATAGATGGAGGCGTCTGAATATGCCTTGGGATTCTTCCCGTTGAACATGTCTCGGATGGAGTAATATAGCCTCTCATTCTTGTCCTCGACACGCTCGTTCGGATGTTGCTTCTTCAGGGCATCAAAATCCGCTCTGTTGGATGCATATAGACGCTCCAAAGCATCAAGTTCGCATCTGACCGTCTTAAAGTCATTGCGGATTCCTTCGTAAAAGCGCATCAAGGGTGTATTGATGTCGTTGATGAGAGCTTCTCGTGGCTCCAGATGGAAGAAAAGGGCTCCACCCCCAAAAAAGGGTTCGATATACCGACCGCTAAAGCGGGGTACATACCACATCAAATGGGGGATTTCCTTGCTCTTACCTCCTCTGTATTTTAGAATTGCTTTCATCGGTTTCTGTCTTTATTTTTGCAAAGATAACAATATTCTTGTGAGTTTGGCGCATGATTTCTCCACAAAATTTTCCCCTTCACCTGCCATCGCTATTTCACAGCCGGAAATCTAACAATCTAACAGTCTAACAGTCTAACAGTTTTTTAAAACGAGTTGCGACGTGAGTGTAAGAGTAGATATTTATATCTATATATATATTTATATTATATATATA
>DXCV01000044.1 GCA_019115825.1 Candidatus Bacteroides pullicola
AATACATACCCTATGAGAACCATATTGATGGAGAAAAAGCCACGGAGGCCACAAGCGCCCCGAAAGAATAAGTTCAGCCCCGTCCTCCTGCTGGCCATGGCCCTGCTGCTGTGTCTGGCGGGGTGCAAAACGAGCCGCCACGCCGGCCCGTCGCTGAAGGAGAGCACCTGCCTCTCGTCCAAAGTGAAGCTGACCGTGCCGAGCAAGCAGTCCGTCCTGACCGTCAACGGGACAATGAAACTGGTGCGCGGCGAGCGGATGCAACTGTCGTTCCTGATGCCCATCCTGCGCACGGAGGTGGCCCGCATCGAGGTGACGCCGGACGAGGTCCTGCTGGTGGACCGCATGGGCAAGCGGTATGTCCGCGCCACGCGCCGAGAGCTGCGGGGCGTCCTGCCCAAGAAGGCGGACTTCGCCCACCTGGAGAAACTGCTCTATGCCGCCGCCCGCCCGGAAGGAAAGACCGTGGTGACTGCGGAAGAACTGGGCCTGCGCAAGATAGAAGGGGGAAAGATAGAGTTCTCCGACTTCTCCACCCGGCCGCTGGCGCTGTCGCCCACGCAACTTTCGTCGAAGTACACGGAGGTGGAATGGTATGAACTGCTGCACCTGCTGATGAGCCTATGATGCGCCGCCTCTTCTGTCTGCTGGCCGCCTGCCTGTGCATCGGTTTCCTCTCCGCCCAGACCAACAAGACCATCCGGGAACTGGAGAGCCGCCGCGGCGCGCTGCAACGCCAAATCTCCGAGTCGGAGAAGCTGCTGCAGACCACCCGCAAGGACGTGGGCAGCCAGCTACAGGGTCTGGCCACGCTGACGGGACAGATGGAGGAACGCAAACGCTATATCCTCGCTCTGAACAACGACCTGGAGACCATCGACCGCGAGCTGTCCGCCTTGAACCGCCGGACCCAAGCCCTGCAACGGGACCTGAAAGAGAAGCGGGAGGAATATGCCGCGTCGGTGCGCTACCTGCAAACTCACAGCTCCATCCAGGAGAAGCTGCTGTTCATCTTCTCCGCCGAGACCCTGGCACAGAGCTACCGCCGCCTGCGCTACGTCCGCGAGTTTGCCGCCTACCAGCAACGGCAGGGGGAAGAAATCGTCCGGCAACAAAAGAAAGTGGACCGCCAACGAGCCGAACTGCTGCAACTGCGCGAGGCCAAAGGCAAACTGCTGAAGGAACGCCAGGCGGAGATTGAGAAACTGCAAGCCCAGGAGAAGGAACAGACGGCCCTGGTGGACAACCTGCGCCGCCGCCAGAGCGACCTGCAACGCGAACTGAGGAAGCAACGCCGCGAGGCCCAACAACTGAACGACCGCATCGACCGCCTCATTGCCGAAGAGATAGAAAAGGCACGCCGCCAAGCCGAGGCCGAAGTCAAGCGCAAGGCCCGGGAAGAGGCCGAACGCCGCAAACGGGCCGAGGCCCAGGCCAAGGCATCCGCCTCCCCCACCCCCGCCCCGGCAGAAAAAGCCGCCCCGCTGGAAGCCTACCACCTGGACAAGGCCGACCGTCAACTGTCCGGCTCCTTCGCCTCCAACCGGGGCAAGCTGCCCGCGCCCATCACGGGGCCTTACCTCATCGTCAGCCACTATGGCCGCTACAACGTGTTGCGCAACGTGCAACTGGACAACAAGGGCATCGACCTGCAGGGCCGTCCCGGCGCCCGGGCGCAAGCCGTGTTCGACGGCAAGGTGGCCGCCGTCTTCCAACTGAACGGCCTGTTCAACGTGCTGGTGCGCCACGGCTCGTACATCTCGGTCTACTGCAACCTGTCCCGCGCCACAGTCAAGGCGGGCGACCTCGTCAAGACGCGCCAGCCGCTGGGCGAAGTATTCTCCGACCCCGCCAAGGGCGGCCGCACCGTCCTGCACTTCCAACTACGGATGGAGACGCAGAAGCTGGATCCGGAGGGGTGGATTGCGCGGTGAGAATCCAGGAAATATCAAGAAGAATACCTATCTTTGCCATCATCAACAAAAAGAACACAATACCCCATGGAAAATCAAGGAGAAATCATACTCTATCAACCGGACAATGAAGTAAAGCTGGAAGTGCGGCTGGAGGACGAAACCGTCTGGCTGACGCAGGCACAAATGGCAGAGCTTTTTGCCGTAAAAGAGCATACCATCACCTACCATATCAAAGAGATATACCAAACAGAGGAATTGGAAGCAAACGCAACTACTCGAAAAATTCGAGTAGTTCGAAAAGAAGGGAATAGAACCGTCAACCGAAACATTGACTTCTACAATCTCGACATGATCATTTCTGTCGGATACAGAGTCTCCAGCAAGCGAGGCGTTCTGTTCCGCCAGTGGGCAAACAAAGTACTAAAGGATTACCTCCTGAAAGGGTACTCCATCAACCAACGGTGGGAACAAATAGACACGAGACTTCAGCAGCACGACAAGCAGATAGAATACTTGACGGATAAAGTAGATTTCTTTGTCCGCACCTCCCTGCCTCCCGTTGAAGGCATCTTCCACGATGGGCAACTGTTCGATGCCTATACATTCGCCACCAACCTCATCCGCTCCGCCAGGAAATCCATCGTACTGATAGACAACTACGTGGATGAATCCGTACTGCTGATGCTCAGCAAACGGAACGACGGCGTGAAAGCCGACATCCATACGCAAGCCATTAGCCGTCAATTCCAACTGGACTTACAGAAACACAACAGCCAATACCCCCGGATAGAAGTGCATGTCTACAAACAAGCCCACGACCGCTTCCTGATCATTGACGATACGGATGTTTATCACATCGGAGCCTCCCTGAAAGACCTCGGCAAAAAACTATTTGCCTTCTCCAAACTGGAAATTCCCGCCTCAGTCATTCTGGGACTGCTCACTCCTTAACCCAACGCCGTCCCGTCCAGCAATTCCAAATACAGTCCGATAGCCTCCTCTATCTCCTTCACAAACACAAACTCGTCCGCCGTGTGCGAACGGCTGCTTTTGCCCGGCCCCATCTTCATGGAAGGGAAGGGCATCAGCGCCTGGTCCGACAGCGTGGGCGAACCGAAAGGCACACGTCCCAGCGACACGGCGCGGCGCACCACGGAATGCTCTGCCGGAACATGCGACGAGCCCAGGCGGAAACTGCGGGCACGGGCCTCGCACTTCAGGTTCGGGACGATGAGGTCGAAAAGCTCTTGGTTAGTGTAGCACTCGTTACTGCGGATGTCCACCACAAAGGTGCAGCGGTCGGGGATGACATTGTGCTGCGTGCCGGCGTTGACCATCGTGACGCTCATCTTGACAGGCCCCAAGAGGGGCGACACCTTCGGGAAACGGTAGTCGCGGAACCAGGCGATGTCATCCAACACCTTATAGATGGCATTGTCACCCTCGTCGCGCGCGGCGTGGCCCGAACGGCCCGTGGCGGTGACGTCCAGCACCATCAAGCCCTTCTCGGCGATGGCTGGCTGCATCTCGGTCGGCTCGCCCACCAAGGCAAAGTCGATGGGCGGCAACTGGGACAGGACGCTCTCGATGCCGTCCTTGCCGGAGACCTCCTCCTCGCAGGAGGCCAGGAACAGGAGGTTGTAGGGTTGCGACTTGCGGCAGAGCTGCAGGAACGCCTGCAACAGACTGACCACGCTAGCGCCCGCGTCATTGCTGCCCAGTCCATAGAGTTTGCCGTTACCCTCCAGCCGGGGCGTGAAGGGGTCTCGCCGCCAGCCACTGACGGGTTTCACGGTGTCGATGTGCGAGTTGAGCAACAGGGTAGGTTTCTTCAGGTCGAACGCCGGGCCCAGACACCAGACGTTGTTGCCCTTGCGGCCGGTGTCCATCCCTTGCAGTTCGATGTATTGTTGCAGGCAGTCGGCGGCCCGTGCCTCGTCGCGGCTGACAGAGGGGATGGCGATGAGGGATTGCAGGAGGGCGACGGCCTCGGAGGTTAATGTGGTGATATCGGTATTCATTGTGAGGGTAAATGATAATTTATCGGTGATGGCACACAGATGACGCAGATTAAATAGATTTACGCAGATTCTTTATTATCTGCTTAATAAAATCTGTGGTCATCTGTACAATCAGTGTCATCTGTGTGCCATAAATT
>DXCV01000045.1 GCA_019115825.1 Candidatus Bacteroides pullicola
CAGACTGAAAGAAACTCAGAAAACTATGAATTTATGATACTATTTCATTTTTATGAACTACTTTTGCAATAACTATAAGTGGAGCTGTTTTGAATTAAAATCTGGTGCTATTTTCAATTAGTATCTACACCTTTTATCACCGACGAAAAAGCCTTTTTCGTCATACGAAAAAGGCTTTTTCGTCAGGAGTATACATGGCAAAGTGTTGCCCTACCCGGCGGGAAGGGCAGGGACAAGCAGGCTCATCACGCATCAAGGGGATATAATAAGGCGCGGATTACGAGGATTTATCCGTGAAATCCGCGCAATCCGCGCCTAAAAAAACGGCAAGCCTTTCACCTTACTCCACGCGCAGCGTGCTGCCTGCCGAATGCGAGGCGTACTCCGGCGCGTAGGCGCATTGCATCGTGGCGATACCTGCTTCATACGTGCCACCACGCGCCACCCGCTGGCGATGCTCGAGGACGTAGACGCCCTTGACCAGCGCATCGAAGAAGAAGCTGGTGGCAGCATCGCCCACTTCCTCATAATAGCCGGTGCCTGCGCCAAAGCGGTAGCCCGACAACGCATTGACCGGCTCCAGACAAGCGGCGCGCTGGTCCTTCAGCTGCACGAAGTCCATGGCGCGATCCAGACGGAGCGTGATGCGCGACACGAGGATGTCTCCCACAGCCAGTCGCACGCCGTCCGTCAACGGCTCCAACGTCTTGCGTCCGTCCGCGGCGATGCGCTCCACGTAGAGCTGTTTGTCCACAGACAGTTCTCCGCCGTGCTGCTTCAGGTCGGACATCGGCGAGAGGAACTGGGCGTAGACGGCTCCCCAGGCAAAGCCTTGGTCGCGCTTCTCCACGGTGACGTTCGTGGTGCGGACGGCGGGACTGTCGTCGGTGTAGGTCTTGCGCACGTAGCTCAAGCCGGGGACAGTCGAATCATCCGTCAGCGTCTCGATGGTGATTTCCTTGCCCAGCGAGATGCGCACGTCGCCTTGGTCGGCCAACCAATCCCGGCCACCCGCCAACAGCGCATAGACGGCATCTGCAGCAGCGACAGGCGTATCCCACGAAGTGGTCTTCTTCTGTTGCAGCAGCCAGAGTTTCATTTCTTCCAGCAGCGCGTCGTTGCCTCCCACCAAGCGCAAAGCCTCCATAGCGGAAACATGCGTTGGGATAGGCATCATTCCCCAACGATATTCGTTGTCGAGGAAAGCGAAGTGTGCGCCCATTTCATCCTCCTGAATGAGATGCTCGCGCAAGGAAGCAGCAAAGTCAGCGGCTTGTGCGCTCTTGCCTGCCTTGTGCAGGATGACGAGAGCTTGCGACTTGCGCGTGATGCTGCCGTCCGTCAGTTCGTTTTGCACCTTGGGGAAGTAATAGTTGTAGGCTTCGCGCGTACCGGCAGGCACTTCCTCGCCGGACAAAGCCAGCAGATAGAAGTAATCCAACTGGAAATCCGAGAGGCGATTCACCTCCACGCGAGGCGTCTGACGCAACCACGCCAAGTAATCCTCCCGAATCTCGCGGTGCAGGTAGTCGAAGGCGCGGTCGCGCATCGCAGTGGCCTCCGCATCGAGCGCTTCGCCCGTCAGCAACGGCAGACGAACGAGCAGCGAGAGGATGTACTGCGTGATGTAGCGATTGCTCCGCATACCGGGATACCAACTCCACGCACCGTCGCCGTCCTGCATCTCGCGCAGCTTGTTCAAGGAAGAAGCCAGGCGGAGGGACATCGTGTTGACATCGAACAGCGTGGAGAGGCGGGCCATCTGCTCGCTCTCGTCCTGCGCTTCGGCGAGCCAAGGCGTTTCTTCCAGCAAGATGTTCTTCACGTCGGCATTCTGCTCCAGACGGCTCAGGAGAGTTTCCTGCGTACCGCCCTGCGCTTTCCACGCCTCCAGCATCGTTTTGATGCGCGGATTGGAGGCGGCGATGTAAGCGGCCAGGCTGTTGGCATACCACGTCACGGCGCGTGAGATAGCATCCTCGGCTACCGGCTCACCCAAGGCGGGCAACGCCTGCACAGCCAGCCAGGCGGGATTACCCGTAAACTCCACCGTCAGACGGCGGTCGGTGGCCGTCTCACTCTGGCGATTGAAGAGACTGTCCAGCGAGAAGGAGCGCGTCTCTCCGCCTCGGATAGGCATCGCCAATGTTTCGGTGAGGAAGGTCTTGTTGCTCAGGACGGGCAAAACGTGTTGCTCGCCGTCGCTGAAGTCGCCACCGTCAGCAACGATGCGCACGCCCAGCAAATCATAGCGGTCGGTCACGTCGAAAGCGAACTCCACAGCAGCGGTGCGACCTGCTTCGGCGGAGAAGCGTTCTTTCTTCTTCTGGATAACCTTATCCGTCAGCGGATCGAAGAGCGTCAGCGTGGCGGTGCCTTTCACCTTGGCTTCCGTCAGGTTGTTAATGGTCGCAGCGATGCGCGTCTCGTCTCCCACCCGCACGAAGCGCGGCAGGTTAGGCGTCAGCATAAACTCCTTGCTGGTGGTGGCGGTAGCTTCCAGGTATCCAATCAGCATATCCTTGGTGTGGGAGTAGCTGCGGAAATTCCAGCGGGTGAGGCTCTCCGGCGCGGTGAAGGAGAAGACCAGTTCGCCCGCTTCGTTCGTGCGCAGTTGCGGATAGAAGAAGGCGGTTTCGGCGAAGTTCGTGCGCAGGCCTTCCATCGGCTGGAGAGCTTCGGCGGGAGCTTCGGGAGCTGCACCGTCTTCGGCCACTGCGGATTCCTCCAGCTTGGCCAGCGGAGTGACTTCCATCATCACCTCATCCCGCGCCACGGCTCCCGTTACGGAGGCTTGCTTGGTGCTGGCAAAGAGACGGTTGCTGGCTCTGACATCGGCCACGCTGACTCCGTCTGTCGAAACTATCTGGTAGAGGTCCGATACATAGTTCAGGTTGGGATAGCACCGGTAGAAGTGGTCGTACATCCACTGCGTCACCTGCCAATACTTCGTCTGGAAGTAAGGCGAGGAAACGGACATCCCCCACGAAGCAGCCCGCCAATTATGATACGGTATGTAACGGCTGAAGTAGACGGCCAACGCCTGATGGCGGCTGAAGAGCTGGTCGAGCGAAGCATCGTACATCGTAGCCAACACCTCGGCAGCAGCGGGAAGTCCTTGCGGAGTCTTCACCACCAGCTTCCATTCTTCTTGCTGGCCGGGGCGCAGATGGTCGCGGAAGACTTCCCACTTCATATCGAGCGTGCGGGAAGGTTCGCGCTTCGCCAAAGCCACTGTCTGGTTATAGTACTGTCCGTTCTTCACCACGTTGAAGGAAACGGTGATGCCTTTGCCGTAGACTTCCTTGTAGGGATACTCCAGGCGAAGGAGCGAATCGGTCAGTTGCAAGACGCTGCGTTCGATGCGGCCTTCCTCCTTATTTATATCTATCCAGACGTAAGCATCGCGGAAGGAAGTGCCGTAGTAGAGCACGGCGGGATGCGCAGCGTCGAACTCGGTGTTCTCCACGTGGATGAACTGCTCGCGGAAGGCGGGCAGGCGGCTATCGTGCTTGGAGAAGAGCAGGAGGTCGGTTTCCGACTTATCCTCTTTCCCCGCCACGGAGAGTTGGAGGCGGTATTGTCCCGAAGGCAGTTGCTTCCACGCCTCCAACGTCAGCTGTTCGCCGGACGTGAAGGAGCCTTCGAACGTCGGCTGCTGCTCCGGCTGGTTTCCTTGGAGGCGGTAGAGGCGATACACGCCCTGCATCTCCAGCAACTGGTTGTCGGCATTGGTGATGCGGAAGGTGGCAGACAATGAATCTTCCTTACAAAGCTGGGTAGACAATTCTTGAAGAAAATAATACATCCGACGGAAAGCGGAGAAGGTGCGCGTCTCGCTCTGCGTCTCGCCGTTGTCGCTGGTCACCGTTGCAGTGAGCGTGAAGTAGGCCATCGGACTGAAGTTATTCTCCCTATCCTCCGGCAGCAACGCCACGGGGATGGAGAAGCGTCCTTCGGCATCCAGCTGCACGGTGTCGGCCGCCAGCGGACGGGTCTCTCCGCGCCAAATGCCATAGCCGCGCGTCAGGGTATAGGCCAAGGGTAGCTCTTGCAAGGCTGCGCCGTTGTAGGCTTTCACCTGCCCGGTCACGGTCACGGTATCGCCCAAGGCGTAGGCAGTCTTCACAGGGTCGAACGTCAGTTCAAACGTCGGGCGTTTGTACTCCTCCACGCGAATCAAAGTCGTTGTACGGTTGCCCGCCTTGATGACAAAATCGCCGTTCAGGCAACTGGTAGGCAGGATAAATTCGGCAGCAAAGGAGCCAAAGTCGTTGGTGCGCACTTCTTGCTTGGAGAGTTCCTTGCGGTTGACATCCAGCAGGGAGAGTGTATAGGTCTTGCCTTCCAGCACACGGGCGGATTCGTCGTCTTGCTCGTAGGCAATGCCTTTGACGTAGACCGTCTGTCCGGGACGGTAGAGCGAGCGGTCGGTCAGCAACGTCAGGTTCTCTTGCGAGGCGGTATTACGCCGGCCATAATCCGCATAAGCGATGCTCTGCGTGTCCAGGTAGGTATCCTCGCCTTTGGCAACGGTGTAGGTGCGGATTTTCCTGTCTCCCGCCAACGTGGCGCGTCCGTCTGCACCGGTAGTCACCTCGGCGACCAGCTTGCCCGGCTCCGGCATGCCGTAGGTGGAATAGAAGCGGAAAGTCACGCCCGGCACGGGATGTCCCGTCTTGGAGTCGAGCGAGAGCACTTCCAGCTGTTTGCCCGGCAGCGAGAGCGTCAGCGGCATCAGGCGGGAGACGGCCACCTCGTGGCGGTCGGCTCCGTCCACCGTCTTGCCGTCGGGCACCACCTCCACCACATAGACGCCCAGTTCTTCGGGCATCGGGAGGCTGAAGACGGTATCGGCTCGTGTGTAGGGCCAATCTTCCGGGGCAATGCCGGGCAGCGGATTCGGCTGCAAGTCGAAATGACGGGTAACTACCTTGCGGGCGTGCTGACGGAGATAGTTACGGTTCCTGACGCCGCCTTCCGGACGGTCGTAGCCGTTCTTCAAGTCCGTCCGGTAGAGGTTCAGCGTGAAGCCGCCCAGGTTGCGGTAGGACACGTTCAACGCCAGGGAATCGCCGGGATAGCTCACCGCCAGCGTGCGGACAGTCAAATCGGAGCGCAGGATGCTTTCCCGGAGGTTGCGCACTTCGTTGATGCGCTCGTACTTCGCATAGCGTCGGATGGCCTCCTCGCAGACGGCCAATGCCCGGGCAGGCTGCTGCTGACGGCTGCCTCTATACAGGTATTCCGCCTTGGCCAGGTAGACCTCCGCACAGACGGGACGGTCGCCGTGGCGGGCTATCAATGCGTCCAGAGCGGCGAGATAGGCCGTGTCCTCCCGGTCATCGGACGGGATGCGCGGATGCCGGAATTTCAGCTCGTCCAGCGTGGCCAGCACCAAGCCGTCTTCCCTGTCCGGACGCTGCTTGTAAGCCGCTACCAGGGCGGTATAAATGCCCTCTATCCGCTGCTGCACCAGCGAATCGGCATCGAAGCGTTGCATCGTCTCGTAGGCTTCTATGGCGCGGCGGGACAGCAGGTGGTAGAGGTCGTGCCCGTAGAAGCGGCTGCCGGTCTCCAGTTCGACGAAAGGCACATACGCCTCGGCGGACGCAGCGAGCAGCGTGGCCGAATCGCGCAACGCCTCCGTGCAGCAGTCATCCACGCGGCGGATGAACTGGGCGGACGTCCACAGGCGGATGTCCGAGGAGAGGTCGTCGCCCTCCACCACGGTACGGCTGCGCAGGGCGCCGTAATTGCCCGCGGCGAACCCGGCATATTCCTCGGCCAGCAGGGAGTGGAGGATGGCGCGGTTGACGGCATCCGGCTCCGTCTGCGCCCATTGCTCCAGTTGCGGCAGGCGGGTATAGAAGCTGTCCGGCGTCAGTTCTTCCTGCCAGGCCGCGCGGCAGACGTAGGCTTTCAGCAACTGCGGGGCGTTGCGCTCCTGCAGGCCTTTCTGGTAGATTTGGCCAGTCAGTTGGATGACGGTCTGCGGCAGGCTCTTCTCCTCCGCCTGCGCCACTTGTTTCCACAGTTGGTCATAGGTCTGGGCGTGCAGGGCGACACCGGCTCCGCACACACACGGCAGCAAGACGCTGCACAATTTTCTGATAAACTTCATAAGCCACATCATGTTATGGTATTCAACATTCATCGGTAATTTATCGGTGATGGCACACAGATGACACCGATTTAACAGATTTACGCAGACTCTTTATTATCTGCTTATTAAAATCTGTGGTCATCTGCCCAGTCTGTGTCATCTGCGTGCCATAATTTAGAACCAAGAACAAAGTAACGAAATAAAAGCCTAACAAATGTTCTTTCCGGCTTAATTTTCATGAAACAACAAAAAAGGCACACCGTTGTGCGGCATGCCCTTTCATCTGCTTTACTTAGTAAAAATGTGCTTTATCTTATTTGTTCATCGTTCAGCAGGAGTAGCTGTAATACTTCATCGACTCCATCCAGTTCTTTCCCATAGCATGGAAGAAACGCTTCAACGGATTGTTCACTTTCTTTTTCATAATCGTAACCTTTAGATTAAATTCAATAAATGTTATCCTGTTCTCGTACTTTTCTTAATCCAAGTCGTATGCCTTGATTTCGTTTTCCCCGATCCGTGCCAGCGCATGCTTCACGAATCCCAGGAAATGCTTTCCCATTCGTTTCATTTTTCTGTCCTCCTCAATAACTTCGTTTTGTTTCAGTCATTCGCTTTTGACGCTGCAAAAGTAGGGCCTTCCGAAGAAAAACCAAATGATGCAAGCCTAAAAAACATGTTCTACAACATATTTCTTGACCTGCATCAATAAGGCGGGAGGAGCGGGAGCCGTTTTGTCAGCAAGGCCACTGACACGCTGTCACTGCTGACACGCTGACAGGCCGCCAGGCTACATGCAGCTCACCATGCCCAGCGTGGTGCCGATGGCCGTCAGGATGCTGATAAGGGTTTGGATAATCATTTTCCAGGTGTCTTTCTTGGTCATGATAGTAATGGTTAGTGGTTAGACAAATTTCTTTTTTAGACAGAGGAACATAAGAACATATTTTCTTTTTTGGACAGAGGAACAGAGGAACATATTTTTATTTTTTGGACATAGGAACATAAGAACATATTTTTTATTTTGATGATTGGAACGAATATGTTCCTATGTTCTTATGTCTTAAAAACTTATGCTCCTATGTTCTTATGTCTTTAAAAAAATATGTCACCTATGTTCCTATGTCCTAAAATCAGCCGAAGGAGTCCTCGTCGCCGCTGCCCGGTTCGGTGCCTCCGCCGCCTTCCTCGCCGCCGGGTTCAGTGGTCGTGCCGCCGTCGGCCTTCTCCATGGCGGGGTCATAGGGCAACCACTCGATGCCGGTGGGCACCAGGCTGCGGGTGGCTACGGAGCCTTTGGTCTGCGCTCCCTCGCGTGCGGGGACGAACTGGACGCGGATGGCCTCCACCTGCTTCTGGAAGGCGAAGTCGGCTTCGTCGGCGACGCCCTTGGTCTTCAGCGTGTAGCGGAAGGTGCCCAGTCCGTCGAGGCGGACAGACTTGCCCTGGCCCATGTAGGCGGCCATCACGCCGGGGAGTTCGCCCAAGACGGCCATCACGTCGGCATAGGTCACGGTGCACATTTGGCTCAATCGCTTGGCCACCTTCTTCACGGGGACGGGCTGGCCTACAGTCACGGCGCTGGGATAGTAGACGCCAAACTTTTCATTGAAAATCTTTTTGTAGAAACTCATAGTCGGTTAGGTTAATGGTTAATGGTTAATGGTTAATGGTTAATGGTTAATCGTCAATTCTCTCGCAGTGTCTTGGCCTTGACGGAACAAAGGTAAGCATTTTGTTCGGCATAGCCAAATTTTTGGGGGCGGCGGGGAGCAGTTTTTTGTACGGATTTTTGGAAAAATTAAATTAGCCTGAGAGACAAGGGGTTATGTGCGGCTTTTGGCGCAAATGTCGGTCCCGGCGTCTCAATTGTCTCAATTGTCTCAAATCTCAATTAGCGAAAATGATTTTCCAGCAAAGGTGTGTTATATTGTATAATATATAAT
>DXCV01000046.1 GCA_019115825.1 Candidatus Bacteroides pullicola
ATTTATGGCACGCAGATGACGCAGATAGTACAGATGACCGCAGATTTTAATAGGCAGATAATAAAGAATCTGCGCAAATCTGCTTAATCAGTGTCATCTGCGTGCCATCACCGATAAATTATCATTTACCTACCACCAAAAACAACATCCGCTCCATGCTGAAACACCTCTTCTTTACCTCGCTGCTGTGCCTGCTGTTTGCCGTCCGGGTGGACGCGCAGAGCTGCGGCAACGACGAGAAATACCACCTGCCCTACAAGAACACGTATGTCAAGGAACCCTTGGTCACGGAGAACGAATACCGCGTGGCCAAGCCCCAAGTCATCACCCCCAGGAGCTTCGCAGAAGCCAAACAAATCCTGCCCAACCCCATCTGGACGGGACATCCCAAAGAGATTGAAATGTACTGGCGTGCCTGGGAGATTGCCGTGGGCAACATCCGCGCCCCGCAGGAAGGCTCGGGCTTCGTCTCCAGCTACCTGGACACGGCCTACAACGGCAACATCTTCATGTGGGACTCCTCATTCATGCTGATGTTTGCCCGCTACGGCACACGGTTCTTCCCCTTCCAACAGACGTTGGACAACTTCTACGCCAAACAACATCCCGACGGCTTCATCTGCCGCGAAATCAAAGCCGACGGTGCCGACTGCTTCGAGCGTTACGACCCCACCAGCACCGGGCCCAACCTGATGCCGTGGTGCGAAATGGTCTACTATCACCAATTCGGCGACACGGAACGCCTGCACAAGATTTTTCCCGCCCTCTGCGCCTACTACAAGTGGCTGCGCCTGAACCACACGTGGCGCAACGGCATGTACTGGTCCAGCGGCTGGGGCACGGGGATGGACAACATGCCCCGCGTGCCCGAGGAATACAGCCCCATCTACAGCCACGGCCACATGATTTGGCTGGACACCAACCTGCAACAGCTCTTCACGGCCAACCTCCTGCTCCAGATGGGCTTCTACCTGGAGCGTTGGCAGGAAATCGAGGACTTCGAGGACGAGGCCAAGATGCTGAAGAAGTACATCCGCGAGAACCTGTGGGACGAGAAGACGGGCTTCCTCTACGACCAATATGCCGACGGCTCGCTCTGCACCACGCAGGGCATCGGTGCCTATTGGGCCTTGTACACCGACGTGCTGGACAGCACCCGCCTGGACCGTCTGGTAGCCCATCTGGAAGACACCACCACCTTCAACCGTCCGGGACGCGTCCCCTCGCTGGCTGCCAATCATCCCAAATACAAGGCGAACGGCCGCTATTGGCAAGGCGGCGTATGGCCCGGCACCAACTACATGGTGATGCGCGGCCTGGTGGAGAAGGGCTACCGCAAGCTGGCGCGTGAAATCTGCCTGAACCACTACGCCGAGGTGCTGCAAGTCTACAAGAACACCGGCACCTTTTGGGAATACTATGCGCCGGAGAAGGCCGAACCGGGCTTCATGGCCCGCAAGGAGTTTGTCGGCTGGGCCGGCCTGCCGCCCATCGCGGAGCTGATAGAGTTCATCATCGGCATCCGGGGCGACTACGTGGAGCGCGAGATTGTCTGGGACCTGAACCTGACGGAAGAAAACGGCATCGAGCGTTACCCCTTCGGCCCGGACGGCCTGATTGACCTCAAGGCGGACGCACGCCGCTCGCCCGACGCTGAGCCGCGCATCACGGTCAACACCAACATCCCCTTCACGCTCAAAGTGCTTTATGGGGACAAGGAGAAGAAGATAGCCGTGCAACCCGGACAACACACCTATTGATTTCCTCTTCCTACGCCGGGAGATGGAGTTCCAACGGCGGCGGAACCGAGTTCCAACGGCGGCGGAACCGAGTTCCAATGGCGGTGGAACCGAGGACGAAACCTACAACAATGTCATATTAACCACGATAATCCCAAAAAGAAAAGCTAATGAAGACCAATTCCAATATGTCGCGACGCCGCTTCCTCCAGACGGGAGGGCTCGCTTTGGCCGCCTTGGCCGTACATCCTTTTGACTCACTGGCCGCTGCGGCGGGCGGGTCGTCAACCTATAAATCCCTGCGCCCCGCGCCGGACAAGCGGCATTTCACCTCGAAAGCCGTGGAGGCCGTCATTGCCGAGACCAAACCGAAAATCAAGGACGAGAAGCTGCGCTGGATGTTCGAGAACTGCTTCCCCAACACGCTGGACACTACCGTCAAGCATACGATGAAGAACGGCAAGCCGGACACCTTCGTCATCACCGGCGACATCGAGGCCATGTGGCTGCGCGACTCGTCCGCACAGGTGTGGCCCTACCTGCCCCTGATGAAAGACGACGAACCGCTCCGTCGACTCATTGAGGGCCTCATCCGCCGACAGGCCGAGTGCATCTGCATCGACCCCTACGCCAACGCCTTCAACGACGGCCCCCTGGGCAGCTACTGGGAGACGGACCACACGCAGCACATGGTGAAGGAGCTGCACGAGCGTAAGTGGGAGATTGACTCCCTCTGCTACCCCATCCGCCTGGCTTACCACTACTGGACGCTGACGGGCGACACGGCTCCCTTCGATGCCCAATGGCACAAGGCCATGACGCTGGTGGTGAAGACCTTCAAGGAACAGCAGCGCAAGGACGGGCTGGGTCCGTACAGCTTCCGGCGCGACTGCGACCGCCCCACGGACTCGCAAATCAACAACGGCTGGGGTGCCCCGGTGAAGCCCGTCGGACTCATCGTCTCGGCTTTCCGTCCGTCGGACGATGCCACGCAATACGGCTTCCTCGTGCCCTCCAACATGTTTGCCGTGGTCTCCCTGCGCCAGTTGGCGGAGATGGAACGGAAGATTCGCCGCGATGAAGCCTTTGCCTCGGAGTGCCAGGCCCTCGCCGAAGAGGTGGACGAAGCCATCCGCCGCTATGCCATCGTCAACCACCCCGTCTGCGGCCGCATCTATGCCTTCGAGGTGGACGGCTACGGCAATGCCCTCTGCATGGACGACGCCAACGTGCCCAGCCTGCTGGCCGCGCCCTACCTGGGCTACTGCTCGCCGAAAGATGTTATCTACCGCAACACCCGCAAGATGATCTGGAGCGACAACAATCCCTACTTCTTCCGCGGCAAGGCAGGCGAAGGCGTGGGCGGCCCACACGTGGGACTGAACTACGCCTGGCCCATGAGCCTCATCATGAAGGCCTTCACCACGGACGATACCGACGAGGTGCGCGACTGTCTGCGGATGCTGCGCGACACGGACGGCGGCACGGGCTTCATGCACGAGTCCTTCAACGTGAACGACGCCAAGGACTTCACCCGCTCATGGTTCGCGTGGACCAACACGCTGTTCGGCGAATTGATTCTGCACACTGTGCGCGAGTATCCCACCCTATTGACAAAGAACTTATGAGAAAGATAGTTTGTTGGTTGGCAACCGCGTCCCTCGTCCTTTCGTCATGCACGGAGGGCGGGGCCGACGCGGCCTTTTGTGTCATCCCGATGCCCAATAGCCTGACAGCCGCATCGGGCAGTTACGTCCTGCCGGGCGAAACCGCCGTGTCGCTGCCGGAAGAAGAGAATGCGCAAAAGGTCTTCCGCTACCTGGAAGACGCTTTGCAGAATACCCCCATCGCCCTGAAAGCCGTACCCCAAGGGACGGAAGCCGACATCCGCCTGGCCACGGACAGCACCCTGGCCGACGAAGCCTACCGGCTGGAGGCGGACCGTGAGGGCGTGTGCATCACGTCGAACGCTTCGGGAGCCGGCTGGTTCTACGGCGTGCAGACGCTGCTGCAACTGCTCCCGCCGGATATTTACGATTCGTCGCAAACCTTTGCAGGGACGTTGGAGATACCGACCGTCCGCATTGTGGACGCGCCCCGCTTCCCCCACCGCGGAGCCATGATGGACGTCGGACGCAACTTCCTGCCCAAGGAGGAGGTGCTGAAGTTCATCGACCTGATGGCTTCCTACAAGATGAACGTCTTCCACTTCCACCTGACCGACGACCAAGGCTGGCGGATTGAAATCAAGAAATATCCCCGTCTGACCGAAGTAGGCTCGCACCGCCCCCGCACCCAGATAGGCCATTCGGACTACTACTACCCCCGCCGCTATGACAACAAGGAACAGCGCGGCTACTACACCCAGGACGAGATCCGCGAGATTGTGCGCTATGCCGCCGACCGCTTCATCACCGTGGTGCCCGAAATTGAGATGCCCGGCCATGCCTCGGCTGCCCTGGCTTCCTATCCAGAGCTGTCCTGCGGGTTGGGCAAGACCTACGTGGTGCGCGACTACTTCGACGTGTTCGACGAGGTCTATTGCCCCAAGGAGAACACCTTCCGCTTTCTGGAGGACGTGTTGACAGAGGTGACGGACCTCTTCCCCAGCCATTACATCCACATCGGGGGCGACGAGTGCCCCAAGAAGGCGTGGAAGAAGTGCGCCCATTGCCAAGCCCTGATGAAGCGCGAGGGCCTGCCCGATGAAGAAGCCCTGCAGAGCTGGTTCATCCACCGCATCGAGCAGTTTGTCAACAGCCGGGGACGCGACATCATCGGCTGGGACGAAATCCTGCAAGGCGGCCTGGCCCCCAACGCCACGGTCATGTCCTGGCGCGGCGAGGAGGGCGGCATCGAGGCGGCACGACAGAAGCACCGTGTCATCATGACGCCTGGCGTGCGCTGCTACTTTGACTTCTACCAAAGTGTACCCGAAGAAGAACCGATGGCCATGCGGGGCTTCCTGCCTTTGGATACGGTCTACGCTTACGATCCTCTGCCAGCGGCTTTGACGCCGGAGGAACAAGCCTATATCATTGGCACGCAAGCCAACATTTGGGGCGAATACATCCAAACACCGGAACACTTTGAATACATGGCCTTCCCCCGCCTCTTGGCCATGGCCGAGGTGCAGTGGACTCAACCTGAACAGAAAGACTTCAAAGACTTTGCACGCCGCCTGGACAAAGAGTTCCGCCGACTGGACCTGCGCGGAGTGAACGCTTGCCGCAACTTCTATGAGGTAGACGCATCCGGTGCATGGAAAGAGAAGGACGGAATCTACGAAGTGGACTTGCACACCTTCTGCCCTGACGCGGAAATCCGATACGCCCTGAACGATTCGGTGGTGACTGCCACGTCCCCGCTTTACGAGTCCCCCATCGCCCTTACCGAAGATGCCGTGGTCTATGCGGCTGCCTATCGCGATGGGAAGCCCTTGGGGCAGGTGAAGCCGACAGCTTTTGCCGTCAACGCAGCCACGGGCTGTACTTATTCTTATAGCGAGACACCGGACTTGGGCGACCTGTGCGACATCCATTCCCTGACGGACGGTCGTCAAGGACAGGCACGCGACCACCACCGCTGGCTCACGTTCCACCGGGACACCATGCAGCTTGTCCTGAAGCTGCACCGGCCCGGAAAGGTCAGCAAAGTGTCCTTCGCCTCGCTTTGGCGTCCATGGAACACATTGTGGCCGGTTCGTGCGGCTCGGATTTCCGTGTCAATGAACGGCGAGCACTTCGTGTCTGTGGCCGATAGCCTGCTTACCTACGACTTCACGCCCACGGAGGCTGTTCGCTTTCCGGTGTCCCTCTGTTTCCCGGAAGTAGAAGCTACCTTTGTGCGCCTGGAACTGGTCGGCGGAGGTCCTTGCCCGAAAGGGTATTACAATGAGGGAAAAAATAGCGACTTCGCGTTAGACGAGATAGAAATCTATTAATTTTAAAGGTATGAAAAAAGTATCCATTCTCTTGCTGGTGCTGCTGGGCTGTATGCCGGCCATCAGTTTTGCACAAAAGCAAACTTTCGCTTTCAAGGACGGCAAGTTCAAGATCGTCCAGTTCACGGACCTGCATTGGGCACCCCGTTCGACGGGCTGTGCTGACACCGAGGCCACCATCCGTGCGGTGCTGAAGGCCGAACAGCCCGACTTGGCCGTATTGAGCGGCGACGTGGTGACCGACGACCCTGCCCGCGAAGGCTGGCAGGCCGTGACAGACCTGTTCAATGAGCTGAAGATGCCGTTCGTGGTCACGATGGGCAACCACGATGCGGAGTATCTGACCAAGGACGAGATTTATGACTTCCTGCTGCAATCGCCCTACTATGTGGGTGAGAAAGGCCCGAAGGACATCAAAGGCTGCGGCAACTGTGTCCTCCCCATCCAAGGAACCGGGGGGAAGACGGAGGCCGTGCTCTACTTCCTGGACTCCAACGACTACCAGCCCGAAAAGCTCTACGGCGCCTACGACTGGATTCACTTCGACCAGATAGCCTGGTACCACGAACAGAGTGCCCGCTTCACCCAAGCCAACGGCGGACAGCCGCTGCCGGCCTTAGCCTTCTTCCACATCCCCCTGCAAGAGTATGGGGAAATCGTGGGCGACAACAAGACCTACGGCACCAAGAATGAGGGCGTGGCAGGCTCGAAGTTGAACTCCGGCATATTCACCTCGTTCATCGAGATGCAGGACGTAATGGGAACCTTTGTGGGCCACGACCATGACAATGACTACCTGGGCATCAATAAGGGCATTCTCCTGGCCTTCGGACGGGTGACAGGCAAGGATGCTTACGGCGACCTGAAGCGTGGTGCCCGCATTATTGAAATGTACGAAGGCCAGCGCAAGTTCAACACGTGGATTACGACGCCGGACGGACGCGAGGCCACCTACTACTACCCCTCCGGCCTGAACTCGGAGGAAGAGGCACGCATGACCTACTCCCCCGCCTTGGACGTGAAACCGGCCAAGCAGGGCGTGGCTTATACCTATTATGAAGGAAATTGCGAGGAAACGGCCGACATCGCCGCTTGCCGCAAGGTGAAGGAAGGCACGATGAAGAACTTCTCCATCGCTGAAGCACCGCTGGAGGACCACTTCGCCTATGAGTTCCGCACCCTGCTGCGCATCCCGGAGAAGGGTGTCTACCGCTTCTACACCTATTCGGACGACGGCTCGGTGCTCTACATTGACGGGCAGAAAGTGGTAGACAACGACGGCGGACACAGTGCCGGACGGGCCGAGGGAAAGATTGCCCTGGACAAGGGCTTCCACGACGTGCGCCTGCTCTATTTCGAGGACTATATGGGCCAGGCGCTGGAAGTAGGGTTCTGCGGCAAGGACATCTTCGAGACCGTCTTGCCCGACGAGATGCTCTACTTGCCGGAATAACCCCTTCTGCTCAACGCCATCCGGGCATCGTCCGGAATTCCTTGCGGAACTTATTGGGAGTGACGCCCTTCAATGTCTTGAACTGGCGGGACAGGTTCTTCAGGTCGCTGATTCCTGCCTGTGCCGCCAGTTCGGCAATGGGGGCGTCGCTGTCTTGAAGCAACTGGGCGAAACGCTCCATCCGCAGGCAGTAGATGTACTTATGAATGGACTGGTTAGTTACCTCCTTGAAACGTATTTCCAACAGCCGGCGGGAGAGAGGAACCAGCTTCACCAGCTCCTTCACGGTTATGTCATCGGCCAGATGCTGCCGGATGTAATCAAGCACCGTGAGGATATGCTTGTCGTCGGTGGCATGGAAGTCGGTGGACAACCTGCCCACCACATTGACAGGCCGCAGGAGCACGTCCTGCGGGGAGGCTTCATCGTCGTTCAGGAGTTGCTCTATCAGCTCGGCGGCCTCGAAGCCTCCCCGCACGATGCTGTGGTTGATACTGGAGAGGGGCGGGTCGGAGAGGTTGCAGACAATCTCATCGTTATCCACGCCCAGGATGGCTATCTGGTCGGGCACACTGATGCCGTTGGCCTTGCACAGTTCCGTGATGCGGTTGCCCTGGTTGTCGTCACAGGCCATAAGGGCGGTGGGATGGGGCAAGGACTTGAGCCAGGCCAGCAAAGGCGGTGCATCGTAAAGCCACAAGTTCTCTATGGATTCTTTCTGATAAGCGGAGAAGTTTGCCCCATAGCCATGGGCGGCAATGCAGTTGTAGAAGCCTTCGCACCGCTCTTTGGACCACACGGCATCCCGGTAGCCATAGAAGGCAAAGTGGCGGAACCCCTTGGACAGGAAAAATTCCGCTCCCATCTGACCCGTCCTGTGGTAGTCGCCGGTGATGTTGGGAATGGTGGTGAACCGTTCCTTGTAGTCCTGGGCCAGGGCGATGATGCCGTTCTGCCGAAACAGGTCCACATTATCCTCATTGTTGAACTGCCCGATAATGGCATCCGCGTGCCAGGTCTTCGCCCACTTCAGCACCCCCTCTATGCCGTATGCAGCCTTGAAGGAAGGAGGCATACGGCACACTACCCAAGGTTCGTGGCTCCGCGCATACGCCAAGACGCCTTCCAGCAGATTGTAGGCGAAACGCTCGGTGAAGTCTGTGAGGAAAATCAGTCTGATCATTGCTTCTTCTCTTTAAGGTTCAACGGATGCAAAAGTAAGATATAGTTTCCGCATTTCATAGGATTGCAGAAAGTAAACTCGGGCGATAGGCCGGGAATCATCCAGGATGATGGTAGGAATCATGTACGATGATTGTAGGAATCATCCAGGATGATTGTAGGAATCATGTACGATGATTCCTCCCTCATCCCAGCACGACCCGATGCACATCCACCGCCTCATGAAGGAAAACCGAAGCCGACTCCGAGAATTTGTCCTCGGCCTCGGTGGTACAATACGTGCATGTGCCTCCGCGGGTGCAACGCTCGTCCATCTCGGGATGCCGCCGCAGGTAATCCTTCAGGCTCTCGGCCACCAGCCCGCCTTGGGGCACGACCCGGATGCCGGCAGGCATGTACTGGCGAATCTTAGGCAAGAGCAACGGATAGTGCGTACACCCCAGAATAACGGTATCGATGCGGCTGTCCTTCCGCAACAATTCTTCGATGTATTTCCGGACAAAATAATCCGCCCCGTCACCCATGGCCTCGTTGTTCTCCACCAACGGTACCCACAAGGGACAAGCCTGCCCATAGACGGTGATGTCGGGAAAGAGTTTGTGTATTTCCATCGGATAAGACTCGGACTTGATGGTGCCAGCCGTAGCCAAAACACCGACGTGGCGGCTGTGCGTCACGCTTCCGATGCTCTCCACCGTAGGACGTATCACCCCCAACACCCGGCGGGACGCATCCCACTGCGGCAAGTCGTGCTGCTGGATGCTGCGTAGGGCTTTGGCCGACGCCGTGTTACAGGCCAGGATGACCAACTGGCATCCCATCTCGAAAAGCCTGTGGACGGCTTGACGGGTAAACTCGTACACAATCTCGAAGGAACGCGTTCCGTAGGGCGCACGGGCATTGTCGCCCAAATAGATGTAATCGTACTGGGGAAGCAACTCGCGTATCTTGCTAAGAATGGTCAAGCCGCCGTAGCCGGAATCGAACACCCCGACAGGGCCGGGCAAAGAAGAGAATGGCTGCATGAAGGATAGAAAAAGAAGAGCCTCTCCCCTGCTCTCTCATAGGGAAGAAAGCGGAGGAGAGGCCCTGGATGGATTTTAGTCTGGTTCTCGTGTTATTTTATGCCCAACTGTGCTTTGACTTTGGCAGTCACATCCACGCTCTGCGAACTGATGTAAACAATCGGCGTGCGGGCCACGTCGAAGATGTAGATATAACCGTCTGCCTGGCCAACAGCCTGAATGGCAGCATCCAGCTTCTGCATGATAGGCGCCATGGCATCCTCGCGGGCTTTCATCATGGACTGCTGGGCCTCTTGCTGGAACTGCTGCTGGCGCTGGGCCATGTCGTTCAGTTCCTTCATGCGACGCTCAGCGATATTCTGGGGCAGAGAGTCCTGCTGAGCCAGAAACTCCTGATACTTCTTGTCGAACTCCTCTTGCGTGCGTTGCATCTCGTCCTGATATTGCTTACCCATAGCATCCAGATCGGCTTGGGCTTTCGTAAATTCGGGCATCACGGTGATGACGTCCTGCGAGTTCATGTGAGCAAACTTAGCTTGTGCCATAGCTGCCAGCGGCAGGGCAATCATAGCGGCAATAAGTGCAATTTTCTTAAGCATAATGTTTCTATTTATTTGAATGATTAATTGTTACGTGGCGCAAAGATAGTGCAAAGCAAGGGGATAACAAAACGCGTGTGCTTATTTTTGCACGCTCATCCCCTGCAAAGCGCATTTTATCGGCCGGAATAGCCCAACTTGGCCAGCACTTCGTCACTGATATCTATCTCGGGCGAGGCGAAGATGATGCTGGTAGCCGAGGCACGGTCTGTCACGACGGCATAGCCCTTTGCCGTGGCAATCTCCTTGACGGCTTCGTATATCTCGTCTTGCAAGGGACGCATCAGCCGGGCTTGCAGCTTGGCCAATTCACCCTCCGGACCGAAGTACTTGCGGCGAAGCTCGGCCAGTTCGGTTTCCTTGTTCACGATGGCTTCCTCCTTGGCCGTGAGCTGGGCATCGGTCAGCTTGGAGGCTTCCTTCTGATAGGCTTCATACATGGACTTGGCTTCGTCCGCCAGCTTGTCCACCTCTGCCTGCCACTGCTTGGAGGACTGTTCCAACTGTTGGTTGGCACTCTCGTAGGCAGGGATGTTCTGCAGGATATACTCCATGTCTATCAAGGCAAAACGCTGTGCCCGCGCCGTCAGACAGGTCACGAGCAGCAGGAAAGCAAGTAAAAGACTCTTTCTCATAAGGCTTGTCTAAAAAAGTTCTTGTTCACGATTTAGAATTCCTGGCCCAGGATAAAGTGGAACTGGCTGCCGCCATACGAGCTGCTGCCCCGGATCTTGTCGAAACCATAGGCCCAGTCGATACCCATCATACCGATCATCGGGAGGAAGATGCGGACACCCACACCGGCGGAACGCTTCAGGTCGAAGGGATTGAAGTCACCCACTTCCTGCCAGGCGTTACCGGCTTCCACAAAGGTCAGCGCATAGATGCTGGTGCTGGTCTCCAACATCAGCGGATAGCGCAGCTCGATACCCAGACGGGCGTAAGCATAACCCTCGTTACCGTAAGAGGAGAGCGAACCGTTCTCGTATCCGCGCAGGGCAATAGTCTCCGTGCCGTAAGTAGAATAACCGGTCATGCCGTCACCACCCACCTCGAAGGTGCCGAACGGAGATTTCTTATACTTATTATAATGTCCCAGCAAACCGAAGTCCACACGACCCATGAGCACCGGCGTACGCTTCACGGTGAACGGATCCATCAAGGGGATGAACACTTTCGATTTGAACTTCCACTTGTGGTATTCCACCCAACGCTGCATGGCGTTGATGTCTTCTTGATTATGTTGGTCATATTGGCTATAGTCCTTCCCGTCAAACAAGGAGTAAGGCGGCGTGAGTTGCACGGACAAAGAGAACTCAGAACCCTGGCGCGGATAGATGGGGTTGTCTGTGGAGCTGCGGGCCAACGTGAGGTTCAAGCTCAGGTCGTTGCAGTTGCCGTTGGTCACCATGAAGTACTGCCAATCGCGCAGGATGTAACGCTGGTAGGACAGCTCGGCGGTGAACTGGAAGTAGTCATCCGGCCACTTCAGACGCTTACCGTACATGAGGGCCACACCGAACATCTGCACCGATTTGTCGGGGTCATAGTAGTTCTCGTAGTTCAGGTAGTTGCCATAGTTGTACATACCGTAGCCGTACATGCCGCTGTAATAGCTATTGTAGAAGTTGTTGTACAAGGCATCGTTATAATACTGGCTGCTGATGTCCGTCTGGCGGGAGTAGAACGCCGACACGGAGAATGCGTTCGGACGCTTGCCGCCAAACCACGGGTCGAAGAACGAAATGCTGTAGGACTGGTAGTAACGGGCATTGGTCTGTCCGCTGATGGTCAGCGTCTGTCCGTCGCCCTGCGGCAGGATGCCACGATAGTTCTCGCCCGGATGCAGGAGGTTGGCGAGCGAGAAGTTGGTGAACTTCAGGCTCAGCTTGCCGATGATACCCGTCTGTCCCCAACCGGCGGAGAACTCCACCTGGTCATTGGCCTTGGACACCAATTGATAGTCGATGTCCACCGTGCCGTCTTCGGGACGCGGCTGTATGTCGGGATTGATTTGCTCGGGGTCGAAGTGTCCCATCTGGGCAATTTCACGGTAGGAACGCATCAAGTCTTCACGGCTGAACAACTGTCCCGGACGGGTACGCAACTCACGGCGCACCACATTCTCGTACAAACGGTCGTTACCACTAATCATCACCTTGTTGATTGTGGCCTGGCGGCCTTCGTAGATACGCATCTCCAAGTCGATGGAGTCGCCTACAATGTTCACTTCCACGGGGTCGAGGCTATAGAACAGATAACCGTTGTTGTAGTACAGGTTGCCAATGGCATCCTCGTCGCCGGTCAGGCGGTCGTTCAGCAACTTCTGGTTGTAGACGTCGCCTTTCTTCATCTGCAACATGTAGTCCAGTTGTTCAGAAGGATACAGCGTGTTGCCCACCCACGTGATGTTGCGTAAGTAGTATTTCTGTCCTTCCTCAATGCGCATGAAGACATCCACCGTGCGGTCGTCATACTGGCTGATGCTGTCTTCCACAATCATGGCGTCGCGGTAGCCCAGTTCGTTATACTTGTCGATGATGAGCTGCTTGTCGGCCTCGTAGTTCTCTTCGACGAACTTCTTGGTGCGGAACAGGTTGAGTAGTTTGCCCTTCTCGTTGGTCTTCTTCATCACGCGTTTCAGCTTCTTGGCACTCAATGCCTTGTTGCCGACGATTTCGATGTGATGCACCTTGACTTTCTCTTTCTTGTCTATGACAATGTCCACAATAACCTGATTCTCATGCTCAGGATCGTCCTTCTGGTTGATGAAGATTTCCGCATTCTTGAACCCCTTGTCGTCAAAGTAACGTTTGATAAGCGTTTCAGCACGGTCCACAATGTTCGGCGTAATCTGTCCGCCCTTCATCATGCCGATTCTCTCTTCCAAATCCTCGCGTTCGGACTTCTTGACGCCGGAATAACGGATATCCGACACACGGGGACGCATGGTCAAGTGGATGGTCAGCCATACCTTTCCGTTTTCCTCCTTGTCATCTGTGATGCTCACGTCCGAGAAGAGCCCGTGCCGCCAATAGCGCTTACAAGCCTGCGTGATTTCATCACCCGGAATCGAGATGATCTGCCCTTTGGCCAAACCGGAGAGCCCGATAATGACATAATCTTCATAATTGTCAGCACCCTCCACCTTGATATCGGCAATCTCCAACTTCTTCGGCGTATTGGAATAGAGGACTACCGGTGTTTCTACATTCATACTGTCGGCCGCCACTTCTTGTGCGACACCCTTCACCGCACCGGCAAACAAGCCGAGCATCGTTATGAATAGGACGAAAATACGTTCGTGCATCTTTACGTTCTTAAATTTTATATCTATAAGTCGTTACTTTCTATTGTTTGCTTCAAGAGATCTGCTCGCTGATCTTCCCAAAACGGCGTTCCCGCTTCTGGTAATCGCAAATCGCCTTGAAAAACTCCTCTTCACGGAAATCCGGCCAAAACGTGTCGCAAAAATACAACTCCGAATAGGCACATTGCCAAAGCATATAGTTGCTCAGGCGGAGCTCCCCGCCTGTACGGATCAGCAAGTCCGGATCCGGCATGAAATTGGTTGTCAAATAGCGGGCAAACCGCTCGGTATCAACCTGGTCGGCCGTCAATTCACCTTTCTGCACGGCGAGAGCCAGTTGCTTGGCCGCCTCCGTGATTTCCCACCGGGACGAATAGCTCAACGCCAGCACCAAGTTCATGCCCGTATTGCCAGCGGTGTGGGCGATGCAGCCGTTCAACCGTTCTTGCACCTTGACGGGCAGTTTGTCCACCTCGCCAATGACCCGGAAACGGATATTGTTCTTCATGAAAGTCTCCTCTTCGATTGAATCGAACAGGAGGCTCATCAGCGCTGCCACCTCGTCGGCGGGTCGTCCCCAGTTTTCGATGGAAAAGGTATAGAGAGTCAGATACTTCACACCCAGCCTGGCCGCCTCTTCTGCGATGACATGGACGGTCTCTGCACCTACTTGGTGACCGTAACTCCGTTCACGTCCACGCTGTTTGGCCCATCGCCCGTTGCCATCCATGATGATAGCCACATGGTCCGGTATCCGATTCAAGTCTATTTGTTCTTTATATGACATTTCTATCGTTATTTCTTTATTCTCGTTCAAACCCCAGTCGGTTGAGCCGGCCACGCCATACTTCGTTAGGAGTGCCGTTGCCGCCGAATATCACCCAGATGAAATCCCGTTTGTCGGCAACTGTCTCTACATAATTTGGCGTAGGATCCACGACAACCGTATAAGATCTTTTCCCGGCAAAAGCCGAGGGTAACAGGAATTTTCTCTCCACCTGCTGCCATGCTATGCCGGCTACAGACTCATAAATGCCGGTCAAAGTTCCGCCGAAAGCATAAAAGCGGTCTGCATAATGCATCAGCACGGGATTGTCCATACCGGGACAGGAGACACCCTCCACATCCGTTTCCAACGAAGCCCAGGACAAGCCATCATTCGTGAACCAAGGCACAGATTTATCTTCCACTCCGCGAGGCATTCCCATTACCATGGTTTGGCCGACGCCATAGCCTGTCGTATAATGTGCGCTATAGATATTCCGGGTGGGGAAGCCATCGGGCACCGCACTGCCAGACACCCACGCCTGCCCGTCCACACTTGTGCAAAACTCACGTTCAAAAGCGTCATTCAGACGGATGCCCACCAGCGTCTCTTCCCGGTCGGCCACCTCGTCAACAGGCAACGCAGCCACCAAAGCCAGCACGTTGCCACTCAAGCCTTCCGACTTCCGCCACGCCATACCGTCTTCCGAGACATTCACATCTCCTTCGGACAACATATACAGCCGACCGGCGAAACTGATAAGAGAAGTTATATCCGCCTCTCCGGGCAACCCTGTCACTTCCGAACGGCTCCAACCGTATTGGCCGGGCGTGGCCGAAGTCTGGTAAAGTTCCGTAGGAGAAGTATATAAGCACAAGTTTCCGTTGAATACGACAGCTTTCTGTGCGCCGGGATTCACCGTTTCCGTAAAGACAGGAGCCACCGTGTCCATGTGTACCCAGGTCAACGAATCAGGATCCATCCGATGCACCCGGATTTGCAGAGTATAAGTGCGCCGGGTCAGACCGTCGGGGGCATACACCTCCAGTTTCACCCCATTGCTTCCTGTGGCATTCATGGCCGGCAACAGATTGTGGTACACATCCGTCGCAAAGGTCGTGTCGTCGGACATCACGCCCAACATGACGTACAGTTCGTCCACCATGATGCTGTCAATCAACGTATCTGCATCCACCGGCATAGAATCCGGATTATAAATCAGATTGTTCAGCTGGTCTATTTCAAATTTGTAGTCCACTCCATGAATGGTATCGAGACTGAAAGCGTGTATGGTGGCGTCCGAACTATACACGGGCGTCCCATTATCATCATCCAGACAGGAACTTACCGCTATCGACACCAGCAAAAAGCCTACAATCACTGA
Source organism: Candidatus Bacteroides pullicola (assembly GCA_019115825.1). Classification (GTDB taxonomy): domain Bacteria; phylum Bacteroidota; class Bacteroidia; order Bacteroidales; family Bacteroidaceae; genus Bacteroides; species Bacteroides pullicola. The sequence continues at coordinate 15,402 of DXCV01000046.1, forward strand.
TAGAAATCTTGTTCTCATTCCTTATGTTAGTGTTTATTTACAAGTTGCAAAAATAGGAACAATTTTCGCTATAAACCTCCTCTAGGGGAAGTTTTATACAAAATTATAGATAAAATAACCGAATTGCACGATAAAACGTTCCTCTGACAGGGTCAAATGACGTCTTCCGACGCTTTATAATGACGAACCAGCCTCCCAAAATGCTGCTCGATTCCGCAGATTTTTTTTTCATCCATCCGCGGCGCCTGCACACCCGCCTGCAAACGTAGGGGAGATTCCTCGACAAAAGCCTCATCCCACAGGCCGGCATCCAGAAAAGACTGCAAGGTCATGGCTCCCCCTTCCACCAGCAACGATTGCAGGTTGCGCACATAAAGTGCCTCCAGCAACTGGGACACCAAGGAGCGGCCAAAGTCCGCCTGTATATATTCCACATTGGAGCGAGCCTCCCGGACTTTTTCCGTAAAGACCAAGGTCGGCTCCTGTCCGTCCAGCAGATGCAGATTGTCCGGCAAAACCCCTTCCCGATCAATGACCACCCGCACCGGCGAAGGCCCGTACCAACTGCGCACGTTCAAGCTCGGATTGTCCAGCAATGCCGTGCGGGTACCCACCAGGATGGCACTATGCTCGGCCCGTTTCTTGTGCACCAACATCCGGGTCAAATCGCTGGACAAGCGAACGGGAGTCCCCTCCGTGCGCAGCAAGTCGATGAACCCGTCGGCCGACTGCGCCCACTTCAGCGTGACGTAAGGACGTTGCCGGGTATGAAATGTGATGAAACGGCGTATCAACTCACGGCACTCGTCCTCCAAGACGCCCACTACGACTTCGCGGTCGGCATCCTGCAATTTCCGGATACCCCGTCCTGCCACTTTGGCGAAAGGGTCGCGACACCCCACCACGATGCGCGGGATGCCTTTCTCCACAATCAAATCGGCGCAAGGAGGTGTTTTCCCGTAATGTGAACACGGCTCCAGACTGACATACAGAGTAGAGCGCTTCAAGAGAGCCGGATCCTTCACCGAACGGATGGCGTTCACCTCGGCATGAGCCTGTCCGCAACGCACATGGTAGCCCTCGCCGATGATTTTGCCGTCACATACGAGAACCGCCCCCACCATCGGATTGGGAGCCGCATTGCACAACCCGTTTCGAGCCAACTGCAAGCAGCGACGCATATATTTCTCGTCTTCCATATAACATTCACATTTTTACCGCGCAAAAGTAACACTTAATCCGGAAATAGAGAAAAACTGCACGGCTTTTCCTCACTCGTTCAGTGCCCCACAGTACGGGCACACCCCTTTCTGCGACAAAGCCTCCCCACAATGACCGCAACGGTAAACGGACGTTTGCAACGAACGGCGCAAGACCCGGACAAAGAGCACAGCCAGCAACACCAGAAACACATAGCCCACATAAATACCAGTGGTCAGAATAAAGAAGAAATAGCAAAAAATGCAAGCCGACGCCAATCCCAACAAGTAGAATACCGCCGTAGTGAGCGGCAAACGACGGAACAAGACATCCACCGTAGCCACCAGTACCACCACAAACGCCCAAAGCCCCGACAAGAACAAGGCGAGCACCAAAGGCACTCGGAAAGGGGAAAGCGTGGGATTGTAATAGAAATGCTCCCATGTATCGGGCACGAACACCTGCATCGTCTCGTACAACGTAGCGCAGAAGGCCATCAACAGACAAAGCAGCAAAGGATATACATAATCAATGTCGCCAAACCCCGACTTGCGAAAAGACTTGCGCCGCAGCATCCGAATCAGCCAAAAGGCCACAAACAAGGCACAAATGACTATAAAATAAGGTATATGCGTGTCGCTGAACAGATAAATGGCTTGCGAGATACTGTCCGCAGGGACAAAAGCCTGCTTCATCTCGCACTCCCGCAGCCAGCCTTGCACCTCCTGCGAGTGGGCCAGCTTCACCCAGACGCTATCCACAGTGTCATTGGGATGCACGTCCAGCTCCGCCACCACCACACGGTCGCCCTGCCGGAGGGTGCTGTAGCTTTCCTTCAAGGGCAAGGCCACCAAATTTATGGAATCGGCCTGAAGCACCAGGTTGGTATTCCATGTATAATGCCGTTCAAACAGATAAGCTATGGAGTCGCGGGCACGCTGCTCCACGTCTTTACCGGATAACATAGGCGGGGTATACCGACAAGAAGCCAGCAATCCCAAGCAGAAGAGCAATCCCAAGACTTGCACCAAGCCACGGCTTTGCCTCGATCGGATGCCCCGCTGTCCGTTGTCCTTACTCCGCCGCATAGACTTTCATCTGACAGTTCTTGCAATCAAAAGAAAGGCGGAAACGTTTCCCGTCCGCAGACACCAAGTAATAAGGCTCCCGATAAGGCGAATGTTTCTTGTGGAAAGTGGGACACCATCCCATGCTGTACCGCAGACAATGACGGCAAAACATCAGCACCGCGCCCGGCACCGCCTGTACCTCGTAGGCCGGAGCCACCGAGGCGACACCATGGTCCCGATAGAAACGCCGCGCCTCCCCGTTCATCACATTGCCCAAATAAGTCAGCGAAGAAACGGGAAAAGGATGAGTCGTCGGCTTCCATACCTGCAACTCCCGCCGATAACGGATGCGGCGCACCTCCAACAGACGGTCCACCACCTGCCTGCGCCAGTCGGTCACCACCGATGCCGGCAAGAACCAATTACCGGAGAGCTGTATATCCGCCTCGCCCACCGCCTCGAAAGGCGTGTTGCCGAGCTTACCTAACTGCGTCCGCACATTAGCTTCCTGAGGTGAACGTGCCTGCTCCTTGGCATAAGCGAAGGAACGTATCGCACGGTTGCCGTCTTCATCCTCCGCCAAAAGGGCAAAGCCTTGCGGGGTATCCCACAACGCCCAACGCAAGGCAATCTTCCGCTCGGCAGATTTGCGCGCCAGCAATTTCTCAAATTCCTGGTCGAAATTGCGGTACAGACGGGTGCGTGGAGGGATGCGGGGCACTGCGCCCGCCGGAAAAATCCGATTATCCTCCACCCGGTTGACACGGAAGCCTTGCAAACAGCCCTGCGCATCAAGATAGCAGATTCCATCCCCATTGTGGAAAGGCTTCACGCCCGCCACCGTAAAACTATTTCCGCGTTGTTCTTTCAGTGTCCCCATCTCCTCACCCAACGACTTGGGGGTATCAAACGAAGCCACGTCTTCGCCCCGCCCTTGCAGGAAGTAATGGGTAAATCCCCGGCTGAAACTCTTGTCCAACTGGGGGGTAAAGGCGTAGCGGCAACTCCCCGAGGAGGAACGCACGTATTCGCCTCGGCGAGACAAGACCTTGTCCAAACATTGCCGATAGGCCGCCGTGACATTCTTCACATACGTCACATCCTTCAGACGACCTTCTATTTTCAAAGACGAAGCACCGGCATCCAGCAACTGCTCCAGGCGGTCGCTCTGATTCAAGTCTTTCAAGGACAACAGATGTTTGTCCCGCACTATCGTTTTCCCGTCGGCATCCACCAGCGTGAAAGGCAGGCGGCAGAACTGGGCGCACTCGCCCCTATTGGCGCTGCGCCCGAAGCAAGCCTGGCTGGCATAGCATTGCCCGCTATAACTGACGCAGAGCGCCCCGTGCACGAAGACCTCAAGCGACGTTTCCGGACAAGCCTCATGGATGTGCCGTATTTCTTCCAAGGACAACTCACGCGCCAGCACCACCTGACGGAAACCGGCCTCAGCCAGAAAGCGCACCTTCTCCGGCGTGCGGTTGTCCATTTGTGTGCTGGCATGGAGGGGGATAGGCGGCAGGGACAGACGCGTAATGCCCATGTCCTGCACAATCAAGGCATCCACCCCAATGCGGTAGAGGTCGTGTATCAGCCGCTCCGTCTCCGACAGTTCCTCGTCTTTCAGGATGGTGTTCACCGTGACGTAGACGCGCACGCCGTAGACATGGGCATACTCCACCAGCCGGGCTATGTCCTCCAGTGAATTGCCCGCAGCGGCCCTCGCTCCGAAGCGCGGAGCACCGATGTAGACGGCATCCGCCCCATGCTCCACGGCCGCCAAGCCGCACTCCAGGTTCTTTGCCGGGGCAAGCAGTTCTATGGGACGCGGTCTCATACGATGTCGTCGATATTATAAGGCGTTTCCTGATAGACAAAATAATTCAGCCAGTTGGAGAACAACAAGTTGGCATGGGCACGCCAACGCACCAGCACGCCCTTCTCCGGGTCATTGTCGATGTAATAGTTGCGCGGCATTTCGATAGGCAACCCTTTACCTAAGTCGCGCCGGTATTCCCCGTCCAAGGTCAGGGGCGAATATTCCGAATGGCCGGTCACGAAGAACTCCCTGCCACTACGGGCCATCACCAGATAGACGCCCGCCTCATCCGATTCGGAAAGCAGTGTCAGTTCGGGCACCTTGAGGATATCCTCGCGGCGCACCTCGGTATGACGGCTGTGGGGCACATAGAACACATCGTCGAATCCGCGGAAGATGGGATGCAGGGGCTGCAACGTCCGATGGGGGAAAATGCCGAACATCTTCTTCTCCAAAGGATACTTGGGCACGCCATAGAAATGATACAATCCCGCCTGCGCCGCCCAGCAGATATAAAGTGTGGAAGTAACGTGCGTCCGAGCCCAGTCAAAAATCTCCGAAATCTCTTCCCAATAGTTCACCTGTTCAAAATCCATCTGCTCCACGGGCGCCCCGGTGATGATCATTCCGTCATACTTCTCGTTGCGCATCAGCTCGAAGTCTGTGTAAAAAGCTTTCATGTGCTCGATGGGCGTGTTCTTCGACGTATGGCTCTTGATTTTCATGAACGAAATTTCCACCTGGAGCGGCGTATTGGAAAGCAGGCGCACCAAGTCCGTCTCCGTCGTAATCTTCAACGGCATCAGGTTGAGGACGACAATGCGCAGCGGGCGGATGTCCTGTCCAGTGGCGCGTGTCGTGTCCATCACGAATATATTCTCCTGCTTCAGCAATTCGATAGCAGGCAATTTGTCTGGTAACTTTAATGGCATGAATCTGTGGTTTTCTGTTTCGGGGCGTAAAGATAGGGAAAATTACGGGAAAATGTGCGAAAAGAGACAAGCGAAATACTTTTTTGTGCTGCGCTTCGACATGAGCACCGCCAGACACGTGGACGAGCTGAGCTTGCAACAGGAATTATCGCCTCTCCACTTTCCAGTCCGCCACCGTCCCGCTCTGCGAGGAAAAGCCCACGCCTATGCAGAACAATGGCCGCCCTTCCGCCTCGTAAGGACGGGCGTAGCCTTTTTCCGCAATCTGGCGCAAAGCCTCATCCGCCGTGCCGTCCAGCTTGAACTCGAAGATGTAGACATAGCCGGGTGTCTCCACGATGCAATCCACGCGGCCCTCGCTCTGCTGCTTCTCCGTGTAGACCGCATAGACGCTGACCAGGCGGAAGATGAGGTAGAAGGTATAATGGAAATAACGTTCGCGCTCCCGCTCGTCCGACTTGCGGCGCATGGTGTAGGGAATATCCGCCAGGAAGGAGGTGAACAACTTGCGGAGTTGCTCTACGTCGCCCTCTTCCAAGGCATCCAGCAAATCCTGAATCCAAGAATTGACTTCTGTGCGGGCTGGCTTGAAATAATCTGCTGCCGCCAACGACACAAACCCTTTCTTGACTTCATTATTGGGAAAATCCAGCAGGAATGTGCCCCGGCGTGACTTGTAATCCTTGATGGTCAGGTAACCGCTTTGGTAAATCATCGGCAGGGGCTTCTCCACCGTAGCCTTGTAGTCAATAAACTCCTGCGGGTCATAGTAACGCCCCGTCAGTTCGTCCAGGTTCTCGTCCGAATGAGCCAACAGGCGAAGCAGGTAGGTGGGCGTCCCGCTGCGGAACCAGTAATCCTGAACCAGCCCGCTGGCAAAAGCATTGAGCAGGCTGAACGGATTGTACACGTCCGTCATGCGCGGACTGAAATGATAACCGTCATACTGGCGTTTCAACACGTCTTTCATCTCCACCACGGAAAGGCCCTCCTGCACGGCCATCGCTTCTATCGGCTCCGCAAAGTACCGCTCCAGCTCCTCCTGCGTGATGCCGCACAACGCCTCGTAGCGCGGATCCATGCTGATGTCCGCCGGCTGGTTGAAACCGCTGAACACGTTGACCTGGGAGAACTTGGTCACGCCTGTCAGCAATACAAACTGCAAGTCTTCGTCTGCCGCCTTGAACACGGAATAGAAGGCTTTCAGCAGCTCGCGGTTGCGGTCCTCCAGCAACCACTCCTGCCCGTCCACGCTGACCTTGATGCCCATATCCAGCACGTCAAGGATGGGCTTGTCATATTCGTCTATCAACACCACGCAACGGCGGCCATACTTGGCATGAGCCTGACGGAGGATGTAGGCAAACCTGTCGCCCAAGTCCGCGTCGGACGGGATTTTCCCATACCGCTGTTCCCACTCTGCCACATAGCTTTCCAGCCTCCTTGCCAAAGCATCGGATTCCATAAAGATCGCCCCATTGAAATCAATGTGGAACACAGGATATTCCGCCCATCCCGTCTCCAGTTTCTCCAGAGCCAGTCCCGTGAACAGTTCTTTCCGCCCTTGGAAATAAGCCTTCAGCGTGGACACCAGCAGGCTCTTGCCGAAACGGCGCGGACGGCTGAGGAAATAAATCTTCCCTTCCGTCACCAGCCTATACACCAGCGCGGTCTTGTCCACATACACGAAACCGTCTTCACGCAGTTTTGCAAAGCTCTGTATGCCTATCGGATATTTCATCATCGTTTCTCGTAACATTGCGTTCTTGCCCGCACAAAGATAGGAAATATAAACCAGCCTACAAAACCTAACGCCAATTTATCGGCATCCATATGCCGGACTTGCCCGGGCATACCTGCGCTCGTGCTTACCCGTACCAGCGACCATGCTTACCCGCACCGCCGTCCGTGCTTAGCCGTACCACCGCCTATCGGCTGAAAATCAACCATCTGCCCGCCAACCTTGACAGGTTGACAGCTGGTATTTAAACTTCCTACGCGCGCAGGTGAATAAAATTTCAAATCTTAACAAGGATTAATGCTCACCCGGGCGCACGTACGTGTAGGGGTTTAAATACCCGCTGTCAAACCTGTCAAGCCTACCCAAATACCCATAGGGATCTGGCGATGACAAACAGGGCTTTTACGGCGCCAAAGTGGGTGTTTACGGCGCCAAAGTGGATGTTTGTGTTTTCCCCATGGGGCGTTTAGCCTGCGACCGCGTATTTTTAGCCCGACAGAAGCCAACTTTCAAAGAAAAACATTACTTTTGCGGCCGCAAAATGTAAAAGACCCATGCGAATATCTCCCGCCGAACTGCGCAACAGACTGAGAACCTGCTATTCCGCAACCGAAGCGGCCGCCATGGCGCGCATCATCTGCTGCGAGATGCTGGGACAACGGGCCACGGACTTTGTATTGAACGAGCCGCTGGAAACAGACGGGACGCAGGCACGGTTGCTGGAAGACGCCGTCGGAAGGCTGCTCCGCTTCGAGCCGATGCAATACATCCAGGGTAAAGCCCGCTTCCTGGGACGCGACTTCCACGTGGAGCCGGGCGTGCTGATTCCCCGCCCCGAAACAGAGGAACTGGTGGAGCGGATGCTAAGGGAGATACCTGCAAACGCCCGCATAGCAGACATCGGCACGGGCAGCGGGTGCATCGCCATTACCTTGGCATTGGAAGTGCCCGGCGCACAGGTAGAAGCTTGGGACATCTCGGAAACGGCCTTGCGCATAGCCCGGCAGAATGCGAAAGCTCTGCAGGCGGAAGTGGACTTCGTGCACCGCGACGCGCTGACGTGGCCCCCCCGAGAGAAAGGGACGCTGGACGTTATCGTGAGCAATCCGCCCTACGTGACCGAAGCCGAACGTACAGCTATGGAGCCGAACGTGTTGCTTCACGAGCCGGAAGGTGCATTGTTTGTCCCCAACGAAGACCCGCTGCGCTTTTACCGGTGCATAGGCCTGCTGGGACGGGAAATGCTGGCACCGGGTGGCAGGCTATACTTTGAAATCAACCGGGCCTACGGGAAAGAGACAGCCGACCTGCTGCGCCGGCAAGGCTACACGAATGTGCAGACGGACAAGGACTTGAGCGGCAACGACCGCTTCGTCACCGCCACGCAACCCGGCCAAATCATCGGACACTGAGAAACATACACATACAGGATTATCATAAACCATCGCTTATGACAGAAATAAACGAAACAGAAGCACAAAAACGCATGGAGGCCTATTGTGCCTCCGCCGAACACTGCCGCACAGAAGTAACCGACAAGCTGTTGCGTTGGGGACTGCCCTACGACACGGCCAACCGCATCGTGGACAAGCTGGAGCAGGAGAAGTTTATCGACGAAGAACGCTACTGCAACGCCTTCATCCACGACAAATTTCGCTTTGCCAAGTGGGGCAAGCAGAAAATAGATCAGGCTCTGCGGCTGAAGAAGATTGACCCTTATACCTACCGTCCGTTGCTAAATCGTATCGACCCGCAGGAATACCACACCACCCTGCAAGCCCTGCTGGACGCCAAACGGCGGAGCCTCCGCTCGGGCAGCGACTACGAACGCAACGGAAAACTGATCCGGTTTGCCCTAAGCAGAGGGTTTGCAGCCGATGACATACGCCAATGCATCGACTTGCCGGATGAAAATGAGAGTCTTGACTAAAAAATATCGCCTTTCCCTTTTTTATTTTCATTCCGTTTGTTTACTTTTGCACTTGATAATCACATATACATTGGTTAGCTATGAAAAATTTAGAAAGACTGTTTGCTGAAAAGCTACTGAAAATCAAAGCCATCAAACTTCAACCGGCCAACCCGTTCACTTGGGCGTCCGGCTGGAAATCCCCGTTCTATTGCGACAACCGCAAGACGCTGTCCTATCCGTCGCTGCGCAGCTTCGTGAAGACGGAAATCACACGCCTCATCCTGGAGCGCTTCGGGCAGGTGGATGCCATTGCCGGCGTGGCCACAGGCGCCATCCCGCAAGGAGCTTTGGTGGCAGATGCCTTGAATCTGCCCTTTGTCTATGTACGCTCCACCCCGAAGGACCACGGATTGGAGAACCTGATTGAAGGCGAATTGCGCCCGGGCATGAAGGTGGTCGTAGTGGAAGACCTCATTTCCACCGGAGGCAGCAGCCTGAAAGCCGTAGATGCCATCCGCCGCGACGGATGCGAAGTCATCGGCATGGTGGCCGCCTATACCTACGGCTTCCCCGTGGCCGAAAAGGCTTTCAAGGATGCCAAAGTCCCCTTGGTGACACTGACGAACTATGAGGCCGTGATAGAAGTGGCCCTCAAGACCGGCTACATCAAGGAAGAGGACATCGAGACCCTGAACGAATGGAGAAAAGACCCGGCACACTGGGATGCCGGCAAATAAATAACCGCCATGACTACATTTGAAAGTAACGTAAAGCAAGTACAGGCCCCACAGGGAACCGTGTACGCCAAGTTGTCAGACCTGAGCAATCTGGCCCGAGTGAAAGACCGCCTTCCTGAGCACAAGGTGAAGAACATGACGTTCGACACGGACACGCTGAGCATGCAGGCTCCGCCCATCGGCACCATCACGCTGAAAATCGTGGCCCGCGAGCCGGAGAGTTGCATCACCTTCGGCACCACTTCTTCGCCCCTGCCCTTCGACCTGCAGATTCACATCTCGCCGGTGTCGGAGACGGAATGCCAGTTGAAACTGGTCATCAACATGGAGGTGAACCCCTTCATCAAGAACATGATACAGCGTCCTTTGCAGGATGGCTTGGAAAAGATGGCCGACTTGCTGGCCATGATTCCGTACACGGAAAACGACTAACCGTATTTCGCAACTTAATTTTTTCGACGTGGCACTGAAACTTTGGGAAAAATCCGTCCAAATCAACAAGGACATCGAACGCTTCACCGTGGGACGCGACCGCGAAATGGACCTCTACCTGGCGAAGTATGACGTGTTGGGCTCCATGGCCCACATCACCATGCTAGAAAGCATCGGCCTGCTGACCGCCCATGAACTACAACAGCTCTTGGCGGAGATGAAGTCCATCTACGCGATGGCCGAACGGGGCGAATTTGTGATAGAGGACGGCGTGGAAGACGTGCACTCGCAAGTGGAACTGATGCTGACGCGCCGCCTGGGCGACATGGGCAAGAAAATCCACAGCGGACGCTCGCGCAACGACCAAGTATTGCTGGACCTGAAGCTCTATACGCGCGCCGAAATCAAAGACATAGCCGGGGCGGTGGAACAACTTTTCACCGTCCTGATACAACAAAGCGAGAAGTACAAGGAGGTACTGATGCCTGGCTACACGCATTTGCAAGTGGCCATGCCGTCGTCGTTCGGCCTGTGGTTCGGTGCGTATGCCGAGAGCCTGGCGGACGATATGCTGTTCCTGCAAGCCGCCTACAAAACGTGCAACCGCAACCCCTTGGGTTCGGCTGCCGGCTATGGTTCTTCCTTCCCGCTGAACCGCACGATGACCACGGAACTGCTGGGCTTCGATTCTATGAACTACAACGTGGTATACGCCCAGATGGGCCGCGGCAAGATGGAGCGCAACGTGGCCTTTGCCTTGGCCTCCATAGCAGGTACGCTGTCCAAGCTGGCCTACGATGCCTGCCTGTTCAACAGCCAGAACTTCGGCTTCGTGAAGTTGCCGGATGACTGCACCACCGGATCCAGCATCATGCCCCACAAGAAGAACCCCGACGTGTTCGAACTGACACGTGCCAAGTGCAACAAGCTCCAGGCACTACCCCAGCAAATCATGCTGATTGCCAACAATCTGCCGTCGGGCTACTTCCGCGACCTGCAAATCATCAAGGAAGTCTTCTTGCCCGCTTTCCAGGAGTTGAAGGACTGCCTGCAAATGGCAACCTACATCATGCATGAAATCCGGGTGAACGAACACATCCTGGACGACAAGCGTTACGACCCCATCTTCAGCGTGGAGGAAGTGAACCGCCTAGCCCGCGAGGGGATGCCCTTCCGCGACGCTTACAAAAAAGTAGGCCTGGAAATCGAAGCCGGGGAGTTTACCCCCGTCAAGGAAGTGCACCACACCCACGAGGGCAGCATCGGCAACCTGTGCAACGACCGCATCACGGCCTTGATGCAAGAAACGATGGACGGCTTCCACTTCGAGCGGATGGAGACGGCAGAGAAAGCCCTATTAGGGCGGTAATTCAATCCCCTGTCCCAAACTTTTGCGCGGAAAAAGTTGCGCGACAACGGGAAACTTCTTACCTTTGCAGCCGTTCTTCAAAAACCTGCGGCAATAGCTCAGTTGGTAGAGCACGACCTTGCCAAGGTCGGGGTCGCGAGTTCGAGTCTCGTTTGCCGCTCTTTCTTTAAGGTCGCCCGGATGGTGGAATGGTAGACACGAAGGACTTAAAATCCTTTGGCCAGTAATGGCTGTGCGGGTTCAAGTCCCGCTCCGGGTACTCTAAGGGACGAATCGTTAAAATTGCGGTTCGTCCCTTTTGCTTTTATACTCGTAAGGATTTGTATATGAATGGCAATGTCATGGTGGAACACTTTTCAACGCATTCAATGAGAAAGACATTTGGAAGAAAGGTCTATGAAAGTAGTGGTGAAAATGCAAATATGGCGTTAATGAAGTTGTCGGAGCTGTTCAATCATTCTAATGTCGGTATAACCAAGATATATTGGGGAATTCAGGAACAAGAATTGTTAGAAACCTGTGATTTGTGGGATTTTTGAGAGCTAAATTGCAGATATTTGCAGTTTTATTTCAAATAGTTGAGCGTTCTTCCAAAGAAAATGCCTACCTTTGTCGCGCATACTATCAATAGTGTGCAGACATATTGAAAGAAAGCGCATTTTCGCTTATTCCGACTGCGTAAAATTGGACACTTTACAAAAGTAATATCGGAATATGTGGGAAGGACGCTCTCTTTGGTTTGTATTCGTATCTCAACGAAATACATCCAAAGTGGGGCTGTCCGTTCTCCTTATCCATATTACAGGGAGTCCAACCCTACGCAGTAGATAAGGGAGAATGGTGGCCTCACTTTTCTTTTCTTATGCCTTTTCAACCTTAAATAGTAATCGCATCGCAGGGCCATAGATGGCAAACATATTGGCAGTCATGGGAAAAATCTGTCATAATATAGTTGGGTTTGCGATGGCATTAACATTCTTTGCCTGCACCAATAAAATATCTACAACGGAATTGGCAAACAAAGTCAAGGCAGAAATGACCGAAACACTTGCCAATGACGGTACTTTTGACTTTCTCAATGGAATAATAGGAGAAATAGCACCCACCAAATCACTTCATGCGCAAATATTAGATGTACACTTGGTACACGAAGAAGGAAACAAATATGTAGGTTTTCTTCTTGTTGAGATACAACTTGGCGATTTTTCCTCTGAATACAAATATCCGCTTTATGTTGTCTATGACGGTACGGATATTCTTTGGGAAATAGATAGCGATAATGCAAGTATGGAACATTTTAATTTCAATAATTATGGCTCTAATTAAATGTACTGAATGTGGGCAGATGGTGTCTGATAAGGCTTCAACATGCCCGAAGTGTGGTGCTCCTATTGTAGTACCCGTAACGTGTAAAGAATGTGGGCAACCTGTTTCACCCAATGCCGTAACGTGCCCTAATTGTGGCGCACCTCTCAAGGCTACTAAACAATGTAGAGAATGTGGCAAACAGATTCCTGAAGATGCTGAATCCTGTCCTTATTGTGGGTATTCAGAAAGAATGTCTGTTACTTCCAATGAAGAGCAACCAAGACCGACCTTCGGTGAGGCCTTATCCGTATGTTTTACGAAAAAGTATGCTACATTCACAGGTAGGGCACGCCGTTCGGAGTTTTGGTATTTCTATCTCTTCAATATGATAATCGGTTTCTCCCTAAATATTCTGATGTCGGCATTCATAGGAAGTTCCATGTATACGATTATGATGGTAATAGTATGTCTCTATTCTTTAGCAGTATTTGTACCTAATCTTGCCGTAATGGTTAGAAGGCTTCATGATATAGGGAAAAGCGGATGGAACATTCTATGGGCAATCTTACCAATCATCGGAGCAATACTTCTCTTGATATGGTTCATTAAAGATTCCGCCAAAGGTGAAAATAAATATGGCGCATCACCGAAGTATAACTGATTAATATAAGAAATATGAAACTTACAAATGTTTTTATTAGCATAATAATGGTTTTCGGGATTGCATTTAGTTCTCTGACATTTTCAAGCTGCAACGGAAAGAATGAAGTCGCTTCATATTTTAATAATGCGGCAAAAACGACTAAAGAAGAAACTCCTCTTCCACAACAAACAGATGCAACAACAACTTGGGTAGACGTAAAGTATTACGAAAAAGAGAATGTTTATGAATATGTTTACGAGATAAATGTTCCTTTTACAGAAAAGCTTCCATCTTCACAGGTACAAGAAATGAAGAATGCCATGTTGCCTATAATGGTTGAAGCAATCAAAATGGAAGGAGATTTTTATGACAAAGTAAAGCAGTATAAAACGACACTTAGATTTGTTTATATCTCTAACGATGGAAAAGAATTCTGCAATTTCAAGATTCTTCCCTCAGAGTTAGATTAACGATATGTCTTTAATACAATGCCCTATATGTCATGACACGGTGTCGGACAAAGCAAGTATTTGTCCGCACTGTGGCAATGCAATCGTTAAACCCCAATATAGAGTGCGCTATCGGGATTATGTAAAGAGTCCTATACCTGAGACTTTACGTCCCAAATCCTATATGGTTCACTCCATCTTATTGGGATTAGCATCTTTTATCCTCTTTACTATTTGGTGTTTGCCATTTGCCATAGCGAGCTTTATTTATGCGAACAAGGTTGACAACTTATGGAATAGAGGAGATATAGATGGTGCGGTGTATGCCTCTCAATCAGCCCGCAAATGGTATTCCATAGGGCTTTGGCTTGGTATCATATCTTGGTTATTAATTTTATTCATAGTATTTTGTATCATAATTGCTATAGCAGATGAATAATAAAGAATCAAACAATGCAAATAGACAATCTAACCTGATTGTCAGTAGTGGATTTATCATTTTTGTCATAGCTGCACTGTTGATAGATGGCGCAGTTTTGTTCTTTACCTCACAAGATGGTGAAGCGGATGATTATACGGAAGAAATCAGTGAATACATATCCAATACGGAAGTTCAAGATGAAATAGAGGAAGATGTTCCTACGGATGTTGTAGAAGAAAAAACATACGATGAAGCATTCTATACCATCACTCCTAATGGTGTGGCAAATATCTTCATTGGGAATACCTTTAATGACTATAATACTTCTCTTATGAAAGAAGAAGATATAGCCAAACAATGGTTTGATTTTTCTTTGGTAGATATCAAAGAGGATAATAGTTACGACATGCAAACCTACTATATGTTTATGAAAATATATGAGGAAAACAAAATGATGCTCTCCTTGTATGGCGGATATTTCGATGAACGCCCGAACACGCTACAAGCAGAGGTTAAAGGTATTATGGTCTCTTCCCCACTATTTAAATTACCCAACGGGATTCATTCAGGAATGTCCGCCAAAGAACTTATTAACAACTATGGAGCTACCATACAGCTTCATGAGGATGAAGGAGGAGAGCATATTGATTTTATCACATTTGAAATACCTGACTATGTAGGGTTTACCCTTGTAGCCGACAAAGAGGTCTTAGTGAATAGATATGGCGAATCTTATTTTGACATGTATGATTCCCAAGGATATAAAGAGAATTTTAGCGAGAACATAAAAAAAGAAGTAGTGGAATATAGTACGCTTAAATCCATATTAATAGGAGATTATCCTATAGAGTTCTCCAATATAAACTAATAGCATTTTCATGTTATGGATAATTATAACAATTCGAGCAAATCTAATAAAGGTACAAATCCTATAGTCAGTAAAGGGTTTATTATTTTCGTAATAATCGCTTTGCTGATTGATGGGGTTATTTTGCTACTGACTATGCGTAATAGTGCGGAGGAAACCGTTGGTGAATTTAGCAATGATACTGTAGCCGTAGAAGGAATAAATGAAAGCATACATGAGGATGAGACCGTAAATGAGGATATGGCATCCAAAGAAGAAACTACAACGGTGGCAAGGTGGAAAAAGTATATGCTTACGGGGAACTTGACTGATGACAAAGGGAAATATCCAATAGAACTAACTTTTGTTGTAGATGAACAAGCCAATGAAATCAGTAATGCGATTTATACTAATGTGAACTTAGGCGGGAAAATACGCATGAGTGGAGAAATGTCAGGTGATAATTTTATTTTTACAGGGAAAGACGGTAGAAATAAATTTCGCATGACTTTTGACAAGTATTCATATAGAGGTGTCGCTACTGATGGGCCAAAAAAATTGGAATTAATATTCAATAGCACTGGAATATTTGGCTTGGATTCACCTCCCAAAGATGATAATACAGATATGCAACTATCAACAGAAAATGTGAAAGAGGAAAATATTGAAACAGAAGAAACCTCAATTCCTGATCAACAGGCAATAGTATCGGATGATAATTTGTATGCCGTCTCTGATGTAAATGTCGCTCCCCAATTTTTGAATGGTGGTCATGCAGGTCTGATGCAATATATTGCACAAAATATCCAATATCCAAATTCAGGAGGCAACATTCAAGGCCGTGTAGTGGTGCGGTTCGTGATTGAAAAGAATGGTAGCGTTAGTGATTTGCAGGTTGAAAAGAGCCTGAATGAAGCGTTTGACAAAGAAGCCTGCCGTGTGGTCGAAACCACTAATGGCAAATGGCAACCTGCACAGAAAAATGGAAACGCAGTCCGAACTACATACACTTTACCCATAACTTTTAGAGCTAACTAATTAAAACTAAAAATAAACTGAATATGAAAAAGTATTTGAATCTATTTTTTATGGCAATCGTGACCGTATGCATGTTATCTCTCAATTCATGCAGCGATGATGATGGCGAAGTTCTTTCTTCCGATATAGTCGGTACTTGGAAATGGGATTCTTTTAATACAGACGAAACGGAAGCCTTCTTTGGCGAACAGTACATTCAATTTGGTTCGGATGGGCAATACATTGAAGTCGGAATAGACGGATTTGGCTCTGAAGGCGAAGTGGATATAATAAGAGGCCAATGGAAACAATCAGGGAACACGATTACGGTAAGCGGAAATGGTGTACCTACTACAACAACGGAAATTACAGAATTGACCGATACAGATTTAACGCTTGTCACATTGGGAATACCTATGTCGTATAAGCGTGTCGCAGATTCAGAGATTGAGAAATACCTCAACTAAAACAGTAGATAACGTGAGTTCGATATAACTCAGAACATAGTAAGCTGCCCGTCTTTGACGAAACACACGTCAATGGCGGGCTTTCTTTCAAAGAAGCAGTATGCAGCTATGGCAGATTTTCGCATCACTCATCCGGTTAGGTTTGTCCCGATGCTTATGATTCTTGTCTTCAACCCTATATTTTTCCTGTACTTTGGCAAATTCTTTGCAAAAATCATCCGCCATACAATAAATCTGCGTAATTTTAGCCTCTGAGCACATAGTGGTAATCGCTTTAATGTTATAATAGAGCACTATAAATTCAATGCCTTTATCGATATGTTCCTAATTTTCAAACGAATAATTTTAATTCTTATATCAAACTCAAGTTAATCTACAGAACATGATGAAAGTAAGAATCTGGATGGGAATGTTCCTGATATTCTTGTGCTCATTCAGCCAAACCAAAGGAATCATGAATCTTAGGGGCGTCGTTTATGATGTCGGGCTAAATTTTACGCCCGAAAGTTGTTCGGTCGATACCTTTGATATCGACCTCGTGAAGTATGATATCAGTGTCATCGCCAACATACTCCGAGCCAATGCCATACGCATTGAAGGCGAAGACATCGGCAGGCTCACCGCAGCCGCAGAAGTGGCCTCAGACTTAGGGTAGCGATAACCTCAATACCAAGCGAACCAATTTGTACGGCAGGTTCTTGATCTGCACCTTTACTTCACTCCATATATGCTCCAGTATCCAAATTAAAAGCAACTTGTCCATGATGAAAATCATTAAATTCCGGAGCAAAAATAAGCCGCCTTGCCAATGTCGGCAGACGATATTGGTTGTCCTATCCATGGTTCAGGCAGGGGCGAGTGAATGATTACGGGGTAACTTTGCGGAATCTCCTTAAAAGTCATCCCGATTATGAAGCAAGGCTACAGGAATAAAGGTACAGAGATAAGAAAAACAAAATATAGGGATAGCGGAGGAATCATGCACGATGATGGTAGGAATCATGTACGATGATTGTCCATGTGGTCCATACCCTAAGCACGCAGGAAATCGGGCTGTGCTTCCTTATGCAGGACGGCAGACTGGAGGAAGCGGATAGAGAGCCTAACTCTTTTACCCGGGAAGAAAACGAGATGGAAATCATGAGGAGACTGACAAAGGGAGTGATGGAGCCTCATTTTCTGTAAAATTGATACAAAAAACGGAGATTTGTCTATCTCCTTGTATCCCATCCTGCTGTACCTTTGTAATCGTAAAAAAGATAATAGAATGAAAAACCTTTACACATAAGACGTATGAAAAAGATTCTGATTTTATTAGTAATGGCAACAATGACTAACATTCAAGGAATTATGGCACAGGAAAAGATTACACAGACTGCCGGACACGTGCAGTTGGGAGAATTTGCCCCGAAGTTTGCCGAGCTTAACGACGACGTGCTTTTCGGGGAAGTATGGAACCGTCCGGGACTCAGCCCCCACGACCGGAGCATGATAACCATCGCCACACTGGTCGGCAAGGGCATCATCGACTCGTCGCTGACGCACCACCTCCAGTTCGCCAAGCAGAACGGCATCACCCGCACTGAAATATCGGAAATGCTGACGCACATCGCCTTCTATGCAGGATGGCCCAATGCGTGGGGCGCATTCCGCCTGGCTAAAGACGTGTGGGCTGACGACACCGCCGGCGAAGACAGCAAAGCTGCTTTCCAGCGCGAAATGATATTCCCCATCGGAGAGCCGAACACCGCCTACGCCAAGTATTTCATCGGCAACAGCTACCTTGCTCGCGTTTCCACGGAGCAGGTACCTTTCTCCAACGTGACGTTCGAGCCGGGCTGCCGCAACAATTGGCATATCCATCACGCCACGAAGGGCGGCGGGCAGATGCTGGTCTGCGTGGCCGGCAAGGGATGGTATCAAGAAGAAGGCAAGCCTGCCGTACAGATGCTTCCGGGCGATGTCATCCACATTCCCGCCAATGTGAAACACTGGCACGGTGCGGCTGCAGACAGCTGGTTCGCACACCTCGCCTTTGAAATCCCTGGAGAAAACGCCTCCAACGAATGGCTGGAACCTGTGACGGACGAGGAGTACGAGAAATTAGGCAAATGATTGACGGGCGCATCCGCCTGAACTGCCCGAAAAGGTATAGGAGTTGTCACATCGGTAGCTTCTATACCTTTTTATAATAACAATCTGTGCGGTTATTGACAGAAAGCTCATGGAATGGATACAATGATAATGAAAGTCGATACGATAACTCAATGCAACAAGATGTTCTTGGAAAAGACCCTGCATCCGTTGGTCAGCCTCATAGAGATGCCAGACTTGCGCATTCAAGAATTGCTGCAGATGGATTTCTATTCTGTGCTGATGAAGGGACGCTGCTCCCAGAGCATGGCATACGGGCAGAAGAATTATGATTTTTCTGACGGGACACTTGTTTTTCTGTCACCTGGACAACCGATAAACTGTATGACATGGGGTGGAGGAAAAGACCATATACTGCTTTGCTTTCACCCGGAACTGATAAGCGGGACATCCCTCGGGGAGCATTTCAATGACTATACATTTTTTCATTACCGACAAAACGAAGCACTCCATGTGTCAGTCCGTGAAAGGATGGTATTTAAGGATTGCATGGAAAGCATCAAAAATGAATTGCGCTGGGGTGTGGACGAGTATAGCCGGAAGCTTATCTGTAATAAAATAGAGTTGCTGCTGAATTACGGAAGCCGCTTCTATCATCGGCAGTTCATCATGCGTCATGATGTCCATGCAGAAATAGTAGAGAAAACGGACAAATGGTTGGAGCGTTATTTCTTTACCGGACAACCCCGACACACGGGACTGCCTTCGGCTGAGAGTTGTGCACGAGTGCAGAATATGTCTTCCGCCTATTTTGATGATTTGCTCAAATTTGAGACCGGGAAAAGAACCGATGAGTATGTGCAGTTCAAGCGAATCAGCGTTGCCTGTGACTTGTTACGACGGACAGACAGGAGTGTGGCGGAAATAGCAGAAGACCTCGGTTGTCCATCCGTCCGACATTTTACAAGTCTGTTCAAGAAATTAAAAGGCTGCACTCCGAGTTTATACAAGACACCCAACTGACAGAAAGACTCGCTGGATGTGGCTAAAAATTTACAATTAAAAAATTATAAGAAAGAATGCAATGAAAATACTGTATTTAATGCCGTTAATGTTTTTGTCCAACCACGCACCGATGACAGCGAACAATGACAACCATCAAGGAATGGTGGATGTGCACACCCACATCATCCCCGAATATGACGAAGCTCCGTACAGCCTGGAAAGCGAAATGCTGGTACGCATTTCCGAGATAGAGGTCTACCCCGAATACTTGGACGAATATCTGACGTTCGCTAGGAATGTAGGAGCGGAGTCCGTCCGCAAGGAGCCGGGTGTGATAGCCATTTATCCGATGGTGCAGAACCGGGATTCGTGCCAGATACGTATTCTTGAAATCTATGCCGACCAAGAAGCTTATAAGAAACATATCGCTTCAGAGCATTTCCAGACTTATAAGCAGGGCACATTGCACATGGTCAAATCGCTCGACCTGGTGGATATGACTCCTATGAATCCTGACGGCATGAAGGAAATTTTCACCAAAATGAAATGATATTCAAGCCTATAGGTCTATCCGTGCCTAAAACTTCAAGACAATTGCTCCACCTCTTCCACACTCAAGCCTGTTGCTTTGACAATCATCTCCACAGAAAGCCCCATTGATTTCAGATTATAAGCTACATCCAACGCTTTTTTCTTCTCTCCCTCTGCTTGTCCTTCCGCACGGCCTTCCTCAAGACCTTCTGCACGACCTTCCGCACGGCCTTCCTCAAGACCTTCTTGTTTGGCTGTACTTAGCACGTCATTTTGTATCATTATGGCATTGATATGCTCATCATAAGCATGACGTTCCTCTTGGGACATATCATAATAACGCAATTTTTCGCGAGCTTCGGGCAATCCTGGAGCTGTCGTATCAGGATTGATAACCCCCGTCTTAAGGTATTGTATCCATTCTTCCAATGGCGTCTTGGCCACTTGATTGAACTCGTTGACCCGAATCAAATAGTATTCCGGAAAGATTTCACCGGGCAGTTTCTGCACGATTGCTCCGGCTTCTTTGGCGGTAATCAACAGTTCGTCATGGGTATGCATGCCTACAAAATGGTTCTGTCCATGATACAGATAGTCATTCCCCTTACCCAAATCAAAATAAAGTATGCTGATGGAATATACCTTCTTCACTTGCTGATAGGTATCACCCAAGGAAATATGCTCTGTAATAGCTTTTGCCGTACCATATAGTATGCGCTCCAAATAATAAAGTTCGCGCGTATTCTGAACCTCAACGATTATTATCTCTCCCTTACTGTTTTTGGCCTTGATGTCCACGCGATTAAACTTGTCGTCATCCCGTTGCTGGTTGCCTTCACTTTCCAAAATCTCCACTATCTGAGTTTTGTCATTGAAAAGCACAGTCAGCAACCCCTCCAACACACTAAAATTGGCTTTATCCCGCAACAAGCGTTTGATAGCCCAATCAAAACGGATATATGTATTCTTCTGGTTCATAACACAGTTTTTGATTTGTATCACATTGAAAATTACTTTTTATGCCCCACGCAATCAGAACCGCCATAAATTCAAGTTACTTACTGCAAAGAAAGCATTTTATTTCGACATGAGCAACACACACCGAAAGAGATTTGCAAGAACTACGCCATAACCCATACTCCAAAACCTGACGCAGACAACCCACACTTGACATACGGGCATAAAAAAAGGGCTCCGCTGAGCCCAACCTTTGTTAACCTTAAATCTAATACCATGAAAAACACAGTGCAAAGGTACGGACTTTTGCGAAACCTGCAAACTTTCCAAGCGAAAAAGTATGTTTAATAACACTTTTTAGCTAAAAGGGAAGAAAAAGGCAGTTTTTCTCCCTCTTCTCCCCTATCTTTTAGCCAAACGGACAACTTATTCC
Organism: Candidatus Bacteroides pullicola; assembly: GCA_019115825.1. GTDB lineage: Bacteria > Bacteroidota > Bacteroidia > Bacteroidales > Bacteroidaceae > Bacteroides > Bacteroides pullicola. The sequence goes on from DXCV01000046.1 coordinate 36,786, forward strand.
TCGTCCATCAGTATGTCCAGAATCTGGCAGGCCGCCTTGGCTACCGGAGTACCCGGACCGAAGATGGCGGCCACACCGGCCTTGTAGAGGAAGTCATAGTCCTGCGGGGGAATGACGCCGCCGGCAAAGACCACGATATCCTCGCGGCCCAACTTCTTCAACTCGTCCATCAACTGCGGGATCAAGGTCTTGTGACCTGCCGCAAGAGAGGATACGCCCACGGCATGAACGTCGTTCTCCACAGCCTCGCGGGCGGCTTCCGCCGGAGTTTGGAAGAGCGGCCCCATGTCCACGTCGAAGCCACAGTCGGCATAACCCGTAGCCACGACTTTTGCACCACGGTCGTGCCCGTCCTGCCCCATCTTGGCAATCATGATACGCGGCTGACGACCTTCCTTCTTGGCAAACTTCTCGCACAGCTCACAGGCTTTGGCGAAGTCTGCATCGTTTTTGCTTTCTGATGAATACACGCCTGATATGGTTCTAATCATTGCTTTATAACGTCCTACTACCTTCTCGCACGCATCGGAAATTTCGCCCAAAGTGGCACGCACACGGGCGGCCTCAACGGCCAATTCCAGCAGGTTGCCCTTGCCGGTGCGGACACATTCGGTAATGGCATCCAAGGCTTTGTCCACGTCGGCCTGGTTGCGGTTGGCCTTGAGCACCTTGAGGTTCTCCAGTTGCTCGTTGCGCACGGCAGTGTTGTCGATTTCGAGGATATCAATGGGAGCTTCCTTGTCCAAGCGATAGCGGTTGACGCCGACAATGGTCTGCACGCCACTGTCGATGCGAGCCTGGGTACGTGCGGCAGCTTCCTCGATACGCATCTTGGGAATGCCGGTCTCGATGGCCTTGGCCATGCCGCCCAGTTTCTCAATTTCCTGGATGTGCTCCCATGCCTTGTGGGCAATCTCGTTGGTCAGCGACTCCACATAGTAGGAACCTGCCCAGGGGTCTACGTTCTTGCAGATGTAGGTCTCCTCCTGGATATAAATCTGCGTGTTGCGGGCGATGCGGGCAGAGAAGTCCGTCGGCAGGGCGATGGCCTCGTCCAGTGCGTTGGTGTGCAGGGACTGCGTGTGGCCCAAGGCAGCGGCCATGGCCTCAATGCAGGTACGTCCCACGTTGTTGAAGGGGTCTTGCTCCGTGAGCGACCAGCCGGACGTCTGCGAGTGCGTGCGCAAGGCCAGCGACTTGGGGTTCTTCGGGTTGAACTGCTTCACGATCTTGGCCCACAGCATACGGGCAGCACGCATCTTGGCAATCTCCATGAAGTGGTTCGTACCGATGGCCCAAAAGAAAGACAAACGCGGAGCAAAGGCATCAATGTCCAATCCGGCATTGACACCGGCGCGAAGGTATTCCAATCCGTCGGCCAGAGTGTAGGCCAACTCAATGTCGGCCGTAGCACCGGCCTCCTGCATGTGGTATCCGGAGATGGAAATGGAGTTGAACTTCGGCATCTTCTGCGAGGTGTACTCGAAGATATCGGAGATAATCTTCATGGAGAACGCAGGCGGATAGATATAGGTGTTACGCACCATAAACTCCTTCAGAATGTCGTTTTGGATGGTGCCGGCCATCTCTTCCAGCTTGGCACCCTGCTCCAATCCGGCGTTGATGTAGAAGGCCATGACGGGCAGTACGGCTCCGTTCATCGTCATGGAGACGGACATCTTGTTCAAGGGGATGCCTTCGAAGAGGACTTTCATGTTCTCCAGCGAGCAGATGGACACGCCGGCCTTGCCGACATCACCCACCACGCGTTCATTGTCCGGGTCATAGCCACGATGCGTAGGCAGGTCGAAAGCTACCGACAAACCCTTTTGCCCGGAAGCCAAGTTGCGGCGGTAGAAAGCGTTGGATTCCTCGGCTGTGGAGAATCCGGCATACTGACGGATGGTCCAAGGGCGGAAAGTGTACATCATGGAGTACGGGCCACGCAGATAGGGCGGTATGCCGGCGGCATAATCCAGGTGCTCCATCCCTTCCAGGTCTTCCTTGGTATAAACAGGCTTCACTTCTATGTGCTCCGGCGTCTTCCAGTCAGCATGGATGCCGTTGGCCTTTTGCCACTCAGCCCCGTTGACGGGCTTGAAGTCGGCGTAGATATCTATGTTCTTGAAATCTTTTCTCATGATTACTTCAATAATTTAGCGTTGTATTCCTTTAATGTCTGCAACACATTGACGCGGACATGAATGAAGTTCTCGATGCCGGCAGCCTTCAGTTCGTCCATGCAGGCGGGAGCACCGGCCACGATAAACATGGCGCGTCCGGCCAAAGCCTGATAGGCGGGGATGGCATATTCGGCATATTCATCATCGCTGGAGCAGAGCACCACGATGTCTGCCTTGGCTGCCATGGCAGCATCAATGCCCTCTTGCACGGAAGCGAAGCCCAGGTTGTCGATGACCTCGTAGCCGGCACAAGCCAGGAAGTTGCACGAGAACTGGGCGCGCGCCTGACGCATGGCCAGGTTGCCGATAGTCAGCATAAAGGCTTTCGGACGCTTGCCGCTGGCCTCGGTCTCCAGACGGAGTGCCTCGAACTCGCTGGCGGCACGCGACGTCTCGAGCGACGCGCAATCCTTCTCGCACGTATGCTCGTGACCGCCTCCGCAGCAACAATGGCCGGACAAAGGTTGCTTACCTTCGGCACGCTCGGTGAAGTTGGGGAATTGGTTGGTACCCAGCAGGATTTCCTTGCGACGGGCCACGGCCTCATGACGGGCACGGTTGCTGGCGTTAACGGTTTCCTGCACCTTTCCTGCCTTGACAGAGGCATAGAATCCACCTTCTTCCTCTACAGCCAAGAAAAGTTTCCAAGCCTGTGCGGCGATGGAAGCGGTCAGGTTTTCTATATAATAAGAACCACCGGCCGGGTCTACCACCTTGTCGAAGTGGGATTCCTCGCGGAGCAGGAGCTGCTGGTTGCGCGCCAGACGCTCGGAAAATTCATTAGGCTCGGCGTAGGCAGCGTCGAAGGGAAGCACCGTCATGGACTCCACGCCGGCCAGGGCAGCGCTCATGGCCTCCGTCTGCGTGCGGAGCAGGTTAACGTAGGAATCGAAGAGCGTGAGGTTGAAGCGGGAAGTGATGGCGTGTATGTGCATCTTGGCGGCGCACTTACAGTCATCCGGGCCGAGGTATTGCTCCACGATGTCCGCCCACAGCATACGGGCGGCACGGAATTTGGCAATCTCCATGAAGTAGTTAGACGACACTCCGAAATTGAACTTAATGTTCTTGGCCACTTGCGCGGCAGGCACGCCGGCTTCGGTCAAAGCCTGCAGGTATTCATTGCCCCAGGCGAGGGCATAACCCAGCTCCTGGTAAATATAGGCGCCGGCATCGCAAAGGATTGACGCGTCCACGCCGAGGACTTGATAGCCACAAAGTTTGGCGGAGACTTCGACCAGCTTTTTGCCCGTCTCGGCGATGACGGTGCGCTCCTTGCCCTTGGAGAGCATTTTGCCCAGCGGGTCGTAGGCGATGGAGCCACGGAGCTTGGACAGGTCGTAGCCTTGCTTCTCGAAATAAGCCACCAGCATCTGCGCCAACTCCACCACGTGGCCCTGGCAGGTGGAGAAGTTCAGCTCCACACAATCGGCCTTGATGTCTTTCAGGAGGGTTTCCAAGTAGGTTTCGTCAAGCTGCTTGGCCTTGACGCTGAATCCCAGCGAATCGACGCCGCGGTTCAGGATGTCGAGAGCCTTGGCATTGGCTTCGGCGGGGTCTTCCACCCGGATATTCTGGCGGACGAGCCAAGAATTGTCGTCCTTCCGGTTGCCGCGCAGGTAGGGGAACTCGCCGGGCAGGGCATCCATCTGGCGCAACCCGTCGAGGTCTTCGCGGCGGTAGAAGGGTTTCACGTTGAATCCTTCGTTTGTTCTCCAAACGAGTTTCTTCTCGAAGTCGGCACCTTTCAGGTCGGCCGTGATCTTCTCCATCCACGCTTCGGTGCTGACGGACGGGAAGTCAGAGAAGAGCTTTTCTTTGTTTTCTGCCATAGTTTATCTATTTATAATGTAGGTTGAAACAAGTGCCAGCGCACTTTGTCCTGCAAATATAAACAATAAGTCGATTGGGCACTCCACCCGTTGCACATTTTTTTCGGATTTGTGCGAAAAAGGGGCGCGGAAAAGGGGCGCGTCCTCCGCCTCGACATCGGGCACGCCCCCCGCTTCTGCATTATAAACGAAGCGTCAGCGCGACCGGTCGTCCTGCACCGGCCACGCTTTTTCGGGCTGGTGGGCTTCCCCCCTTTTCCACCTGCAAAGATAGAAAAATTCTTGATATCTACAAGTTTTTTACCCCTGAAATGCTTTTTTGCGTCAAAATCCTTTTTCCTTGTCCCAAATGCTTGGCATCTTCGGGGCAATTATGTATTTTTGCGCCACAAAAGCGATACCTAAAATCATTTAATAAATAATAAAAACTTATGGATTGGTTAAACAGTTTATTATGGGACCCGTCCTCCGTCGCCCACATCGTGTTGCTCTACTCGTTTGTGATTGCGGTGGGCGTGATGCTCGGCAAGATCAAGATTGCCGGCATCTCGCTGGGCGTGACGTTCGTGCTCTTCATGGGCATCCTGATGGGTCACTTTGGTTTCTCGGTGTCCGCGCCCATCCTGCACTTCCTGCGTGAGTTCGGCCTGACACTGTTCGTATTCTGCATCGGTCTCCAGGTAGGCCCGTCATTCTTCACCTCGTTCAAGAAGGGAGGCATGACGCTCAACCTGCTGGCGGTGCTGATTATTGTGCTCAACATTGCCGTGGCACTCACCATCTACTTCATCGCCAACGGGCGTGTGGACCTCCCGATGATGGTAGGCATCCTCTATGGTGCCGTCACCAACACCCCGGGATTGGGTGCCGCACAGGAAGCGTTGAACCAGTTGCACTACACGGGCGACCCCATCGCCTTGGGTTATGCCTGCGCTTATCCGCTGGGCGTGCTGGGCATTATCGGCTCCATCATCGCCATCCGCTACATCTTCCGCGTGGACTTCGCCAAGGAAGAGGCGCAACTGTCCCAAAACGAGGATGAAGAGAAGCAAAAGCCGCACATGATGACGCTGGAAGTGCGCAATGAGGCCATTGACGGCAAACGCCTGCTCCAGGTGAAGCAATTCCTGGGACGTCCGTTCGTCTGCTCGCGCCTGCGCCACGAAGGCCATGTCATCATCCCCGACCAAGACACCAAGTTCTGCCTGGGCGACCAGCTCTTTATGGTTTGCTCGGAAGAAGACGCCGAGGCCATCATTGCCTTCATCGGCAAGCAAGTCGAGGTGGATTGGGAGCATCAGGACCTGCCAGTAGTATCGCGCCGCGTCATCATCACCAAGTCCAACATCAACGGTAAGAAGCTGGGCGACATGCACTTCCGCAGTTCCTACGGTGTAACCGTCACCCGCATCACCCGTTCGGGCATGGAGTTGTTCGCCTCGCCCAACCTGACCCTGCAAGTGGGCGACCGCCTGATGGTAGTAGGCCGCGAGGACGCCGTGAACAGCGTGGGTCTCGTCCTGGGCAATCAGATGAAGAGCCTCAACACGCCGAATATCGTCACCATCTTCGTCGGCTTGTTCCTCGGCATTTTGGTGGGCAGCCTGCCTATCTCCTTCCCCGGCATGCCGACACCTGTCAAGCTGGGTTTGGCCGGTGGACCGCTGGTAGTAGCCATCCTCATCGGACGCTTCGGTTACAAGATGAAACTGGTGACCTACACCACCACGAGTGCCAACCTGATGCTGCGCGAGATTGGTCTTGTGCTCTTCCTGGCCAGCGTAGGCATCGATGCGGGCGCGCAATTCGTGCAGACGGTCTTGCAAGGCGACGGACTCTTGTACGTGCTTTGGGGTTTCCTTATCACGGTCATCCCGCTGCTGGCGGTAGGCATCTTTGCCCGCGCATATTATAAGGTGAACTACTTCATCCTGATGGGCGTCATGGGCGGCGCCACGACCGACCCCCCTGCATTGGCTTACTCCAACCAGGTGGCCGGCAACCCGGCTCCGTCCGTGGGTTACTCCACCGTCTACCCTCTCACCATGTTCCTCCGCATCCTGGCGGGACAGATGATACTGCTGACAATGATGTAAGGCCGATGGTCTGACTTCATAAACAAAGAATCGGCTGCATTGCGGGACTTCCGCCGTGTAGCCGATTTCTTTTTGCAATAACTCCGCGCGTACCTAAAGCGAGAGCTTCTTGCTCACAAATTCCTCAATGAAATCCACCGTCCCCTCTATGCCCAAGACGGACGAGTCAATGCAGAGATGGTAGGACGCCGCAGCACCCCACGTTTTGTAACTGTAATAATTGTAATACTCCGAACGCTTCTTGTCGGCCTTGGCCATCATACTTTCGGCCTCCTCCACGCTGATGCCGTGGATGCGACGCAGGCGGGCAATGCGGTCTTCACTGGTGGAAGAAATGAAGATGTTGGCGCAACGCGGATGCTCGCGCAGGATATAGTCGGCGCATCGTCCAACGAAAAGGCACGACTTCTCGGCAGCCAACCGGCGAATAACGTCGCTCTGCACCTTGAACAGGGAGTCATTGCTCAGGCAATTGGTCGCGGGGATGGCCCCATCGGTAATGAACGGGAAACGCATCCCGAACCAGCCGCCCATCAGCGTCTTGGCCGGACGCTCGTCGGCACGCTCGAAAAACTCACTGCACAGGCCGCTTTCTTCGGATGCCAGCGTGATGAGTTCCTTGTCATAAAACGAGATACCCAGACGGGCGGCCAGTTTCTCGCCTATCTCTCTGCCGCCGCTACCCAGCTGGCGGCCAATGTTTACTACAAATTTGTTGTCCATAGTCCAAATCCTCTGTGATTTTGCTGAAACTTACGGTTTGTCAACGACAAATATACGCATTATTGGGGAATAAATGCAACACTATACGGGGGATTTTTCCCTATCGGTTTCCATTTGTGCCGCAGACATAATACAGCATATCCCCCACCCTCGGGCGCAGGTACGCCTAAGCACGGACGCAGGTACGCCTAAGCACGGGCACAGGTACGCCTAAGCACAGGCGCAGATACCCCTAAACAATCCCCTGGAAGCCATTAGGGAAATACGGGTGAAGTTGGCCGCAACTTTCCGAGGATGAAATTTGCGTCTCCCCCTAATTTGCATTATCTTTGCATATTAATTTGCGAAATATGGGAAAAGAAAGCCAAGTCATATTCGACCGCGACGTCATCGAGTTCGTCACCGTGGCCGCCGAGTTCTGCAAGTACCTGGAGCAGGCTGAAGGCAAGCAACGGACAACCTTCGTGGACACTACCTTGAAGATATTGCCCCTGCTCTACCTAAAGGCCACCCTGCTGCCCCCATGCGAAACGCTGGGCGAAGACCTGCCGGAGCATTACGTCACCGAAGAAACCTACGAGGTGTTGCGCATGACCTTGGCGGGCATCCTGGCCGAAAAAGACGCCTACCTGGATGTATTCATGGAAGACATGAAATACAGCGACCAGCCCATCACACGCTATATCTCTGAAGACTTGGCAGACATCTACCAGGACATCAAGGACTTCATCTTCGTCTTCCAACTGGGATTGAACGAGACGATGCACGACGCGCTGGCCATCTGCCAAGAGAACTTCCGTCTCTACTGGGGACAGAAGCTGGTAAACACCCTGCGCGCCCTTCACGAGGCCCGATACCTCCAAGGCGATGAAGAGGAAGACATGGACAGCGAAGAAGATAGCGAAGAAGATGACCCGCGGCAATTTCCCCAATAAACTCCGAACTCATGTTGATTATCCAAAGAAGCATAGACAAAGAATCCTTGAACGGGCTGCCGAAAGTGACTTTCCCGGGAGAGATACACGTGGTGCAGACTCCGTGGGAGGCGGAAAAGGCTGTCACCTACCTGAAGCAGTGCCCCTTGGTGGGCATTGACAGCGAGACGCGTCCCTCCTTCGCCAAGGGAAGGGTGCACAAGGTGGCCTTGCTCCAAGTCTCCGACGAAAAGCATTGCTTCCTTTTCCGCCTCAACCTGACCGGCTTGACCCTGCCCATCATCACCCTGCTGGAGAGCCCCCACACCACCAAGGTGGGACTCTCGCTGAAGGACGATTTCATGATGCTGCACAAGCGCGCCCCCTTCGAGCAACGCTCCTGTATCGAGCTGCAGGAATACGTGCGCGCCTTCGGCATCGAGGACAAGAGTTTGCAAAAGATATACGGCATCCTCTTCGGCGAGAAAATCTCGAAAAGCCAGCGGCTGACCAACTGGGAAGCCGATACCCTGACCGAGCCTCAGAAACTCTACGCCGCCACCGATGCCTGGGCATGTCTGAACATCTATAACCGTTTGCAGGAACTGAAGCGTACGGGTGATTTCGAAATTGCCGCCAAAGAAGAGTCCAACCCTAATGCACAATAACACCTATTATATATAATGTATAAAATCTACCTGAAACCCGGAAAAGAGGAATCCCTGAAGCGCTTTCACCCGTGGGTGTTCTCCGGCGCCATTGCCCGCATGGACGGGGAACCCGAAGAAGGCGAAGTGGTGGAAGTCTACACCGCGAAAAAAGAATTCATCGCCAAAGGCCACTTCCAGATTGGGAGCATCGCCGTGCGCGTGCTCACCTTCAGGCAAGACGAAGCCATAGACGGCAACTTCTGGCACCAGCGCTTGAAAGTCGCTCTGGATATGCGCCGCAGTATCGGCCTCGTCGGACGTCCAGACAACAACACCTACCGCCTGGTGCACGGCGAAGGCGACAATCTGCCCGGCCTGGTCATCGACGTCTATGCCCGCACCGCCGTAATGCAGGCCCACTCCGCCGGGATGCACCTGGACCGCATGGCCATAGCCAACGCCCTGGCCGAGGTGATGAAGGGAGAAATAGACAACATCTACTACAAATCAGAAACCACCCTGCCCTACAAAGCCGACCTTTTCCCTGAAAACGGCTTCCTGCTGGGCGGCAGCACGGACAACGTGGCCACGGAGTACAGCCTGAACTTCCACATCGACTGGCTGAAAGGACAGAAAACAGGCTTCTTTGTCGACCAACGCGAGAACCGCGCCCTGCTGGAGCGTTATGCCCGCGGGCGAAACGTGTTAAACATGTTTTGCTACACCGGCGGTTTCTCCGTCTACGCCATGCGTGGCGGCGCCCTGTCCGTACATTCGGTGGACAGCTCGGCCAAGGCCATCGACCTGACCAACAAGAACATCGCCCTAAACTTCCCCGACGACACGCGCCACACGGCCTACGCCGAAGATGCCTTCAAATTCCTGGAGCGCATGGAGAACGGAGCCTACGACTTAATAGTCCTCGATCCGCCCGCCTTCGCCAAACATAGGGACGCGCTCCGCAACGCTTTGCAAGGCTATCGCAAGCTGAATGCCCGCGCCTTCGAGAAAATCCGGCCGGGAGGCATCCTCTTCACCTTCTCCTGCTCGCAGGCCGTCAACAAGGACCAGTTCCGTATGGCTGTCTTCACAGCCGCCGCACAGTCGGGTCGCAGCGTACGCATCCTGCACCAACTGACGCAACCTGCCGACCACCCGGTGAACATCTACCACCCGGAAGGCGAATACCTGAAAGGACTTGTCCTTTATGTCGAATAGCCTCGGATATGCTAAAGGACCTTTCAAAGAGCAAAGGTTCTATTGAAAGATGTTAATATACAGAAGTTTTTCACCGTAAACTATTGCAAGTTTCGGAAAAAGCCGTACCTTTGCAACGTGTTTTTCATGGTATTAGATTTAAGGTTAATAAAGATTGGGTGTCTGGGATAGATACCCCTTCTTTTTTTATACCTGCCTCAACTTTCTTCGATGCATTTCTTTCCTTCCGCTTGCATTTCTTGAGACAACATCGTATATTTGTATCATCATTACCAAATGTTGAATAACTGACCTTTTAAAAATAAAGATTCTATATGACAAGCATCCGGATAAGACTGACAGCCATGCAATTCCTGCAATTTTTCATGTGGGGCGCCTGGCTCATTTCATTGGGCGGCTACATGGGCAACAAATTGCACTTCGAAGGCGGAGAAATTGGCGCTATTTTTGCCACCATGGGCATAGCCTCCCTCATCATGCCCGGCCTCACCGGCATCATTGCAGACAAATGGGTGAACGCCGAACGCCTATACGCCTTGCTGCACTTCATCGGCGCGGGTGCTTTGTTCTACGCCGCATCCGCCACCAGCTACTCACAGATGTACACGGCCATGCTACTCAACATGCTGGCTTATATGCCCACGCTTGCCTTGGCCAACACCATTTCCTACAATGCGCTGGAGAAATACAAGCTGGACTTGGTAAAGGACTTTCCCCCCATCCGCGTATGGGGCACCGTGGGGTTCATCTGTGCCATGTGGGTAGTGGACTTGACCGGATTCAAAAGCAGTGCCATGCAACTCTATGTGGCAGCCACGGCGGCCATCATTCTGGGGCTGTATGCATTCACCCTGCCTCCTTGCCCGCCTGCCCGCAATGAACAAAAGACGGTGCTGTCCGCCTTCGGATTGGACGCATTGGTGCTGTTCAAGCAACGGAAGATGGCCATATTCTTCCTCTTCTCCATGCTGCTGGGCGCGGCCTTGCAAATCACGAACACTTACGGCGACTTGTTCCTGGGTTCCTTTGCCAGCATCCCCGAATATGCCGATTCGTTTGGCGTGAAGCATTCCGTCATCTTGCTGTCCATCTCGCAGATGAGCGAGACGCTGTTCATCCTGGCCATCCCCTTCTTTCTGAAACATTTCGGCATCAAACGCGTCATGCTCATCAGTATGCTGGCCTGGGTATTCCGCTTCGGCTTGTTTGGATTAGGCAATCCGGGCGACGGGCTTTGGATGCTCATCCTCTCCATGATTGTCTATGGCATGGCTTTCGACTTCTTCAACGTGTCCGGCTCGTTGTTCACCGAGATGGAAGCGCATCCGGGCATCCGCGCCAGCGCACAGGGTCTGTTCTTCATGATGACCAATGGCATCGGCGCCATGGTAGGCGGCTATGCCAGCGGTGCCGTGGTGGACATGTTCTCCGTCTACGCCGAAGGCGGCGGATTGATCAGCCGCGAGTGGACACCCATCTGGTTGATTTTTGCCGCCTACACGCTCGCCATTGGCATACTATTTGCAGTGGTATTCCGCTATAAACATACACCCGGAAAGGAGCAATTATGAACGAAAGAAAGAAAGTAGAACTGCAAATAACCAGCTTGAGCAACAGTCAGACAGAGGCCGGTGCTTTCATTATGGTGCTGAGCGAAGCAGGCACGCAACGCAAGCTGCCCATCGCCATCGGCGCCTCGGAGGCCCAAGCCATCCTGTTTGAACTGCGAGGCGTCAACACCCCCCGCCCGCTGACACACGTCCTGTTCGCATCAGTCATGATAGCCTTGGGCATACGCCTATTGCGCGTTGTCATATACAAAGTGGAGAATGGCGTGTTCTACTCCTATTTATACATCCGCTCCAACGAAGTAATCCTCCGTGTGGATTCACGCACAAGCGATGCCGTGGCTTTGGCCTTGCGCATGAAGGCTCCCATCCTGACTTACGAAGACATCTTGAATAAGGATCATACGCCTGCCCCGGACGTCCATGGAAGCGAGGCATTTGCAAGCCCTTCCACCGGAAATGCCACTTGGCTGAAGGAAGCCCTGCAAAAGGCTATCGACCAGGAGGATTACGAACAGGCTGCCGTCTTGCGTGACCAACTCAACCATCTGCAACAAACCAAAAGCTGAAATTATGCACATTTTCTACACACCGGATATACAAAACTCCCCGGAATTACCCGAAGAAGAAACTGCGCACGCCGTCCGCGTATTGCGTCTGCAACCCGGCGACGAAGTCATGCTGACCGACGGCATGGGTAACTTCTACCGTGCCCGCATCAGCCTCATTGCCCACAAACGCTGCCTGGTGGACATTATAGAGACCGTGCCCCAGCCCCCATTGTGGAGCGGACACCTGCACATCGCCATGGCCCCTACTAAGAACATGGATCGCACGGAATGGTTTGCCGAGAAAGCCACGGAGATAGGCATTGACGAACTGACCTTCCTGAACTGCCGGTATTCCGAGCGTAAAGTGCTCAAGACAGAGCGCATCGCCAAAATCCTGGTGTCCGCCCTCAAGCAATCCCTCAAGGCACGCTTGCCCCGCCTAAACGAAATGACGGACTTCAAGGTATTCATCCAACAACCGTTCAGCGGGCAAAAATTCATTGCCCATTGTCACGAAGGCGAGAAGACACCGCTGAAAGATGCCGTCCACAAAGGCGAAGAAGCCGTGGTACTCATCGGACCGGAAGGCGATTTCAGCGAAGAAGAAGTACACCTGGCTGAAGAAGCCGGATTTATCCCCATCAGCCTTGGTCCCTCGCGCTTACGGACAGAAACAGCAGCCTTGGTGGCCTGCCACATCCTGAATTTGAAAAACCAATAAATTCGTTACAGATATGAAAAAGATTCTCATCCCTGCATTGGCCACCCTGCTGTTGCTAGCCAGCGCCTGCTCACAAAAAAGCGAATACACCAACGCTCTCCCCATGCAGGTCGAAACCATCATCGCTATCCAACCCGCCAAGCTGGCCGATAAAGCAGAGTTGGACAATGCCTCCTTGCAAAAGCTGAAAGACCTGCTTAAGAAAGACACGGACGCCACCCTGCAAGAATACTATGAGACCTTGTTGGACGACCCAGCCCAGTCCGGCATCGACTTTGACAGCCCTATCTACCTTTTCAATATACGACCTGCGGTCAATAGCGGTTTTATCGCGGCAGCCAAAGTGGCCGACGAAGCAAACGTACAGACCTTGGTGGATGCTTTGCAGAAACAAGGTCTGGTCAGTGGCACCACATCCACCGACGGCGGCTACACACTGACAGAGGGCAAACTGCTGATGGCCTACAATGCCTCCACCTTGTTGATGCTGGGGGCACAGCAAGGCCCACAGGTGGCCGCACTCAAAGACAGCATCGCCAGCTGGATGCAGCAGACGGAAGCCCAAAGTTTTGCCTCGCGTCCCGAATTTAAACAGCTGCAGCAACAAACCGGCGACATCAAAGCCATCTATTCTTACGCCAGTCTGCCCAAGAGTTACAAGTCCATCGCCGGCTACCAGATGCCCAAAGGCTTGGATCTGACAGGCCTGAAATTCATCGCCGGTCTCTCCTTTGAGAAAGGGAGCATCGACCTGCATCTGGCTTACCACACGGACAACGAGCAAATCAAGTCCCTGCTGGACAAGCAAAATCAGGTCTATCGCCCCGTCAAAAACACCTTCATAGACTATTTCCCGCAGTCTACCTTGCTGCTGGCCAGTGTAGGGGTGAACGGAAGCGCCTTGTATGACTTGCTGCTGGAAGTGACACCAATGGGTGAAGAACTCTCAGCCAAGGATGCCGAAACCGTCAAACAGTTGCTGGGCATATTTGAGGACGATTTCACATTGGGAATGGTCAACTTCACCTTGGACAAGCTACCCTCCCTGCTGGCCTACGCCTCAGTCAAAGACGGCGCACCGCTGAAGGCCCTGCTGGACAACCCCGAACTGAAAAAGCAACTGGGCCGGGGCAATGACATCATACAGTTGGAAGAAGACCGGTACGTGTGGAAGTCGAGGAACTTCAACCTCTTCTTCGGAGTGCAGGACAAGCAATTCTACGCCACCAACGACGAACTGCTTTATAGAGACCTCTTCAAGAAATGCGAACCATCGGCAGCCCAAAACGAATATGCTGCCGACATGAAAGGGAAGAGCAGTTTCGCAGTCATTGACATGGAAGCCGTCTGTCAACTGCCGATTGTCAAAATGCTGGGTAGCATGGGCGGCAACAAGTACGCAACTGTCTTTGCTGCCATTGACGGCATATCCTACTTGAAGAGCGAGAGTTCCGGAGAGACGGTTTCCGTCAGCCTGCAACTGAAGGACCAAGACACCAACTCCCTGAAGCAAATCATCGAACTGGCCAAGGCCGCTCTCTGACCCGGCATGAACGAAATCTGTTTGCAGCAAGTCCTACCGCACGTCTTTGCCACGCGGGATAGCATTGCATCTGACATTTGGCACCGCAACCTCACTTTCCGCAAGGGGGAGCGGTGCCTGATAGAAGCAGCCTCGGGCACGGGGAAATCCTCGCTGTGCAGCTACCTCTATGGCTACCGGCGTGATTATGAAGGCATCATCACCTTTGATGGAAAGAACATCCGCACCCTCGACAACGCCGGATGGACTGCCTTGCGTCGCCGCTCGCTCAGCCTGCTGTTCCAAGAACTCCGTCTCTTCCCCGAACTGACCGCCTTGGAAAACGTGTGGCTGAAGAACCGCCTGACCGGATACAAAACCCGCCGGGAGATTCTAAATCTGTTTGAGGCAGCCGGCATCGCCGACAAGGCCAACGAGAAGACCGCCATCCTGTCCTTCGGCCAACAGCAACGTGTGGCCTTCATCCGCTGCCTGTGCCAGCCTTTCGATTTCCTCTTATTAGACGAACCTGTCAGCCACCTGGACGAGGCAAACGCCGAAGTCCTGGCCAGCCTGCTAAACGAAGAAGCAGTACGCCAAGAGGCCGGCATACTTGTCACCTCCGTGGGCACTACCCTTCCACTGACATACGACCACACTTATAAACTTTAACCCCAAACCGCAAAACCCATGAACAGACTGGTATGGAAACTCCTGCGTCGGCACGTCAGCATCGGCCAACTGACCGGCTTCTTCCTCGCCAACCTCATCGGCATGGCCATCGTGCTATTGGCCGTGCAAGCCTACTATGACATCCGACCCGTACTGACCGGCGGAGACAGTTTTCTGAAGCAAGACTACCTTATTGCCGGCAAGAAAGTGGGCACACTGGGCAGCCTTATGGGTAAAAGCAGCACCTTCACGCCGGAAGACATAGAGGATCTGCGGCATCAACCCTTCACCGTGCAAGTGGGTTGCTTCACCCCTTCGCTATTTCACGTCTCGGCAGGCATGGGTATTCAGGGCACCGGCGTGGACCTAAGCACGGAAATGTTCTTCGAGGCCGTGCCGGACAAGTTCATCGATGCCGACCTCAGCAAGTGGCACTACGACGAAACCACCCGCACCATCCCCATCATCATCCCCCGCAATTACCTGAACCTCTACAACTTCGGTTTTGCCGAAAGCCGTGGCCTGCCCAAACTGTCCGAGGGACTGACCGGATTTCTCCGGATGGACATCCTCTTACGCGGCAACGGACGCACGGAACGCTACAAAGGCCAAATCGTCGGCTTCTCCAATCGGCTGAACACCATCCTCATCCCCCAAGCCTTTATGGAACAGGCCAACCGCACCCTTGCCCCGGGACAAGAACCACACCCCTCCCGCCTCATCATCGAAGTGAATAATCCGGCGGACGAAGCCATCGCCCGCTATTTCCAGCAAAAAGGCTATGAGACCGAGGGCAACGCCTTGAACGACGGCAAAGCCGCCTGGTTCCTGCGCCTGCTGACGGGCGTAGTGCTGGCCGTCGGGCTGGTCATCAGCCTCCTGTCGTTCTACCTGTTGCTGCTCAGCATCTTCCTGTTGCTGCAAAAGAACGCCACCAAGCTGGAAAACCTGCTACTCATAGGCTACAGCCCGGCACAAGTGGCTCTGCCCTACCACCTGCTGGCCGTCGGACTGAACCTGGTAAGCCTCGTGGCTGCCATACTATGCACAACGGGACTGCGTGCCGCCTATATGGAGGGACTGCAACGCCTTTATTCCGCGCCGGAGACCAACGGACTGTTGCCCTGCCTGCTGACAGGAGGGTTGCTGCTGTTACTCGTCGCCGCGCTCAACATAAGCATCATTCGAAAAAAGATATTGAATATCAGTAAATTGAAATAAGGAGGAAAAGTAAGGGCATAAAAAAAGGGCTCCGCTGAGCCCAACCTTTGTTAACCTTAAAATCTAATACCATGAAAAACACGATGCAAAGGTACGGCTTTTCCTGAATCCTGCAAACTATTTCCATAAAAATCTTCGCATACAGACATATTTTAACTACCGTCTACTTCCGTTAACCAAACAAAGAACTTCCAGATCCGCCCCAACCAGGATATTTCCACAGTCTCCAAGGGGTATATCCCTAAGCACGCTTACCCGTACGCCTAAGCACGCACGGAGGTACGCCCGCCCGTGCTTACCCGTACCGCTAAGTAAATGCCACAAAAAAACGGGAAACAGGAGACAATCCTATCTGATTTTACGCTATCTTTGTGGCGGACCAACAAAAAGATAAACGACCATGCCGGACTACGACTTGATAGCCATATTGGGCCCCACCGCTTCGGGCAAGACCACCCTAGCCGTCGCCTTGGCCGACAGGCTGGGCGGGGAAATCATCAGTGCGGACTCGCGCCAAGTGTACCGCCGCATGGACCTAGGAACGGGAAAGGACTTGCAGGACTACATCATCGGCGGGCGGCAAATCCCCTACCACCTCATCGACATCGCCGAGCCAGGCACCAAATACAACGTCTTCGAATACCAGCGCGACTTTCTCCAGGCCTACGACGCGGTCAAGACTCG
Organism: Candidatus Bacteroides pullicola; assembly: GCA_019115825.1. Lineage (GTDB taxonomy): Bacteria > Bacteroidota > Bacteroidia > Bacteroidales > Bacteroidaceae > Bacteroides > Bacteroides pullicola. The sequence continues at coordinate 53,341 of DXCV01000046.1, forward strand.
GGGACGGATGCCCGTGGTCTGCGGTGGCACGGGGCTATACCTGGAAGCCGTATTGAGCGGCTACCGCCTGCTGCCCGTACCGGAGAACCCGCCGTTGCGCGCCGCCCTGGCCGGGAAATCGTTGGAGGAACTGACCGAACTGCTGAAAAGCTACAAGACCCTGCACAACACCACCGACGTGGACACGCCCAAACGGGCCATCCGCGCCATCGAAATAGAAGAATATTACCGCCACGCCCCCGTGGAGGAGCATTCCTTCCCCACGCTGAAAAGCCTCATCATCGGCGTCAACATCGACCGTGAGGAACGCCGCGCCCGCATCAGCCGCCGCCTGCGCCAACGGCTGGACGAAGGCATGGTGGACGAGGTGCGCCGCCTGCTGGACGAGGGCATCGCGCCGGACGATCTGACCTACTATGGCCTGGAATACAAGTACCTCACCCTCCACGTCACGGGACAACTGACCTACGACGAGATGGTGCGCCAACTGGAAATAGCCATCCACCAGTTTGCCAAGCGGCAGATGACGTGGTTTCGCGGCATGGAGCGACGCGGACACGTCATACACTGGGTGGACGCCCTGCAACCCACGGCCAGACAGGTGGAAACCATCCTACAACTGCTGGAAAGCAATGTGCCCAGCAACAAACCTACAAATACAACCGGACTATGAATCAGGAACAAAAAAAGAAATGGGGCATCATCTACAACCCCAAAGCAGGCACCCGTAAGGTGCAGAAACGCTGGCAAGAGATCAAGGACTACATGGACAGCCAAGGCGTAGCATACGACTACATACAGTCCGAAGGCTTCGGCTCGGTGGAACGCCTAGCAGGCATCCTGGCCGAAAACGGCTACCGCACCATCGTCATTGTGGGCGGCGACGGCGCCTTGAACGACGCCATCAACGGCATCATGCACGCGCAGGCCGAGGCGAAGGAAGACATCGCCCTGGGCATCATCCCCAACGGCATCGGCAACGACTTCGCCGACTATTGGGAAATCAGCAGCGAATATAAGGAAGCGGTGGACTGCCTCGTCCGCGGACGCCGCCGCAAAATAGACGTGGGCACGTGCAGCTACTACGACGGACAGAAACACGTGACGCGCTACTTCCTCAACGCCATCAACATCGGCCTGGGAGCCAGCATTGTAAAGATCACCGATGAATGCAAACGCTTCTGGGGCGTGAAATACCTGTCGTACTTCATGGCTTTCCTCTCGCTCATCTTCAAGCGGAAGCTGTATCGCACGCATCTGAAAATCAACGACGAGCACATCCGTGGGCGCATCATGACCGTCTGCATCGGCAGCGCCTCGGGCTACGGCCAACTGCCCAGCGCAGTGCCCTACAACGGCTGGCTGGACGTCTCCGTCATCCATCGTCCGGAACTGCGCCAACTGTGGGGAGGCCTGTGGATGCTCATCCAGGGACGCATCCTGAACCACAAGCTGGTGAAACCCTTCCGCACCCGCCAGGTGAAGGTGCTTCGCGCCCGCAACGCCGCGGTAGACCTGGACGGCCGCATCCTGCAAGAACGGCACTTCCCGCTGAACATCGGGATTCTGCACGAGGCCATCACACTGATAATTCCGTGAAAAAAGCCTCCGCACATTGGAAGATTATTACTAACTTTGCAAGAAACAAAAGTATGACAACAATGGAACTTACCATCTATAAAATGGAATTGCTTCGAGAAATCATCAACAACTTCAACTCAGAGAAAGCACTCAGCAGACTGGGTACCGCATGCCATCTGATTAAAAGCGAAGAAGCGATAGGCAATCTGCCAACTATGCCTGCTTATCTGCTGGAACAATTGCTTAATGCAGCCCTACAGGAAGATGCAAAAGGACTGAGCATCAGTGACGAAGAAATGGAACAGGAGATACTATCATGGTAATCAAATGGTCTTCTTTGGCTCGACTGAGCCTGAAAGAAATCTATCAGTTTTATTTGCCAAATACTGGCAAAGAGAAAGCACGCAACATCGTGAGTGAACTGAAAAGAGAAACACGCTATCTTCTTATCTTCCCAGAAATGGGACAAAAAGAACCAGAAGAAATTCAGATTCACAACTACCGATACATTGTCAAAGGCCATTACAAGATTTACTACATTATCTTCCCTGCCTATATCCTTATTGGACCTATATGGGATACTAGACGGAATCCAGACTCGTTAAAAAAACTATTGAATAGCACAGTACTTTGATGGCACCTGGAACATTTTTCTCCCCGCTGCTGTGATTATCTGCAATCTACTACGACTAATCGTGCAAAACAACTATTTAAACCAAATAGAATTATGAGAAAGTTAACACGTACACTTTGGCTGGTAGCACTGATTTTGTGCTGCAGCCTGCAACAGGCAGCCGCCCAGATGCAGCTGCCGCCGCTGCCGGTGGACAAGAACGTCCGCATCGGCAAGTTAGACAACGGACTGACGTACTACATCCGTCACAACGAGAAACCCGAGAACCGCGTGGAGTTCTACATAGCACAGAAGGTAGGCTCCATCCTTGAAGAACCCCAACAGCGCGGCCTGGCCCACTTCCTGGAGCACATGGCCTTCAACGGCACGAAGAACTTCCCCGGCGACGAACGTGGATTGGGCATCGTGCAGTGGTGCGAATCGAAGGGCATAAAGTTCGGCACCAACCTCAACGCCTACACCGCCGTGGACGAGACGGTATATAATATAGAGAATGTGCCCAGCACCGACGCCGCCATCGTGGACTCCTGCCTGCTCATCCTGCACGACTGGAGCAACGCCATCCTGCTGGCCGACAAGGAGATTGACAAGGAGCGCGGCGTCATCCGCGAGGAGTGGCGCAGCCGCAACGTCGGCATGCTCCGCCTCTACACCGACGCACAGGCCACGTTCTACCCCGACTCGAAGTACAGCGACTGTATGCCCATCGGCAGCATCGACGTCATCAACAACTTCCCCTACCAGGACATCCGCGACTACTATGCCAAGTGGTATCGCCCCGACCTGCAAGGCATCATCGTGGTGGGTGACATCGACGTGGACCAGATGGAGCAGAAGATAAAGACGCTCTTCGCCGACATCCAGCTGCCGGAGAACCGCGCCGAACGCATCTGGTATCCCGTGCCCGACAACGAGGAGCCCATTGTCTACATCGGCAAGGACAAGGAAATCGACATGCCTTTGGTGGACATCTACTTCAAGCACGATGCCACGCCGGACAGCATCAAGGGCACCGTCATGTACCTGGCCCAAAACTACATGCTGAACGCCATCTCCACCATGCTGAACGAACGCTTCAGCGAACTGGCACAGTCGGCCAACCCGCCCTTCAACATGGCCTTCTGCTCGCCGGACGGCGACTTCTTCCTGAGCGGAACGAAGAAAGCCTTCAACGTCACCGCCTACACCAAGGACGACGGCCTCTCCAACGGCCTGAAGGTGCTGCTGCAGGAAGTGGAGCGTGTGCGCCGCCACGGCTTCACCGAGAGCGAATATGCCCGTGCCCGTGCCAACATCCTGCAACAACTGGAATCGCAATACAATGAGCGCGAGAAGACCAACAACATGGCCTACGTCAACCAGTGCCTGCAACACTTCCTGCACGCCGAACCCATGCCCGGCATCGAATATGAATACGCCACGCTGAACCAACTGGCACCGAACATCCCCGTGCAAGCCATCAACCAAGTAGCCCAGCAGCTGATTACAAACAACAACCAGGCCGTCTTCATCGCCGCTCCCGACAAGGAAGGCGTGGTCATCCCCACGAAGGAGGAAGTCATCGCCGACCTCAAGGCCATGCCTACGCTGCAAGTGGAAGCCTATGTGGACAAGGTGTCCAACGAGCCCCTCATCAAGGAAGCTCCCCAAGGCGGCAAGATTGTCAGCCAGAAGGACAACGCCCTGTTCGGCACCACGGAACTGACGCTGAGCAACGGCATCAAGGTCTACGTGAAGAAGACCGACTTCAAAGCCGATGAAATCCGCATGCAAGGCTTCAGCCTGGGCGGCACGAGCCTCTTCGATGCAGCCGACAAACTGAACTACTCCACCATGAACGGCGTGGTAGACGCAGGCGGTGCCGGCAACTTCAGCAACGTCGAGCTGACCAAGCTGCTGGCCGGCAAGAAAGTAAGCGTCACCGCCACCGTGGGCAGCACGCAGGAGAACGTCAACGGCAGCTGCTCGCCCAAGGACTTCGAGACGATGATGCAGCTGACTTACCTCTACCTGACGCAGCCCCGCAAGGACGAGGAAGCCTTCGCCTCCTTCAAGAACCGCCTGAAAGCCCAGCTGGAGAGTGCCGAGGCCAATCCGCTCTCTGCCTTCAGCGACACCCTGAGCTACGAGTTGCAAGGCCACAACGCGCGTTACCTCAACCTGAAGGCCGCTATGGTGGACCAGATGGACTACGACCGCATCCTCGAACTGTACAAGCAAGCCTTTGCCGACTGCGGTGACTTCCAGTTCATCCTCGTGGGCAACGCCGAACTGGATTCCATCAAGCCCTACATTGAGACGTACCTCGGCGCCCTGCCCGCCACCAATGCCAAGCAGACCTACAACAAGGCCAACCTGCTGACCATCGCCAAGGGCACGAAGGAGAACATCTTCGCCAAGGAACAGCAGACCCCGATGGCCACCGTCGCCATGATCATCAACGGCAACGTGGAATATAACCTGCGCAACTACGTCCTCCTCAGCGTCCTCAACCAAGCCCTCGACATGGTTTATACCGAGGAAATCCGCGAGAAAGAAGGCGGCACGTATGGCGTCAGCACCTTCGGACAGTTGGGCAGCGAGCAGCAGAACGCCATCCTGCAGATTGTCTACCAGACCGACCCCGCCAAGTTCGAGCACCTGAACGGCATCATCGTCAGCCTGTTGGACAAGATGGCCCAGGAAGGTCCGTCGGCTGAGCAAATGCAGAAGATCAAGGAGTACATGCTGAAGAAGCATGCCGACAACCAGAAGGAGAACTCCTACTGGATGAACAACATCAAGGAAGTGCTCTACACCGGCCAGGACATGACGAAGGACTACGAAGCCCTCGTCAACGGCATCACGGCACAAGACGTAGCCAAGTTTGCCACCGACCTGCTGAAGCAAGGCAACAAGCTGACGGTGGTGATGACCGTGCCCGAGAAATAAAAAGCCCCTCCCCGCCCCTCCCCCGTGGGGAGGGAGATGGGAGACTGAAGACATAGAGTATATAATATAATGTATATAGTATGAACCCTTAATCGCCTCTCGCCCGGCCTCCCCTCCCTACGGGGGAGGGGTCGGGAGAGGGGCTTTTCATTTATGAACCTCTTCTTAGAACTCCGCCGCCACGGTCGCCTGGCCGACAAACGCCACCCGATGTACGAGAAGAGCCGCTTCACGCGGTTCTGGATGTACTTCATGGCCGTGTTTTGGGCAGGCTACCTCATCTTCATCGGCACCACCTTTGCCTTCGGGCTGGAAGACGCGCCGACGGAACCCTATCACATCCTCAACTCCGGCCTGGTGTTCGTGCTCGCGCTGGACTTCCTGATGCGCTTCCCCTTCCAACGGACGCCCACCCAGGAGGTGAAGCCCTACCTGCTGCTGCCCGTGCGCCGCAACCGGTTGATTGACTTCCTCCTCATCCGCTCGGGCCTGAGCGGGTTCAACTTCATCTGGCTCTTCATGTTCCTGCCCTTCGCCCTGCTGACGGTGACGAAGTTCTACGGGCTGTGGGGCGTGCTGACCTACTGCGCGGGCATCTGGCTGCTGATGCTGCTCAACAACTACTGGTACCTGCTGTGCCGCACACTGCTGGGCGAACGCATCTGGTGGGTGCTGCTGCCCCTCGCCGTCTATGGCGGATTGGGCGTGGGGATGTTCCTGCCGGAAGACAGCCCCGTGTTCGACTGGTTCCGCGACCTGGGCGAGGGCTTCATCACGGGCAACGCGCCCGCGTTCCTCGGCGTGCTGGCCGCCATCGCCCTGCTGTGGTGGGTGGACAGCCGCGTCATCCGCCGCCTCATCTACAGCGAGCTGAACAAGACGGAGGACACCACCGTGGAGGTGAAGAAACTCTCGGAGTACAAGTTCCTGGACCGCTACGGCATGACGGGCGAATACATGCGCCTGGAGCTGAAGCTGATGCTGCGCAACAAGGTGTGCCGCAAGTCGCTCATCAGCATCGTCATCGTCATCTTCCTATTCAGCGCGATGATCAGCTTCTGGGACGTCTACCAGATAAGAGACTTCTGGGTGATGTACAACTACGTCATTGTCAGCCTGCTGGCCTTCTCCACCCTGATGGGCTACGAGGGCAACTACATGGACGGGCTGATGACGCGCCGCGAGTCCCTCTTCGCCCTGTTGCGCGCCAAGTATGTGCTCTACAACCTGGTTCTCCTCCTCCCCTTCCTGCTGATGCTGGCGGGCGTGGTGACGGGCAAGCTGTCGCTGCTGCAAATTCTAGGCTGGGGACTGTTCACGGCGGGAGTCGTCAACTTCGGCTTCTTCCAACTGGCCGTGTACAACAACCGCACCGTGGACCTCAACGCCAAGATGACCAGCCGCAACAACGCCGGCACGGGCCTGCAACAACTGGCCAGCTTCGGCGCCTTCGCCCTGCCCTGGGTAGTCTACCTGCCGTTGCAGGTCTTCTTCGACAGCACCGTGGCCTACTGGGGGCTTATCGTCCTCGGCCTCGCCTTCATCCTGACCTCGCGCCTGTGGATAGGCAATGTCTACAAGCGACTGATGCGCCGCCGCTACCAGAACATGGAGGGCTTCCGCGACAGCCGCCAACGCTGATGCCGGTTCCAACGCCGGTGGAACCCGGTTCCAGTAGGGGTGGAACTTGGTTCCAGTACGGGTGGAACCCGGTTCCAGTACGGGTGGAACGGCGTTACACTACGGATGTAACGGCGTTACACTACGGATGTAACAGCGTTACAGTACGGATGTAACGCAACCTATATATTCATTACATAAAACATATCGCTTATGATAGAAATCAATAACCTAGAAAAGAGCTACGGCTCAAAGAAAGCCATCGACATCGCCCAATACAGCATCGCCGACGGCGACATGCTGGGCCTGGTGGGCAACAACGGCGCGGGCAAGACCACCCTGTTCCGCCTCATCCTGGACCTGGTGAAGGCCGACACGGGCACGGTGGCCATCGCCGGGACGGACGTCACCCGCACCGAGGACTGGAAGGACATCACCGGCGCCTACATCGACGACGGCTTCCTCATCGACTACCTCACACCCGAGGAATACTTCTACTTCATCGGCCGCATGTATGGGCTGAAGAAAGAAGAAGTGGACGAACGCCTGCAACCCTTCGACCGCTTCATGAACGGCGAGGTGCTGGGCCAGAAGAAGTTCATCCGCAACTACTCCATGGGCAACAAGCAGAAGATTGGCATCATCTCCGCCATGCTGCACCATCCGCAACTGCTCATTCTGGACGAGCCGTTCAACTTCCTCGACCCCTCCAGCCAGGCCATCATCAAGCACCTGCTGCGGGCGTACAACGAGGAGCACCACGCCACCGTCCTCATCTCCAGCCACAACCTGAACCACACGGTGGACATCTGTCCGCGCATCGCCCTGCTGGAGCACGGCGTCATCCTGCGCGACATCGACAACCGCGACGGCCAGGCGGAACAGGAACTGGAGGACTACTTCAACCTGCGAGCCGAAGGCGAGCCAGCTCTTAATGAAGAATGAAGAATTGAGAATGAAGAATCATCCCTTGACGGGGATAATCCGACCTCCTTATGAAACGCCTCTTCCCCCTGCTCCTCCTCGCCCTCTGCCTGACGGGCTGCCGCACCGCCGCGCCCCCGTTGGACTATCGCGCCCTGGTTCGCGCCGCCGACCGTCTGGGTGTGGACATCGGTCCCAAGGACCACCACGCCCTCTACCTGGAGGCCGCCGAATGGATAGGCACGCCCTACCGCAGCGGCGGACAGAGCCGCCGGGGCACGGACTGTTCGGGCTTCGTGCGCCAGGTGTACAAGGTTGCCTACGACATCGACCTGCCCCGCAGCACCGACCGGCAGATGGATGCCACGCGCCGGGTCCGCCGAGGCAAATTGCGCGAAGGTGACCTGGTCTTCTTCCACGGACGGAAGCGCCGCCGCGTCAGCCACGTGGGCATCTACCTGAAGGACGGCAAGTTTGTCCACGCCAGCACCAGCCGTGGCGTCATGGTCAGCCGCCTCAGCGAGGACTATTGGGACGAACACTGGATGCGGGGCGGACGCGTCCACTAACCATTTATCATTAACCACTTATCATTATGAAACGATTCATCACCCTCCTTCTGGTCGTTGCAGCCACGCTGGGCGCCCAGGCACAATTACTCTGGAAAGTATCGGGCAACGGGCTCGACAAACCTTCGTACCTCTTCGGCACGTACCACCTCGCCTCCCTCGGCATCAAGGACAGCATCGCCGCCCTGCCGCAGGTGCAACAAGACGTGCAACAAGTGTATGGCGAAATCATCATGGCCGACATGATGAAACCCGAAACGCTGATGAAGATGCAGCAACAGATGATGCTGCCCGCCGACACCATGCTGAAGAGCCTCTTCACCCCCGAAGAGTTCACGGTGGTGACCCAGGCCGTAAAGGAATACCTCCAGGTGGACATCGCCCTGCTGGACCGCATGAAGCCCGCCGCCCTGACGCAGCAACTCACCGTGCTGTTCTACCTGAAGCACACGCCGGGCTACAACCCGCAAGAACTGCTGGACGCCTCCTTCCAGCAGGACGCCACGAAGGCCGGCAAGAAGGTGGGCGGACTGGAGACGGTACAGTCGCAGATGGACATCCTCTTCAACAAACCGCTCCGCCGCCAGGCCGAAGACCTGTACTGCTTCCTCAGCAATCCCGCCAAGGCTGAACGCCAGGCCAAGGAACTCATCGCCGCCTACGCCGCGCAGGACCTGGACACGGTGCTCCGCCTGATGGAGGAAAAGGAAGGCACCAAGTGCGACCCCACGCCCGAAGAGATGGCGCAACTGCTGTACGACCGCAACCACAACTGGGTGGGCCAAATGCCGGACATCATGCAGGCCGCGCCTACGCTGTTCGTCATCGGCGCCGGACACCTGCCGGGGGAACAGGGACTCGTCAAGCTGTTGCAAGGGAAAGGATATACGGTAGAACCTTTGAAGTAATAAAATAATCTTTTAGACGCGGATTGAGCGGATGATGCGGATCTCTTCTATATTATTAATCCGCACAATCCGCATCATCCGCGTCTAAAAAATCAAGCCACAAACCACTATATGCACTATACAACCTACCTCTTCGACTTCGACTACACCTTGGCCGACTCGTCGCGCGGCATCGTCATGTGCTTCCGCCACGTGCTGGAGCGCAACGGCTACACCGACGTGACGGACGAAGCCATCCGCCGCACCATCGGCAAAACGCTGGAGGAGTCGTTCTCCATCCTGACGGGCGTGACGGACGCCGACCGCCTGGCCGACTTCAAACAGCAATACCGCAAAGAGGCAGACGTACACATGACGCCCAACACCCGCCTCTTCCCCGAAACGCTCGACGTGCTTAGGAAACTGAAGGAACGCGGCGCACGGGTAGGCATCATCTCCACCAAATACCGCTTCCGCATCCACGAGACGATGGACCAGCATCTGCCCGCCGACTTCCTGGACATCGTGGTGGGCGGCGAGGACGTGTCCCGCGCCAAGCCCGACCCCGAAGGACTGCTCCACGCCATCACGGAGCTGGGCGTGGAGAAGAAGGACGTGCTCTACATCGGCGACAGCACCGTGGATGCCGAGACCGCCCGGGCTGCAGGCGTGGACTTCGCCGGTGTCACCCACGGCGTCACCACCGCCGACGAGCTGTCCCGCTATCCCCACCGCCGCATCATGACCTCGCTGGAGGAACTGCTGGAAGACCCCGCCCCGCCTTTCAAGCCCCAACCGCGGCGACGCATCGCCATCCGGCAAGTCCTCCTGCTGCTTCTGCTGCTGTGGCTCAGTTGGGCGGAGAGCATCCCGCTGGACGATGAGCCGACTTTCATCTTCTTCACGCTCTTCCTGCTCTGCCTGTGGAGCGTGGCACGCCGACGGCGCATCCTGCCCGTGGTGGCCGAGGCGTGGCTGAAGGAATGGCTGCATCCCGTCATCGCCCGCTGGCGCGCCTTCCACATCCGCCAGATACGCGGCAAGGTGCCCGCCCCGCTCAGCGCCGAGCATTGCACGTGCCGCAACTGCGGGCACAGCTTCACGGGCAACTTCTGTCCCCGTTGCGGACAGTCGCGCGGCACCTACCGCTTCCAACTGAAGCACGCGGCAGGCAACATTCTGCGCAGTCTCTTCCGCGTGGACGGCAAGTTTGGCCACACACTCATTGCCCTGCTCTACCGCCCCGGCCACCTGATGCGCGGCTTCATGCAGGGACGGCGCGCCGCCTACTCCATGCCGCTGCAGACTCTGTTCCTGCTCATCGCCTTCTACCTGCTGGCCGTGCAGCTGGTCATCCCCCAGATACAGGCGGAACAGCAGAAGCCCACCGACAAGGAAAAAGCCGAAAGAATCCGAAAGTCCCTGGCCGAACTGCAGCAAGGCCGGGACGAGGAAACCGATTCGCTCACCATGCCCATCTGGGATGCAGCCATTGCCCTGCAAAAACAGAACTTGGCCGAAGTCCTGCCCGCCGACAGTCTGCGAGCCGCCGAAAGGCTCCGCGACGATGAAGAAACTAACTTCATTTCCGGCAACAACGTAACCCGTCAGCTTGATGCCGCCCTCTCCCAGATCCCCTTCCTCAACCGTGTGTGGAGCCTGCTGAAACGTTGGGGCCACGGCAACCGGACGCTGCACGTCATCGCCATCCTGCCTCTCTTCGCCGTCGGCACGTACTGGTCCTTCCAAAGCCGGTGGCAACTGCGCCGCCATCCGCAGCGGGTGCGCTTCAACTTGATGGAGCACTTCTTCATCCAGGCCTACATCGCGGGACAAATCATGCTGCTCAGCATCCTGCTCCTGCCCTTCGGCTGGGTGGACAATGAGGCCGAAGTATTCGCCCTGCCGTGGAGCATCATCTTCCTGCTGTTCTGGTGGGACCTGCGCCAACTCTACCTCTGCTCGTGGTGGACCAGCCTGTGGCGCACGGTGGTGATGTTCTTCTATGCCCTGCTCCTGCTGACCGCCATCCTATGCGCAGGCTACGGGCTGTATCTGGCCGCCGAAATTCTGCTCTCCGCTTAGGTATATCCCCGACCATGCTTACCCATACCTCCGCCCGTGCTTAGTCGAGCCGCCGAGCACAAGCGACGGTATGGATAAGCAAACGAACTGAATATCAAACAAAAATTTGGTCATCCGCCACATTATACGTATCTTTGTCCCGTAAAAACCCTGGATACTATGGCAGAAGAACAGTACATACAAATCAAAAGAATCCCGCTGACCAAGGAAGAGGTCTGGCGGCGGATGAAGGAGCATAAACGGAAGAAGCAAGAACTCATCCAACAAATGGAGGAGTATCTGAGAACGGAATATAAAAAACGCACGGGTCAAGAACCGGAATCCATTGAGGTATGGTAACATTTAGATACTAATGCCATAGATTTGTTCCGCGACAAACCGGAATAAGAAATAAAAATCCGCCTCACCTCTTGCCTAATCCAAAACAAATCAGTACCTTTGCGCCCGATTATTCCGCAACGGGTTCGATCAAGTGCTCTCTAAGTGATTAGGGGACCACCCGCCGGAGCTAACTTTTAGCATTTATACACAACAATGTACGTAATCGTAGAAATTCAAGGCCAGCAGTTCAAGGCTGAGGCCGGCAAGAAGCTGTTCGTTCACCACATCCAGAACATCGAGAGCGGTGCAACAGTAGAGTTTGACAAGGTCCTGTTGGTGGACAAAGACGGTGACATCACCGTGGGCGTTCCCACCGTAGAAGGCGCAAAGGTGGTTTGCGAAGTACTCTCCCCGCTGGTAAAGGGCGAAAAGGTGCTCGTGTTCCACAAGAAGAGAAGAAAAGGCTATCGCAAGCTGAAAGGTCATCGCGAGCAGTTCACTGAGTTGACAATCAAAGAAGTAGTAGCTTAATCACATTAAAACAGTAAGAAAACATGGCACATAAAAAAGGTGTCGGCAGTTCTAAGAACGGCCGCGAATCAGCAAGTAAGAGATTAGGCGTCAAGATATTCGGTGGCGAAGTCTGCAAGGCAGGCAACATCATCGTTCGTCAGAGAGGTACAGAGTTCCACCCGGGCAAGAACATCGGCATGGGCAGCGACCACACTCTCTACGCCTTGGTAGACGGTACAGTGCAGTTCAAGGTGGGCCGCGAGGACAGACGTTATGTTTCTGTCATTCCGGCAGAAGCCAATGCTGAGGCATAACCAACTGTAAACCCCATTATAGCAAAAGAGGGAACTTTCCGCAATGACGGAGTTCCCTCTTTTCTTTTTCCATCGGCCGAGACCGATTCTTATTCCTTCACTTCCTCGTAGCTGACATACTCGCCCTCGTCCTTACCAAATATCTTCTTGCGGTTGATGTGCAGCTCACCCTCCTCCACGGCCACGGTGTCATCGCCTGCAGAGGCATTGCCGCGACGTGTGTTGGCGGAATCATTCCGAGGATTACGGGTCGTATAATAATAGGTAGTGGTCTGTTTCTTGCCCTTGCCCATACCGAACAACCGCCGCACAAAGGCGACCACGATGACGAAGCCCACCAACAGGACGGCAAGGACAAGAAGCAAGATAAAGCCTAAGAAATGAAACATACGGTTCTGTTTAAGTTAAAAAAATAAGAGTTGCTGTTGATAGTACTACAACAACCGTGCCAGCAATTTGTTCAAGCAGACTTCCGCGCCGTAAGGATGGAAAGCAGCACATACCACACGATGCAGACAGCTAAGCCCTGCACCTGCCATACAGCCAGGAAAACCACGCACACCAACAGGAAGAAGAAGCGCAGCTTGTTGTGCGCCCACGACAAATCCTTGAACTTCAGCGAGAACATCGGTATCTCGGACACCAGCAGCCATGAGGAAAGGCACACCATCGCCAACAATGCCAACGGATGAACGCCGCCCCCCGTCAAAGTAGCGTGTGCTCCCACTGCCAGCGATGCCCAATACAGCGCATTGGCCGGCACGGGCAAACCCACGAACGATGTCGTCTGCCGCGTATCATTGTTGAACTTGGCCAGGCGGAGGCCCGAGAAGACGGCAATCAGGAAAGCCAAATAAGGGAAATAAGCGGAAACGCCCGCCAGCGCATCCGGATAGGGCATCTCCCGAAAAAGCGAGAACACCACCACAGATGGCGCCAGCCCGAAGCAGATGTCGTCCGCCAGCGAGTCAAGGTCCTTGCCGATAGGGGAATGCGCATTGAGCGCACGCGCCGCCAACCCGTCGAAGAAGTCGAACACCGCCCCAATGATGATGAACAGCAACGCCAGATCGTACTTGAACTGGAAAGCCATGACGGCAGCCACGCAGCCCGAAAAGAGGTTCAGGCAAGTCAGCGTGTTGGGGATATAGCGGGTAATGCAGTTGGCCATGATGCAAAGAGATTATTTAAGTTTGGCAATAACAGTCTGGTCGCCCGTGGTGGTCTGGCCCAGCTTGACCAATACCTCTGTGCCCAGCGGCAGGAACACATCCACCCGTGAACCGAACTTGATGAAACCCATATGCTCGTCGATGTAACACTCGTCGCCCTCCACGGCATACGTGACGATGCGGCGGGCCATAGCACCGGCTATCTGACGGGCCATCACTTCCACGCCTTCAGGGGTCTCAATGACCACCGTCGAACGCTCATTGTCCGTGCTGGCTTTGGGGAGCCACGCCTTCATGAACTTGCCGTTCTGGTGGCTGACCTTCTTCACCGTGCCGTCCACAGGATACCAGTTGGCGTGCACGTTGGTCAGGCTCATGAAGATGGAAATCATGATGCGGCGGTCGTGGAAGTACTCGTTCTCCTCCACCTCCTCCACGACAACGACCTTGCCATCGGCGGGGGCCACAACAACCTTCGTCGTGTCGTGCCCGAACAGGCGGATGGGACAACGGAAGAAGTTGACCATGATGCCATAGACCACCAGGCTCAGCACCGCCACGACATAAAACGGCACCTTGGTCTCCAGCCCCCAATACAGGATGGCATTAATAAAAAACAGCAGCAGGAAACCGCCCGTCAGCGTATGCGTACCTTCACGGTGCAAGCGTATCTTCTTCAATCTCTTCAAACGAACCATTCTCTTGTATGTTGTACTAAACGGTTATAGACTATATTTTATAATAAAGTAAATCTGCCTGCAAAAATAGGTTTATTTTGAAAACCAAACAAAAAAAGCGGACGGAAATGTGCCTGTTAATAACTTTTGGAGGAATATTTTGCCCAATCCGGCATTTGGTTGTATCTTTATGCGCTCATTTCGCTAAAGAGACATCAACCCATGCAAGATTTCGTTCACTTACACGTACACACCCAATACTCCCTGCTGGACGGACAGGCCAGCGTCAGCCGCCTGGTGGACAAGGCCATGAAGGACGGCATGAAGGGCATTGCCATCACCGACCATGGCAACATGTTCGGCGTCAAGGAATTTTATAATTATGTCAACAAGAAGAACAGTGGCCCGCGCGGGGAAATCAAGGACCTGAAGAAGCGCATCGCCGAACTGGAAAAAGTTCCGCAAAAGGACGAACAAGCCGAGGCGGAACTGGCGGATTGTCGAAACAAAATCGTCGAGGCGGAGGCGAAACTGTTCAAGCCCATCATCGGCTGCGAGATGTATGTAGCCCACCGTACCATGGACAAGAAGGAAGGCAGACAAGACCAGAGCGGCTGGCACCTTATTGTCTTGGCTAAAAACGAGAAGGGTTACCACAACCTCATCAAGCTGGTATCCCGCGCATGGACCATCGGCCACTACATGCGCCCCCGCACCGACCGCAACGAGCTGGAGAAGTACCACGAGGGCCTCATCGTCTGCTCGGCCTGCCTGGGCGGCGAGGTGCCCAAGAAAATCATAGCCGACCGCCTGGACGAGGCAGAAGAGGCCATTCAATGGTATAAGAACCTCTTCGGCGAGGACTATTACCTGGAGCTGCAACGCCACAAGGCTACCGTGGAGCGGGCCAACCACGAGGCCTATCCCCTGCAACAGAAAGTGAACGCCAAGCTGCTGGAGTATGCCAAGAAATACGACATCAAGGTCATCTGCACCAACGACGTGCACTTCGTGGACGAGGAGAACGCCGAGGCGCACGACCGCCTCATCTGCCTCAGCACGGGCAAGGACCTGGACGATCCCACCCGAATGCTCTACACCAAGCAGGAGTGGATGAAGACCAAAGCGGAGATGAACCAACTCTTCGAGGACGTGCCCGAAGCACTGAGCAACACACTGGAAATCCTGGACAAGGTGGAATACTACTCCATCGACCACGCCCCCATCATGCCCACCTTCGCCATCCCAGAGGACTTCGGCACGGAGGAGGAATACCGCCAAAAGTACACGGAGAAAGACCTTTTCGACGAGTTCACCCAAGACGAAAACGGCAACGTGGTGCTGGATGAAGACGCCGCCAATGCCAAGATCAAGCGATTGGGCGGCTACGACAAACTCTACCGCATCAAGCTGGAGGCAGACTATCTGGCCAAGCTGACTTTCGACGGGGCCAAGAAGCTGTATGGCGACCCGCTGTCCGAGGAAGTACGTGAACGACTGGTATTTGAGTTATACATCATGAAGACGATGGGTTTCCCGGGCTACTTCCTCATCGTGCAGGACTTCATCAACGCGGCGCGCACCCAACTGGGCGTGTCCGTAGGCCCCGGACGTGGCTCGGCGGCCGGATCGGCGGTAGCCTATTGCTTGGGCATCACCAAGATAGACCCCATCCAATACGACCTGCTGTTTGAGCGTTTCCTCAACCCCGACCGCATCTCCTTGCCTGATATCGACGTGGACTTCGACGATGACGGACGCGGCGACGTGCTTCGCTGGGTGACGGAGAAATACGGCCAGGAGAAGGTGGCGCACATCATCACCTACGGCACCATGGCCACCAAAATGGCCATCAAGGACGTGGCCCGCGTGGAGAAACTGCCCCTGTCCGAATCCGATCGCCTGTGCAAGTTGGTGCCCGATAAAATCCCCGACAAGAAGCTGAACCTGCCCAACGCCATCGCCTACGTGCCCGAACTGCAAGCCGCCGAGGCTTCACCCGACCCCAAGATGCGCAACACCATCAAGTATGCCAAGATGCTGGAGGGCAATGTCCGCGGCACGGGCGTACATGCCTGCGGCACCATCATCTGCCGTGACGACATCACCGACTGGGTGCCTGTCAGCACGGCGGACGACAAAGAGACGGGCGAGAAGATGCTGGTCACCCAATACGAAGGCTCGGTCATCGAGGACACGGGCCTCATCAAGATGGACTTCCTGGGACTGAAGACTCTGTCTATCATCAAGGAGGCCGTAGCCAACGTCAAGCTGCACCGCGGCATCGACCTGGACATCGACAACATCCCCATCGACGACCCTGCCACGTACAAACTCTACTGCGACGGACGCACCGTCGGCACCTTCCAGTTCGAATCTGCCGGCATGCAAAAATACCTGCGCGAACTGCAACCCAGCACCTTCGAGGACCTCATCGCCATGAACGCCCTCTACCGGCCGGGCCCTATGGACTACATCCCCGACTTCATCGACCGCAAGTGGGGCCGCAAACCCATCGAGTATGACATCCCCATCATGGAGAAGTATCTGAAGGACACCTACGGCATCACCGTCTACCAGGAACAGGTCATGCTGCTGTCGCGCCTGTTAGCCAACTTCACCCGAGGCGAATCCGACGCCCTACGCAAGGCGATGGGTAAAAAGCTGCGCGACAAGCTGGATCACATGAAACCCAAATTTATCGAAGGCGGCAAGAAGAACGGTCACGACCCCAAGGTTTTGGAGAAGATTTGGGCCGACTGGGAGAAGTTCGCCTCCTACGCCTTCAACAAGTCGCACGCCACGTGCTATTCGTGGGTGGCCTACCAGACGGCCTACCTCAAGGCCAACTACCCCGCCGAATACATGGCCGCCGTGATGAGCCGAAGCCTCTCGAACATCACGGACATCACCAAGCTGATGGACGAATGCAAGGCCATGGGTATGAAAGTCTTGGGACCCGACGTCAACGAGAGTAACCTGAAGTTCACCGTCAATCCCGAGGGCAACATCCGCTTCGGCCTTGGCGCCGTGAAGGGCGTGGGCGAGGCTGCCGTCCAAGCCATCGTGGAAGAGCGCCAGAAGAACGGTCCATACAAAGGCATATTCGACTTTGTGCAGCGTGTCAACCTGAATGCCTGCAACAAGAAAAACATCGAATACCTGGCCCTGGCCGGTGGCCTGGACAGCTTCCCGGAGATACAACGCGAACAATACTTCGTGCAGAATGCCAAGGGGGAACTCTTCCTGGACACGCTGGTGCGCTATGGCAACCGCTACCAGACGGATAAGGCCATGGCCGTCAACTCCCTCTTCGGGGGCGAGAACATTATAGAAGTGGCCACGCCGGACATTCCACAGGCCGAACGCTGGAGCGACCTGGACCGCCTGAACAAGGAGCGCGAACTGGTGGGCATCTACCTCTCCGCCCATCCGTTGGACGAATATTCCGTCATCCTGGAGAACGTGTGCAACACGCACATGGCCGAACTGGAGAACCGTGAAGCCCTCGTGGGACGCGAAATCACCATGGGCGGCATTGTCACCGCCGTGCGCCGTGGCATCAGCAAGAACGGCAACCCCTATGGCATCGCCAAGATAGAAGACTACTCCGGATCGGCCGAACTGCCCTTCTTCGGCAACGACTGGGTGACGTGGCAAAACTACCTGGGCGAGCGCATGTTCCTCTTCATCAAGGCACGCTGCCAGGCCAACCAATGGAACAAGGACAAGCTGGACCTGCGGGTGACCTCCATCGAGCTGCTGCCCGACGTGAAGGAGAAGCTGATAGAGAAAATCACCATCTTCATCCCCCTCACCCTGCTGGACAAGGCCCTGATAGCCGAACTGTCCGACCTGACCAAGGCGCATCCGGGCAACGCAACGTTATGCTTCAAGGTGACGGACAAGGACACGCACATGGCCGTAGACTTGGTGTCGCGCCCCGTGAAGCTGAGCGTGGGCCGCGAACTGATTTCGTACTTAAAAGAACATCCCGACCTGGGATTCCGTATAAATTGATTATATTTGCAACGTCAATAAAGACAACCCATTCATAACATTTAATACTTTAAAACAATGGCACTAAACATTAACGAAAAGAACTACAAAGAACTGTTGGCGGGCGACAAACCCGTGGTAATCGACTTCTGGGCAACATGGTGCGGTCCCTGCCGCATGGTAAGCCCCATCATCGACGAGCTGGCCACGGAGTACGAAGGCCGCGCCGTCATCGGCAAGTGCGACGTGGAGGAGAGCAACGACCTGGCTATGGAATACGGCATCCGCAACATCCCCGCCGTGCTGTTCTTCAAGAACGGCGAGCTGGTGGACAAACAAATCGGTTCGGCACCCAAAGCTGTGTACGTGGAGAAACTGAGCAAACTGCTCTGACCCTCACCTTGGCAACAAATTCCCTTAACCCCTAAAACGAAGAAACATCATGAAACAAGACGACGACTTCCTGCAGGACGACCTCGATGACGAAAAGACCATCGAGTTCATCAAGAACTACCTGCCGCAGGACTTGAAGGACAAGTTCACGGACGACGAGTACCACTACTTCATCGACCTGATTGACGAGTATTACGCCCAAAGCGGCATCCTCGACGCGCAACCCGATGCGGACGGCTGCATTGAAATCGACTTGGAGAAAATCGTCGATTACATTGTCAAGGAGGCCAAGAAAGACGAAATGGGCGACTACGATCCCGAGGAAATCCTCTTCATCGTGCAGGGCGAAATGGAATACGCCGACACGCTGGACGGAGAAGAATGACCCCGCCCCAGGAACCAGACAAAGAATCCACCCGATGCGGTGGATTTTTTGTTTAGGCGTGAACAAAGCCTACCCAATTACCAAACGCACTCCCCAACTTTGGTAGTCTCGCTCCCAGGAGCTGAAAGTCCCACTTCCAAGCCGTGGAAGGCACGCTCCCAAGCCGTGGGAGTCAGACTCCCGAGCCGCGGGAATCCATTCCGCACCAAGTATAAACACACGGAACGACCCACGTATTTATTTTTTCTTTATCTTTGCGGCACAAAACAGAAGATTCACAAAAACATATAGCAATGCTTACCATCAGACAAATCACCGAGAACACCGACGCCGTGGTGCGCGGACTCGAGAAAAAACATTTCAAGAACGCCAAGGAGACCATCGAACAGGTCCTGGCCTTGAACAACAAGCGCAAGAGCACGCAAGCCGTGCTGGACAATAACCTGGCCGAGGTGAACGCCACCTCCAAGACCATCGGCCAACTGATGAAGGAAGGCCGCAAGGACGAGGCCGAGACCGCCAAGGCCCGCGTCGCCTCCCTGAAAGAGACCAACAAATCCCTCCAGGCCGAGATGGACCAGGCCGCACAAGACCTGCAACAGCTGCTCTACACCATCCCCAACGTGCCTTACGACGAAGTGCCCGAAGGCAACGGTGCCGAGGACAACCTCGTGGTGAAGATGGGCGGCATGGAGACACCCCTGCCCAAGGATGCCCTACCCCACTGGGAACTGGCGAAGAAGTATGACATTATCGACTTCGACCTGGGCGTGAAAATCACCGGTGCCGGTTTCCCCGTCTACAAGGGCAAAGGTGCCCGCCTGCAACGCGCCCTCATCAACTTCTTCCTGGACGAGGCACGCGCATCGGGCTACCTGGAAGTGATGCCCCCCACGGTGGTGAACGCCGCATCGGGTTACGGCACGGGCCAGCTCCCCGACAAGGAAGGCCAGATGTACCACTGCGAGGTGGACGACCTCTACCTCATCCCCACGGCCGAAGTGCCCGTGACGAACATCTACCGCGACGTCATCCTCGACGAGAAAGACCTGCCCATCAAGAACTGCGCCTACACCGAGTGCTTCCGCCGCGAGGCAGGCAGCTACGGCAAGGACGTGCGCGGATTGAACCGCCTGCACGAGTTCTCCAAAGTAGAGCTGGTGCGCATCGACAAGCCCGAGCACAGCCGTCAGAGCCACCAGGAGATGCTGGACCACGTGGAGGGACTGCTCCAGAAACTCGAACTGCCCTACCGCATTCTGCGCCTCTGTGGCGGCGACATCAGCTTCACCGCTGCCATCTGCTATGACTTCGAGGTCTACAGCGAGGCACAGAAGCGTTGGCTGGAGGTCAGCTCCGTGTCCAACTTCGACACCTACCAGGCCAACCGCCTGCACTGCCGCTACCGCACGGCGGACAAGAAAATCGAGCTGTGCCACACGCTGAACGGCTCGGCCCTCGCCCTGCCGCGCATCGTGGCCGCCCTGCTGGAGAACAACCAGACGCCCGAAGGCATCCGCATACCGAAGGCACTGGTGCCCTACTGCGGCTTCGAGATGATTGATTAAACAGCTACGAGCTACAAGCTACGAGAGACAGGTTATGGTACCCCGCAAGGACTCGTAGCTTGTAGCTCGTAGCTATTTAACACTGAAAGGCTTGCAAGGTTCCTGCCTTTCGTTTATCTTTGCGAAGTCGAACCAAATGCAAGGAGAACCCTATGGAAACAACCGCATCCCTGAACAACCTGTGGAACCAGATACTCGCCCTGCCCGCCGACGACCGCCGCTGGCTGCGGGATAAACTGGACGTGTATGAAGCGGAAAAGGAAGAAGAACACCTCACGCCCTACACGATAGAAGAAATCAATACCTGGATAGACGAAGCCGAAGCCGACTTTGCCGCAGGCAGGTATCTGTCTGCCGAAGAAGCCGACCGGGAAGTAAGAGAAGCATTGCCATGGCTGAAGTAATATGGAGCAAGAAGGCCAACCGGAAGCGTATCGCCTTCCTGACGTACGGCGAGAAAGAATTTGGCCGTAAGGCAGCCGTCAAGATGAACGAAAGAATAGAAGGCTACATACAAACCTTGGCCGGAAACCCGTACATGGGAATCATAGAGCCTTTGCTATACGGCCGCAGGAAAACTTATCATTCTTTGGTCGTGCATAAGCTGGTAAAACTCATATATTCAGTGGATGAAGCAACTAACTCCATACATATTACTGATGTCTGGGACACCCGCCGCGAGCCCCGAACCCAGGCCGGCAACCTAACGAAATAACCTATACAAAACCGCATTATGACTATAAAAAAGAAACATTGCCCCTCCTGCGGGCAGAAAATCAATCTTTCCCTGCGGATGCACTACCTCCTTTGGGGTACAGCCCACGAAATCACGTGTCCCCACTGTGGGCGCAGACTTCACCCGGCCAAGAGCACATTTGGGCTATGCTTCCAGCTTGGAGGCGCAACGGCTATCCTGTCCTTCTGGGCCTATATCTTGTGCATCGAGGACAACTTCTGGGGAGCCATCGCCTTTGCCATCGGCCTATGTGCGCTGCTCGTGCTTATCATAGCCATCGTGACGATGGAAAACATCCGGTTTACAGAATAAATGCACTACAAGCGGTGAAGGCCAATCGCTTAAAAAAACACAAGAAAAGGCGGACGCGAGAACGGGCGTCCGCCTTTTTTCGTACTTTTGCGGGGAAAGTAAACAGATAAAAGGACATTATATGAACGCAACCATTTCATTAGACGGACTGCTGTCCTTCATACGCTCCCTGTCGCTCAGCCCCGACAACAAAGAATGGCTGGCCGAACGATTGGTGGAAGACGCCCGGCACGAACAAGCCGACGCCCCCTGCCAGTACACCACGGAGCAGCTGGAACAACGCCTGGAACAATCCATGCAAAGCTACCGCGAAGGGCATTACTGCACCAGCGATGAACTGCGCAAACGCCATGCCCCATGCGAATAGTATGGACCACTCAGGCCCAGGAAGACCTGGAAGCCATCTATCAATATTGGCTACAGATGAATGAAACATACGCCACAAGGCTTTACAATTCACTCATAAATGAAGCAGACATACTGGCAAGCCAACCCAAGGCCGGGGCATTGGAAAGATTGCTGGAACACATACCCGGACATTACCGCTCCCTGCTGGCCGACAAATGCCACAAGCTGGTCTATACCATAGAAGGAAACGACATTGTCATACACGCTGTATGGGACTGCCGACAAAACCCGGACTATCTAACTTCGAAAATATAGATTATTGACTAACTGATATGAACAAGATTCTCCACAAAGAACATTTCTCCGAGAAGGTCTTCAAGCTCGTGGTTGAAGCACCGCTCATCGCCCGGTCGCGCAAGGCCGGACATTTCGTCATCGTCCGCGTGGGCGAGAAGGGCGAACGAATGCCCCTCACCATCGCCGAAGCCGACCCCGTGGCCGGAACCATCACCCTCGTGGTGCAGGAAGTGGGCTTGTCGTCCACCCGCCTGTGCGAGCTGAACGAAGGTGACTACATCACCGACGTCGTCGGCCCGCTGGGACAAGCCACACATATCGAGAACTTCGGCACCGTGGTCTGCGCCGGAGGAGGCGTGGGCGTCGCCCCGATGCTCCCCATCGTGCAGGCTCTGAAGGCCGCCGGCAACCGCGTCATCACCGTGCTGGCCGGACGCACCAAGGAACTCATCATCCTGGAGAAGGAGATGCGCGCCTCCAGCGACGAGGTCATCATCATGACCGACGACGGCAGCTACGGGCAGAAAGGCTTGGTGACCGAGGGCGTGGAACAGGTCATCCTGCGCGAGAAGGTGGACAAATGCTTCGCCATCGGCCCTGCCATCATGATGAAGTTCGTCTGCCTCCTGACCAAGAAATATGACATCCCCACGGACGTGTCGCTCAACACCATCATGGTGGACGGCACGGGCATGTGCGGCGCCTGCCGCATCACCGTGGGCGGCAAGACCAAGTTCGTCTGCGTGGACGGCCCCGAGTTCGACGGCCA
Organism: Candidatus Bacteroides pullicola; assembly: GCA_019115825.1. Lineage (GTDB taxonomy): Bacteria > Bacteroidota > Bacteroidia > Bacteroidales > Bacteroidaceae > Bacteroides > Bacteroides pullicola. The sequence goes on from DXCV01000046.1 coordinate 76,376, forward strand.
CCAGGTGGACTTCGACGAGATGCTGAAGCGCATGGGAGCCTTCAAACCCTACGAGCAGGAGGAAATGCACAAGCTGGACCATCCCGACACCTGCCAGGCCACGGGCGAAGCCGTCCAACCCGCCGAAGAGGACAAGACTCGCAATGCCCCCTGGCGCGTGGAGTTGCGCAAGGCCATGAAGCCCAAGGAACGCACCGCCATCCCCCGCGTCAAGATGCCGGAGCTGGACCCCGAATACCGCAGCCACAGCCGCCGCGAGGAGGTGAACCTGGGTCTCAACGAGGAACAGGCCCTGACCGAGGCCAAGCGTTGCCTGGACTGCGCCAACCCCGGCTGCATGACGGGCTGCCCCGTGGGCATCGACATTCCTCGCTTCATCAAACATATAGAAAGAGGTGAGTTCCTCGAGGCCGCCAAGACCTTGAAGGAGACCAGTGCCCTGCCCGCTGTCTGCGGCCGTGTCTGCCCGCAGGAGAAGCAATGCGAGTCCAAGTGCATCCACCTGAAGATGAACGAGCCCGCCGTGGCCATCGGCTACCTGGAACGCTTCGCCGCCGACTACGAGCGTGAGAGCGGCCAAATCTCCGTGCCGGAAATCAAGGAGAAGAACGGCATCAAAGTGGCTGTCGTGGGCAGTGGTCCCGCCGGCCTATCCTTCGCAGGCGACATGGCGAAGAAGGGTTACGACGTCACCGTCTTCGAAGCGCTGCACGAGATTGGCGGCGTGCTGAAGTACGGCATCCCCGAATTCCGCCTGCCCAACAAAATCGTAGACGTTGAGATCGACAACCTGGCCAAGATGGGCGTGCAGTTCGAGAAAGACTGCATCATCGGCAAGACACTGAGCATCGCCGAGCTGAAGGAAGCCGGCTTCAAGGGCGTGTTCGTGGCCAGCGGCGCGGGCCTGCCCAACTTCATGAACATCCCCGGCGAGAACAGCATCAACATCCTCTCGTCCAACGAATACCTGACGCGCGTCAACCTAATGGACGCCGCCAGCGAGGACTCGGACACCCCCGTGCCCTTCGGCAAGCGCGTAGTAGTTATCGGCGGCGGCAACACGGCTATGGACTCTGTCCGCACCGCCAAACGTCTGGGTGCCGAGCGTGCCATCATCGTCTACCGCCGCAGCGAGACCGAGATGCCCGCCCGCATCGAGGAGGTGAAGCACGCCAAGGAAGAGGGCGTGGAGTTCCTCACCCTGCACAACCCCATTGAATACATTGCCGACGAACAAGGCCGCGTGAAGCAAGTCGTTCTCCAGAAGATGGAGCTGGGTGAGCCGGATGCTTCTGGCCGCCGCAGCCCCGTGCCCATCCCCGGTGCGACGGAGACGCTGGACATCGACCTGGCCATCGTCAGCGTAGGCGTATCGCCCAACCCCATCGTGCCCCACTCCGTCGAAGGACTGGAGCTGGGCCGCAAGGGCACCATCGCGGTGAACGACGAGATGCAATCGTCCATCCCCTTCATCTTTGCCGGCGGCGACATCGTGCGCGGCGGTGCCACGGTCATCCTGGCCATGGGCGACGGACGGCGTGCTGCTGCGGCGATGGACAGGCAGTTGCGCGGATAAGGCAACAAGATTAACCCATTGACAACGAAAAGGCTTACGTGCTTCCCCGCAGAAGACGTAAGCCTTTCTTATTATACCTATATATTATTATGGCAAAAATTATCTGGCAGGGGTTCACCCGCCGCATCGTCCCCGCCCCGCGCCAACCGCTCCCGGCTGATGCTCGGCCGCTGTTTATCCCCCGACGGCACTTCTGGCTGAAAGCCATCCTACTGGCTGCGCCTGTCTACCTCCCCGTATTGGCCTCGCTCTATCTGAAGAACTACCTGCTGCAAACCGACATGCGGGAAAAACCGTGGATACTGGCGGGCATGGCACTGGCTCTGCTGCTGGGGCCTCTGCACGAATGCCTGCACGCTTGGGCTTATCCCAAGGAAGCGACGGCGCATATCGGCGTGCTCTACCGGCGGTGCCTGTTCTACATGGATTGCGGGGCACCCATCTGCCGGGAGCGGTATTTCGTGATGTGCCTGCTGCCGATGTTGCTCTGCCTCATCCCTTGGACGGTCTTTCTGCTTTGTCCCGCCGAAGCCAAGGCTTTGGCTTCGCTGTGCTGGGGATGCGCCATCATGTGCGCCGTAGGGCCTGCGCCGGACTACATGAACGCCCTCTGCGCCTGGCGGCAAGTGCCGCGCGGAGGTGTTTTGCAGGAAGGGGAAGACGGAGGGGATTACTGGTATGTCATCACAACAAATCCTCAAAAATAAAAACATCTTAGAAATCAGCATAACGCATCTGACAACAAATGAAATAGCCCCAACTTTTTTAGGAGTTGAGGCTATTGAAAATAGGTCTAAAGACGTAGAATTTTACTCCCACTCAATCGTCGAAGGCGGCTTAGACGAGATGTCATACGCTACGCGGTTAACACCTTTCACCTTATTTATAATGTCGTTAGACACCTTGGCCAGGAAGTCGTAGGGCAAGCGGGCCCAGTCGGCAGTCATGGCATCGGTGCTGGTGACGGCACGCAGGGCCACGGCACGCTCGTAGGTGCGCTCGTCGCCCATGACGCCCACGCTGCGGACGGGCAGGAGGATGACGCCGGCCTGCCATACCTGGTCGTAGAGGGACACTTCGCGTCCGTCGGCATCCTTCACCTTCCAGTCGCGCAGGCCCTGAATGAAGATGTCGTCGGCATCTTGCAGGATGCGCACCTTCTCCGGAGTGATGTCGCCCAGGATACGCACGGCCAAGCCCGGTCCCGGGAAAGGATGGCGGCCTATCAGGTGTTCGGGAATACCCAACTCGCGGCCCACGCGGCGAACCTCGTCCTTGAAGAGCCACTTCAGCGGCTCGCAAAGTTGGAGGTTCATCTCCTTGGGCAGGCCGCCCACGTTATGATGGCTCTTGATAACCTTGCCCGTGATGTTCAGGCTCTCGATGCGGTCGGGATAGATGGTGCCCTGCGCCAGCCAGCGGGCGTCAGTAATCTTGCGCGCCTCGGCGTTGAACACTTCCACGAAGTCGCGGCCGATAATCTTGCGCTTCTGCTCGGGGTCGCTGACGCCTTCCAGGTCCTTGAAGAACTTCTCGCTGGCATCCACGCCGATGACGTTCAAACCCAAGCACTCGTAGTCGTGCATCACGTTGTGGAACTCATTCTTGCGCAGCAGGCCGTGGTCCACGAAGATGCAGGTCAGGTTCTTGCCGATGGCGCGGTTCAGCAGCACGGCGGCCACGGACGAATCCACACCTCCGCTCAGGCCAAGGATGACGCGATCATTGCCAATCTGCTCCTTCAGCTCAGCCACGGTGGTATCCACGAACGAGGCGGAGCTCCACGTCTGGTGGCATCCACAAATATCCACAACGAAATTCTTCAGCATCAGCGTGCCGTCCACGCTATGGAACACCTCGGGATGGAACTGCACGCCCCACATCTGCTCGCCCTCCACCTGGTAGGCGGCGATGGCCACCTCGTCCGTCGAGGCGATGATGCGGAAGTTATCCGGGATGGCAGTGATGGTATCGCCATGGCTCATCCACACCTGCGAGTGTCCACGCACGCCCTTCAGCAGGGGGTTATCGTGCTCGAAGCGGCCTAAGTTCGCACGTCCGTACTCGCGGCTGCCGGCGGGTTCCACCTTGCCCCCGTTGGTATAGGCGATGAACTGCGCGCCATAGCAGATGCCCAAGATGGGCAACTTGCCGCGGATGTCGCCCAGGTCCACCTTGAAGGCCTCCTGGTCATACACCGAGAAGGGGCTTCCGGACAGGATGACGCCCTTCACGCTCCCGTCGCCGTGGGGGAACTTGTTGTAAGGCACGATTTCGCAATACACATTCAGCTCGCGGATGCGGCGACCGATGAGCTGCGTGGTCTGCGAACCGAAGTCGAGAATGATAATCTTTTCCTCCATATCAATCAGTGATGGTTGTTATTCTGGTTATGGGTGCAAAGATAATACAAAAAAACGATATACCCGCCCTCTCCGCGCAAACTTTGCTCAACCTCCGACCACGGGCGTACCGCGGAGCACGGGCCAAGGTACCGCGGAGCACGGGCCAAGGTACCGCGGAGCGCGGGCCAAAGTACCGCGAAGCAAAGGCCAAAGTACCGCAAAGCAAAGCCCCTGACTTCCTCCAAGAGAAAAACTCCCGGCTCCAAACATGTATGCAACATGTAGCAATATGTATACAACATGTATCATGAATGTTACGCAATGTATCATGAATGTTACGCAATGCAGCATAAATGTTACGCGATGTTGCATTTATTCCACAAAGCAAAGCATAGCATAGCAAAGCAAAGAACCCTCCTCAAAGGTTCCCTGCTTTGGGGAGAGGAGGGACGGACCGGACGCCCGTCCCGAGGAAATGCGGAGGGGATTATTTCTTTTCTTCCCGAACTTGCTCCTTCAGCAGGTCGCGGATTTCCGTCAGGAGCAATTCCTCCTTGCTGGGCGCGGGGGGAGCGGCAGGTGCAGCCGGTTTCTCCTTCTTGCGGTTCAGCCGGGAGAGCAGGCGCACGAAGAGAAAGACGGAGAAAGCGATGACGAGGAAATCGAACGTCACTTGGAGGAAGTTACCGTAGTTCAAGGTGACGGCGGCGGCCACCTCCTGCCCTTCCTCCACCACAGCAGGTTTCAGCACCCACTTCAGATCCGTGAAGTTCACCCCACCCACCAACAGGCCGATGGGCGGCATGATAACATCGGCCACCACCGACGAGACAATCTTGCCGAACGCGCCGCCGATAATCACACCGACAGCCATGTCAATCACGTTACCTTTCATGGCAAAAGCCTTGAAATCTTGCAGAAAAGTTGTTTTTCCCATGTTTTTTAATTTATTTAATCATCGAACAGAGCGCGAAATTAAAAAGAATTTCTTATTTTTGCAGCGCAAACGGAGAAGAAAAGCTTCTTCCGCTGGAAATGACTGAATTTCAAACATTATAAACCTTTAAATGTTTAAACAAAATGATTAAAGTAGGTATTAATGGATTCGGACGCATCGGACGTTTCGTATTCCGCGCAGCTCAAAAGAGAAACGATATCCAAATCGTTGGTATTAACGACCTTTGCCCGGTTGACTACCTGGCATACATGCTGAAGTACGACACGATGCACGGCCAATTCGACGGCACTATCGAAGCTGACGTTGAAAACAGCAAGTTGATCGTAAACGGCAAGGAAATCCGCGTAACAGCTGAAAAGAACCCCGCTGACCTGAAGTGGAACGAGGTTGAGGCTGAATACGTAGTTGAATCCACGGGCTTGTTCCTGACTCAGGAAAAGGCTCAGGCTCACATCCAAGCCGGTGCAAAATATGTTGTTATGTCCGCTCCTTCCAAGGACGCTACTCCGATGTTCGTATGCGGCGTAAACGAAAAGACTTATGTTAAGGGCACTCAGTTCGTATCCAACGCATCCTGCACGACGAACTGCTTGGCTCCTATCGCTAAGGTTCTGAACGACAAGTTCGGCATCGTAAACGGCTTGATGACTACGGTTCACTCCACTACGGCTACTCAGAAGACTGTTGACGGTCCTTCTATGAAAGACTGGCGCGGTGGCCGTGCTGCTTCTGGCAACATCATCCCGTCTTCCACGGGTGCTGCCAAGGCTGTAGGCAAAGTTATCCCCGAACTGAACGGCAAACTGACGGGTATCTCCATGCGCGTTCCGACTCTGGACGTTTCTGTAGTTGACCTGACTGTAAACCTGGCTAAGCCCGCTACGAAGGAAGCTATCTGCGCTGCCATGAAGGAAGCTTCTGAAGGCGAACTGAAGGGCGTACTGGGCTACACGGAAGATGCAGTGGTTTCTTCTGACTTCCTGGGCTGCACGCTGACTTCTATCTTCGACGCCAATGCAGGTGTTTACCTGACTGACACGTTCGTTAAGGTCGTTTCTTGGTACGACAACGAAATCGGTTACTCCAACAAGGTTCTTGACCTGATCGCTCACATGGCATCAGTTAACGACTAATTGATTGTTAGGAAATAATAAAAAAGGGCGGCTTCCGTTGAAGTCGTCCTTTTTTTGTATCTTTGTGGGCTAAAACGGATAAAGACAACAGATTGATATGACAGATACATTGGCACAGAACCCTTTCCTGCAACCCTTCGGCACGCCGCACGGCACCGTGCCCTTCGACCGCATCCGCACGGAGCACTTCGAGCCTGCCGTGCGCGAAGGCATACGCCGCCAGTTGGCCGAGATTGACGCCATCACCGCCAATTCGGACGAGCCTACCTTCGCCAACACCATCGAGGCATACGAACGTTCGGGCCGCCTGCTCTCCATCGTCAGCAACGTCTTCGGCAACCTGCACAGCGCAGAGACTAACGACGAGCTGGATCGCCTGGCCGAAACATTGATGCCCCTGCTGAGCGAGCACAGCAACAACATCAGCCTGAACCCACAACTGTTCGAGCGCGTGAAATACGTCCACGAACATACAGACCGCACGAGCCTCACCCCCGAACAGCAAACACTCCTGGAAGAGACCTACCGCGGCTTCGTGCGCAACGGTGCAGACCTGCAAGGCGAAGCCCGCGACCGCTACCGCGCCCTCTGCCAGGAACTGAGCCTGCTGACCTTGAAATTCAGCGAGAACAACCTGAAGGAGACCAACGACTACCAACTGGTGCTGACCGACCCGGCACAACTGGCCGGACTGCCCGACAGCGCCGTAGAAGCCGCCGCCGAGACCGCCCGCGAGAAAGGTGTCGAAGGCTGGGTCTTCACCCTGCAAGCCCCCAGCTACGTGCCCTTCATGAAGTATGCCGACTGCCGAGACCTGCGCCACAAGCTCTACTTGGCCTACAACACCAAGTGCATGCACGCCAATGACCGCAACAACTTGGAAATTGTCCGCCGGATAGCCAATGCCCATCTGGAACTGGCCCGTCTGCTGGGCTATAAGTGCTATGCAGACTACAACCTGGAGGAGCACATGGCACAGGACACCGCCCACGTCTACCAACTGCTGGAGCAGTTGCTGGAAGCCTACACACCCACCGCACGGCAAGAGGTGGCCGAAGTCGAAGCCTTAGCCCGCGAGACCGAGGGCGCGGACTTCCGGCTGATGCCTTGGGACTGGAGCTATTATTCACAGAAACTGAAAGACAAGAAATACCGCATTGACGACGAACAGTTGCGCCCCTACTTCGAACTGGACCGCGTGAAGGAAGGCATCTTCGGCTTGGCCAACAAGCTGTACGGCTTGACCTTCCGCAAGAACCCGGACATACCTGTCTACCATAAGGACGTGGATGCCTACGAGGTGTTCGACCGCGACGGCTCCTACTTGGCCGTGCTCTACGCCGACTTCCATCCTCGCGCGGGCAAACGCTCCGGTGCCTGGATGACTTCCTACAAAGGCCAATGGAAAGACCCGCAGACGGGCGAAGACAGCCGTCCGCATGTGTCCATCGTCATGAACTTCACCAAGCCCACACAGGACAAACCCGCCCTGCTGACCTTCGGCGAGGTAGAGACCTTCCTGCATGAATTCGGCCACAGCCTGCACGGCATGCTGGCCCGCAGCACTTACGAGAGCCTAAGTGGCACCAACGTCTACTGGGACTTCGTGGAACTGCCCTCGCAATTCATGGAGAACTTTGCCGTACAGAAGGACTTCCTCCATACCTTTGCCCGCCACTACCAGACAAGCGAACTGATACCCGACGAGTTGGTGCAGCGCATCGTGAATTCGGCAAACTTCAACGCAGCTTATGCCTGTCTGCGCCAGATCAGCTTCGGCTTGCTGGACATGGCGTGGTACACCCGCACCGAGCCGTTTGAGGGCGATGTGGAACAGTACGAGCGGCAGGCCTGGGCGCGGGCACAAGTTCTTCCTGAAGTACCGGGCACATGCATGAGCGTGCAGTTCAGCCACATCTTCGCCGGCGGGTATTCGGCCGGATACTACAGCTACAAGTGGGCCGAGGTGCTGGACGCCGACGCCTTCGCACTGTTCAAGGAGCGGGGCATCTTCAATCCCGATGTGGCCGAATCCTTCCGCCACAATATCCTGGAGAAAGGCGGGACGGAACATCCCATGACACTCTACAAACGTTTCCGCGGGCAGGAACCCACCATAGACGCCCTGCTCATCCGGAACGGAATCAACAAACTAAAAGGACAATAACGCAATGAAAATGAATACGAAACTGACCTTCCTGCTGATGCTCATCCTGCTCCCTCTGCTTGGAGGCTGTGACGAGGAAGACGATGTGATGGAAATCTTCACGGGAAAAACATGGAAACTGACCTACATCGCGTTGGAGGGACAACACCAGATGTTCAACTTCTGGAACAACGACACGAATGCCGCCAAACGCAGTATGCAACTACTGGAGCAAGAAAGCTCCTTCACCGTTGAGTTCAACGGCAGTGAACTGACCGAATACGTAGGCGGCGACTTCAAGGCATTGGCCGTCAACTGTTCACTGGAAGGGAATTGGGCGGCAAACGGCGCATCGCGAGAACTGCGCCTGATCGACATCCGCACCTCCGGAAACGACACGGACGTCTTGGCTCGCGCCTTCCGGACAGGATTGACGAACGCCATCCGTTACAGTGGCGACAGTCAGAACCTCTACATCTACTACGAAGACGGACAGACCACCAAATACATGGCCTTCCACATCAAATAATCAAGTAAATGAGAATATGGACAACGAATCGATAAAAGCCAAACAAGAAGCTCTGGACAAGCGTTACATACGCATGGCGGGCATCTGGGCCGAAAACTCCTATTGCAAACGCCGCCAAGTAGGTGCCCTCATCGTCAAGGACAAAATGATTATCTCTGACGGCTACAACGGAACACCCTCCGGCTTCGAGAATATCTGCGAGGACGAACACAACCTGACCAAGCCCTACGTGCTGCACGCCGAGGCCAACGCCATCACCAAAATAGCCCGCTCCAACAACAGCAGCGATGGCGCCACGATGTATGTCACCGCCTCACCCTGCATCGAGTGTGCCAAACTCATCATCCAGGCAGGCATCAAGCGGGTGGTCTATTCCGAGAAATACCGGCTGGAGGATGGCGTCGAGTTGCTGAAACGTGCCGGCATTGAGGTTGTCTACCTGCCCGCGGGCGAATAATCATCAAACCATAAACAACACATTAACTATATGAGCAACAAGAATACATTCCGCTTTACCCCGCTGGTCATCGCCGTCAGCGTAGTGTTGGGCATACTCATTGGGACATTCTACGCCAAGCACTATGGGGGCAACAAGCTGGGCATCATCAATGCCTCGTCCAACAAGCTGAACGCACTGCTGCACGTCATCGAGAACCAATACGTGGACACTGTAGACATGACGGAACTGGTGGAGAACACCATGCCGCAGATATTGGCCGAACTGGACCCCCACTCCACGTACATCCCCGCCAAGGACCTGCAAGAAGTCAACTCTGAGCTGGAGGGCAGCTTCAGCGGCGTAGGCATACAGTTCACCATTCTGCAAGACACCATTCACGTCAACAGCATCGTGCCCGGCGGCCCTGCAGAAAAGGTGGGCATGCTGGCCGGCGACCGCATCGTAACCGTGGACGACAGCCTCTTCGTGGGCAAGGACCTGACCAACGAACGTGCCCTGCGCACCCTGAAGGGTCCCAAGGGCAGTGAAGTCCGGCTGGGCGTGAAGCGTGCCACGGAGAAGGAACTGCTGCACTTCACCATCGTGCGCGGCGACATCCCGCAGAACACCATAGACGCCGCCTACATGCTAAGCGATGACTACGGCTATATACAGGTCAGCAAATTCGGCCGCACCACGCATGTGGAGCTGCTGAGCGCCATCGCCCAACTGAACCACAAAGGCTGCAAGGGCCTCATCATCGACCTGCGAGACAACACGGGCGGCTACATGGACGCCTCCACCCGCATGGTGAACGAGTTCCTGCCCGCCAACCAATTGATTGTCTACGCCGAAGGACGCAAATATCCCCGCTGGGAAGACTATGCCGACGGCACGGGCAGTTGCCAACAGATGCCGCTGGTGGTGCTCATCAACGAAGGCTCGGCTTCGGCCAGTGAAATTTTTGCCGGCGCCATCCAGGACAACGACCGAGGCACCATCATCGGCCGCCGCTCGTTTGGCAAAGGACTGGTGCAGCAACCTATCGACTTCAGCGACGGGTCGGGCATCCGGCTGACCATAGCCCGCTACTACACTCCTTCGGGACGCTGCATCCAACGCCCGTATGACAGCGGCGACAACATGGCCTACGAAATGGACTGGATTCACCGCTACGAGCACGGCGAGTTTTTCTCGGAAGACAGTATCAAGCTGAACAAGGACGAACAGTTCTTCACCAGCTTGGGACGTCCTGTCTACGCCGGAGGAGGCATCATGCCGGACATCTTCGTGCCGCAGGACACCACAGGCATATCGTCCTGGCTCATCGAGGTGAACAACAAAGGCATCATCCTGCAATACAGCTTTGAGTACACGGACAAGAACCGCGCCAAGCTGGCCGAATACACCACGCAGGAAGACCTGCACGCCTACTTGGCGAAGCAAAACCTGGTGCAACAGTTCGTGCGCTATGCCGACAAGAAAGGTGTGAAACGGCGCAACCTGCTGATACAGAAGTCGCGCAAGCTGTTGGAACGCAACCTCTACGCCTCTATCATCTACAATATGCTGGGCCGAGAGGAATACATCCGCTACATCAACCAGGACGATGCTACGGTACAAAAAGCCTTAGAGGTGCTGGAGAAGGGCGAAGCCTTCCCCCAAGCACCCGAACCCCAAACGGAGGAGAACGATGCTGACAAAGACCGAATTGCGCAAGGAGATTGCCCGACGGAAGACCCTTCACAAATCTTCCGCCTGGCGCATGCAACAAGCTGCTGACCTACTAAGCGCCCTCGAAGCACATCCGCGGTGGCAGGCGGCACACACCGTGCTGCTCTACCACTCGCTGCCGGACGAAGTGGATACGCACGCCTTCATCCGCCGCTGGAGCGCACAGAAACGCATCTTGCTGCCCGTGGTCAAAGGCGACGACCTGGAGTTGAGGCTCTACACCGGTGACGACCGCCTGACGGAAGGAGCCTTCCACATCGATGAACCTACGGGGACGGCCTTCACCGACTATGCCGCGATAGACCTGGCTGTCATCCCCGGTGTGGCCTTCGACCGCCGGGGCAATCGCCTGGGACGCGGAAAGGGGTATTACGACCGCCTGCTACCCCGCATCCCCACAGCTTACAAACTGGGACTCTGTTTTCCTTTCCAAGTATTGGACCAAATACCTGCGGAGGCACACGACATCCCGATGGACGAAGTGCTGACCGCAGTTTCAAGCATCAACGAATAAAAACTACATGACAATGAAAACCAACTACCACACCCATACCACACGCTGCATGCACGCCGTAGGCACAGACGAGGCTTACGTGAAAAGCGCTCTCAAAGGCGGATACCAAGTGTTGGGATTCGCCGAACATACCCCTTGGAAATACCGCACGGACTACGTGGCGGACATGCGTATGTTGCCCGACCAACTGCCGGGTTATGTGGAGAGCCTCCGGGCCCTGCGCGAAAAATACCAAGGACAGATAGATATCCGAATCGGCCTGGAATGTGAATATTTTCCCGAATACATGCACTGGCTGAAGGAGCAAATCAAGTTATACAAGCTGGACTACATCATCTTTGGCAACCACTTCTATCACACGGACGAGAAGTTCCCCTACTTCGGCCACCACTGCGACTCGCGCGACATGCTGGACCTCTATGAAGAAAGCGCCATCGAAGGCATGGAGACAGGCTTGTACTGCTGCCTGGCCCACCCGGATCTCTTTATGCGCTCCTATCCCCGATGGGACCACCACTGCACCCTCATCAGCCGCCACATCTGCCGCACGGCCGCACGGCTGAATGTGCCTTTGGAATACAACATCGGCTACCTGGCCTACAACGAGGCGCACGGCCTGCTGACCTATCCACACCCCGACTTCTGGCGCATCGCGGCCAACGAAGGCTGCACGGCCATCATCGGACTGGATGCACACAACAACGCCGATCTGGAAACCACGACATACTATGACCGAGCCGTTCAAGCCCTGAAAGAACTCAAGATAAAGGTTACAGACACACTGAAGATGAACCAGTGGTAAGACAGCCTCACCGGAATACGATATCCGTAATCACCTGTGCCCCCACGTGTTTGTTCAGGTTGCGCACCAGCAACGTGCGCCCCATCATCAGTTCCTGCCGCAAGACTGCGGAAGTGAGGTGGACGTAGAGTGTCTGGTTGCGGACAAAAAGCCCGTCGGTATAGGCCGCGATGGAAGGCCCCACCACTTCGGGCCAGGCATTGACCAGACGAAGTTCGTTCAAGGGAGACTCCAGGCTCTCTTGGCGCAGGTAGGTGCGGATGAGCTGGCCGATGGTTTGTGCGTCCTTGCGTTTCATTCCTCTCCTCCTTCCCCGGCAAATTCAGCCACCTGTCCGCTGTCCACACGGAACATCTTGTAGTCGCTACCCACTTTATGCAGGATGCGGTCCAAGTGGCTTCGGTTGGTGTCCGTGATAAAAATCTGTCCAAACCCGTCGCCCGCCACCAGCTTGACAATCTGCTCCACGCGCCGGGCATCCAGCTTGTCGAAAAGGTCGTCCAGCAACAGGAGGGGCACCGTGCCCGCCGCACGCTTCAGGAACTCGAACTGCGCCAGCTTCAACGCCACCAGATACGTCTTGTTCTGTCCCTGCGAACCCTCTTTCTTGATGGGAAAATCGCCCAGCATCATGTTCAACTCGTCCTTGTGGATACCGCGGAGGGAATACCCCATGATGCGGTCACGTTCGCGGCTCTCGCGTAATGTCTCCAGCAGAGGCCCCCGCGCGGCGTGCGACTCGTAAGACAGCCCCACCTGCTCCCGGTCTTGCGAGATGAACGAATAAAATGACTGGAAAATGGGGATGAACTCACGGATGAACGCCTCGCGCTTGCGGTAGACCACTTCGCCCGACTGCGCCATCATCTCTTCCCAGACCAAAAACAGTTCCTCCTCCACGGATTGTTCGCACTTCAGCAGAACATTGCGCTGCGTCAGGGCCTTGTTGTAGCGGATGAGGGCATTCAGGTATTCCTTGTCATACTGCGAAATCACCACGTCCATAAAGCGGCGGCGCCCCTCGCTGCCCCCGGCAATCAACTCGGAATCGGCGGGCGAAACCATCACCAGCGGCACGAAGCCGATATGGTCCGACAGCCGGGTATATTCCTTCTTGTTGCGCTTGAACTGCTTCTTCTGCCGGCGTTTCATGCCGCAATAGATTTCTTCCGGCGTACCGTCCGCCGCCCCATAAAACCCCTGAATCATAAAAAAATCCGCCTCGTGCAGGATGTTCTGCGAGTCAATGGGATTGCCCGCACTCTTGCAGAAGGACAAGTAATAGACGGCATCCAGCAAGTTGGTCTTTCCCATGCCGTTCTGCCCAAAGAAGCAGTTCAGCTTGGGCGAAAACGCCAGCTCCACCTGCTCCAGGTTCTTATAATTAAGGATGGATATTCGTTTCAGTATCATAACATAAGCACAAGTTAGCAACGGACAGGCCTGCGGGCGCGGGCGGGGATACCTGCGGGCGCGGGCAGGGATACCTGTAAGCACGGGCGGAGATACCCCCGGACAAACCGTCCAAATATCATCTGCCGTGCAAAAGTAGGAAGAATTTCGCTGTTTTCAGACTCCAAAACGAAAAAAGATGCCGCCAAATTTCGCTGATACTGATAAAACAACTAATTTTGCGGGTCGAAATCAAAATCATAGAATAATAACAAAAAGATTCCTAATAACAATGGCAGAACAAAAGAAGACCAACGAAGCCCTCAACGTGGAAGAAGCACTGACACAATCCGAGGCATTTCTCATCAAGAACAAGAAGACCATCATCGGCGTAGTAGTGGCCATCATCGTTATCGTCGCCGGCGTGACCATGTACAAGAACCTCTATGCCGCCCCGCGCGAAGAAAAAGCGCAGGCCGCTCTATTCATGGGACAACAATACTTCGAATCGAGCAACTTTGAACAGGCGTTGAACGGTGACAGCATCGGCTATGCAGGCTTCCTCAAGGTGGCCGAAGAATACAGCGGCACCAAGGCTGCCAACCTGGCTAAGGCATACGCCGGCATCTGCTACGCCAAACTGGGCAAGACGCAAGAAGCCATCGACGCCCTGAACGGCTTCGACGCCGACGACCAGATGGTGGCTCCCGCCATCAAGGGCACCATCGGCAACTGCTACGCCCAGCTGGGCGACCTGGACAAAGCCGCTTCCACCCTGTTGGACGCTGCCAACCAGGCCGACAACAACACGCTGAGCCCCATCTTCCTGATGCAGGCCGGCGAAATCCTGGTAAAGCAAGGCAAGTACGACGAAGCCATCCAGGCTTACACCACCATCAAGGACAAGTACTTCGCCTCCTACCAGGCTATGAACATCGACAAGTACATCGAGCAAGCCAAATTGCTGAAGAAGTAACGCGCATATATGGCTACTGCATACCATAATCTTTCAGAATACGACTTCCAGTCCGTTCCTGATGCATCGGGCATGAAGTTCGGCATAGTAGTGTCCGAATGGAACTACAACATTACCGGCGCCTTGCTGCGCGGAGCCGTAGAGACGCTGAAAAAGCATGGTGCGAAGGACGAAAACATCCGCGTGATGACGGTGCCGGGCAGTTTTGAGCTGACTTTCGGCTCGGCACAATTCATCAAGCACACAGACGTGGATGCCGTCATCGCCTTGGGTTGCGTGGTGCGGGGCGACACGCCGCACTTCGATTATGTCTGCATGGGCGCCACGGAGGGCATCACCCGGCTGAATGCCGAGGGCGACATTCCCGTCATCTACGGCCTCATCACGACCAACACCATGCAGCAGGCCGAGGAGCGTGCAGGGGGGCGTTTGGGCAATAAAGGCGATGAATGTGCGGTAACTGCAATAAAAATGATAGATTTCGCTTGCAGATTCAAAAAATAGTTGTACCTTTGCACCGCAATTGAGAAACAAAGCATCGCTTCTTCTCAAAGGTGCAGGCTTGGGCAAATACCAGAGTGGCCAAATGGGGCAGACTGTAAATCTGCTGGTTTATACCTTCGGTGGTTCGAATCCATCTTTGCCCACCCTAAATTTGCGGAAGTAGCTCAGTTGATAGAGCATTAGCCTTCCAAGCTGAGGGTCGCGGGTTTGAGTCCCGTCTTCCGCTCTTCAGAAAGAAACCCGAATAGTTTACTGCAAGCTATTCGGGTTTTCTTTTTGTAGTATGGAGAGACTTACATTTTATAACAACGATAACAAGAGAAGAAAAGAAATGAAAACATCTGCTGTCATCCGCCCTCTGCCCGTCAATGTGATGCGCGAGGTGAAGGATTATGTGATGATTGCCATAGGGATGATTCTCTACGGCATCGGATGGACGCTGTTCCTTCTGCCACAGGACATTACGGCCAGCGGCGTGCCGGGCATCGCCTCCATTGTCTATTTTGCCACGGGGCTGCCCGTGCAGTATGTCTACCTGGGCGTCAACGCGGCGCTGCTTGTCGTGGGTGTCTGGCAACTGGGCTGGAAGTTCAGTGTGAAGACCATTTGGGCGGTGTTCACCCTGTCCACCTTCTTAGCCGTCATCCAGGAGGTGACAAAGGACGTGCATCTGTTGCAGGACCAGCCGTTCATGGCCTGCGTGCTGGGTGCCACGTTCTGCGGCAGCGGCATTGGCGTGGCGTTCTCCAACAATGGAAGTACGGGCGGCACGGACATCATTGCCGCCGTGGTACACAAGTACCGTGACATCACCTTAGGCCAGGTGATGCGTATCATGGACCTCATCATCATCACGTCCAGTTATCTGGTGCTGCACGACTGGGAGAAGGTGGTCTACGGTTATGTCACGCTGTTCATCTCCAGCTTCGTCCTGGACCAGGTAGTCAACAGCGCGCGCCAGTCGGTGCAGTTCTTCATTATCAGCGACAAGTACGAGGAGATTGGCAAGCACATCAACCAGTTCCCCCACCGTGGCGTGACGGTCATCAACGCGTCGGGCTTCTACACGGGGCGCGAAATCCGGATGCTGTTCGTGCTGGCCAAGAAGCGCGAGAGCACCATCATCTTCCGCCTCATCAAGGACATCGACCCGAAGGCGTTCGTGTCGCAGAGCGCGGTCATCGGCGTGTATGGCGAGGGATTCGACAAGATAAAGGCCAAGTGACGGGCCTCGTTCAGGGGCGGCGGCGGAACTTGCCCTGCTGCCACACATAGACCATCGGGCGACGGATGAACGGTTTCAGTTCTTCCGCCGCTTTTTTTTCCATATAGCGGGTCGTGGTGAGCTGCAGGGTCAGCGTCGTGCTATCCGGGGCAAGCGAGGCGTCCAACAGCAAGAGGTCGGCCTGGCGACGGACGTCACGTTGACGGTAGACGTTGGCAGTGTCCGTGGGCGGCAGGAGGAAATCCTCCATCGTGGGCAAGGCTTCCAGATAATCGGCCGTAGGCAGGGGGCGCCACGAGGTGTCGTAGAAACGGATGTGGCTGTCGGCCGCAGGGGCATAGGCGGTGGACACGATGCAGATGACGCGGGTACTGTCCGTCACGGGCAGGACTTTCATCTGCCAAGCGGTCTTCGGGGTCATCTGCACGCGGATATAGTCCGGCGTCAGGGTGGTCATCTCCGACTTGCCGCCGAAAGTGTTGGTCACCTGGGCCCTCATCTTGCTGTCCAGAAAGTCGATGCAGTCCGCCCGGTTGACTGCCGAGAGCAGCGGGCTGAGCGAGTCGGGCATATTCACAAACAGGGTGCGTGCCTCTTGCGCGGACATAGTCAGGGCAAAAGACATCAGGAGCAGGGAAAATATCAGTCTTTTCATAATCAATCTTTTAACAACATACAAAGTTCTTCCAGCCAGGCGGCATCCGTCTCGTCGAAAGCGGCCGGGCGGTCGCTGTCTATGTCCAGCACGCCCCAAACGCGGCCTTCGCGGTCGTGCAAAGGTACCACGATTTCCGAGCGCGATAGGGAACTGCAGGCAATGTGCCCCGGGAAAGCGTCCACGTCGGGCACCACCAGCGTGCGGTCTTCCTGCCAGGCCGTCCCACATACCCCACGTCCACGGGCTATCCGCGTGCAGGCCACCGGCCCTTGGAAGGGTCCCAGCACCAGTTCATCGCCCTGCACCCGATAGAAGCCCACCCAGAAGAAACCGAACGTGGTCTTCAAGGCTGCGGCCACATTGGCCAGGTTGGCCACGCGGTCGGTCTCGCCGGCCAGGAGGCTGCGTACTTGGGGCAACAACACGCGGTAACGCTCGGCCTTTCCACCGGAGCTGACATGTAAATCTTCCGCCATAGTCTTCAATTTTATTTATCCGCGGCAAAGATGGGAATTAAGTGCGAGACGACAAAGCAGGAAGTCCCACTTCGCCACATATTTATATTTCTTTTGCCAGAAGACGCTCCCTCCTATCGGCTGCCCAGGTAGAGGAAGAACATGCCCAGCAGCACCAGGGCCAGGTCCACGGCCTTGCTGCGCAGGTTTTTCTCATGGAAAGCCAACGCACCGAAGAGAAACGAAACGATGACGCTGCCGCGCCGCACCATGGACACGATGGAAATCATGGAATCCTCGTAGCTCAGGGCATAAAAGTAGGCAAAGTCCGCCGCACAGAGGAAGAACGAGATGCCTACGATGTACCAGTCCCAGCGGAAGGGCGTCGTCTCCCGTCTCCGCGGATACCACAACAGCAGCAACACAGGGCACATGATGAACACCTGGTAGACATTGTACCACGACTGCACAAGCATCGGGTCGAACTGCTTCATCAGGTATTTGTCATACAGTCCGCTCACCGCGCCCAACACCGCGGCCAGCACGATGCACAATATCCACTTGTTGTGCTTGAAGTCGATGCCCTCTTTCTTGCCTGAACGGCTCAGCAGGAAGAAAGAGAAAATGGCCAGCATAACGCCCACCCATTGCCAGAGGTTCAGCCGTTCGCCGAACAGCAGCAATGCGCCCACCAGCACCATGACGGGGCGCGTGGCATTGATGGGTCCCACGATGGTGAGCGGCAGATGCTTCATGCCGAAATAGCCGAAGGCCCACGACCCCAGCACAATGAACGACTTGAGCAGCACGTACTTATGCACCTCCCATCCGGCGGCGGGAACATACAGCATCGTGCCCTCCAGCACGCCGGGCATCCAGGCTGAACACAGGATGAAGGGCAGAAACACCAAGCTGCAGAACAGCGTGTTGAGGAATAATACGGGCAATACGGCATTGCCGCGCAACGACTTCTTCTTGAAGGCGTCATAGAAGCCCAGAAGGGCAGCGGAAAGAAAGGCAAGAATTAACCACATAGGTAAAATATTTAATTTTTACTATCTCAAGGATATATAGAGGCAATACATACAACATCAATACGCCGGACAGGCAGACCCTCTTGTCGGGAGAGGGGAGGCATCAATGGCATTGATGCCATAAAAAGGTGGCACCTCTTTATAGAAAAGGTGGCACCTCTTTTAGGCAAAGGTGGCACCTTTGATTACTCGAAGATGTCATCCGGATAGGTGATGTCCGCCAGGAATAGTCCCTCAGCAGGAGCGGATGTCCCCGCCCGGCAGCGGTCCTTTTGTTCAATAATACGACGAAAGCCGTCGATGGTCAGTTTGCCACGCCCCACGTCGAGCAGTGTGCCCACGATGGCCCGCACCATGTTGCGCAGAAAGCGGTCGGCCCGGATGGTGAAGACCCACGTCACATCGTCCACCTGTGTCCAGGCGGCGTGCATGATGCGGCAGTTGTTGGTCTTGACGTCCGTGTGCAACTTGCTGAAGCTGGTGAAGTCGGTATAATGGAAGAGAGTTGCAGCCGCCTCGTTCATCCGCGCGAAGTCAGGCGTGCGAAACAGTCGGCAACGGTAGGGTCGCAGGAAGGGCGTCTTGGCGGTGGTGACATAATAATGATAGGTGCGCGATGTGGCGTCGAAGCGGGCATGTGCCTCGGGACGAACGGGGCGGACTCGGTGGACGGCGATGTCGGGCGGCAACAAGCGGTTCAGCTTGTCAGCCAGGAGCACAGTGTTCAGGGGGGAGTCTGCGTCGAAGTGCGCCACCATTAGCGAGGCGTGCACGCCGGCGTCGGTGCGTCCCGCCCCCACCACGTCCGTCTCGCGGCGCAACAGGGTGGAGAGGGCACGCATCAGGCACTCCTGCACGCTCACGCCATTGGGCTGGATTTGCCAACCGTGATAGGCCGCGCCATCGTAGGAAAGATAAATGAAATATCGTTGCACGGATTCTTGTCGGTCTTTAGGGTTCGTAATCGGGGCGCAAAGTTACGGAAAAAAACGGAAAGGCTTTCGCGGATGCAGAGGTTGTTGTATCTTTGCGCGACTCAAAGAGAGAACATTTAGCACTACTGACTATGTATAACAAGAAAAGACTTTTTCCCCTCCTCC
The DNA here is from genome assembly GCA_019115825.1 of Candidatus Bacteroides pullicola. Taxonomy (GTDB): domain Bacteria; phylum Bacteroidota; class Bacteroidia; order Bacteroidales; family Bacteroidaceae; genus Bacteroides; species Bacteroides pullicola. The sequence continues at coordinate 95,896 of DXCV01000046.1, forward strand.
TCGCCGTCTGCCTGTGTGGAGTGTTCGCTTTCGCAAGCTGCAAGAAGAAAGAAGACATGACCATGAAGATGAACGAGCCGCGCAACATCCGCGGTGTCTCCAACTTCGGACGCACCTTCGGCGACCGCAATGACCGTCAACTGGCCGTGGCGCAGGCCATTGGCATTCCTCCCATCGCCTCGCGTGCGGCGGCGGAAAAGATGACGGACAAGCTGGTCCTCATCGATGACAACGAACGCTACAGCGTGGATTCGCTGACCCACTCCATCCCTTACCTCATCCCCGGAGCCGCAGCCCTGTTGGACACCATCGGGCAGAATTTCCTGGACTCCTTGTCCTGCAAAGGATTGAATCCCAACAAAATCATCGTCACCTCCGTGTTGCGTACGCAGAACGACGTGAAACGTCTGCGTCGCCGCAACACCAATGCCAGCGCCAATTCCACCCACGCCTACGGCACCACGTTCGACATCAGCTGGAAACGTTTTGAGAAGGTGGAAGACCCCGACGGACGCCCCATGCAGGACGTCCGCGCCGACACGCTGAAACTGGTGTTGGCCGAGGTGTTACGCGACTTGAAGAAGGCCGAGCGTTGCTACGTGAAGTATGAAATCCGCCAGGCCTGCTTCCACATCACGACTCGCGTGCGCTGACCAGCTCTTTCCACGCTTGGGGCAGGTAGCGCACCAGGTCGCCCGACGTCATGCCTATCTGTCCCAGCTCATCGGCAGCCAGGTCGCCTGCCAATCCATGCACATAGACTCCCAGCAGGGCGGCGTCGCCTGCGGCGTATCCCTGCGCCAGCAAAGCCAGCAGGACGCCCGTCAACACATCACCGCTGCCACCTGTGGCCATGCCGGGATTGCCCGTGGTGTTGAAGCGGCATTTTCCATCGGGCGAGATGACAACGGTGTAAGCTCCTTTCAATATAATGTGTACTTCAGCTTGCCGGGCCAGTTCGCGGGCACGCTCCAGACGCTCATAGCTGTTCTGGCATTTGCCCACCAGCCGCTCCAACTCCTTGGGGTGCGGGGTTAGGATGCTTCCCTTGGGCAGGCGCGAGAGATAGGAACGGTTCTCGCCAAGAATGTTCAAGGCATCGGCATCCAAAACCATGGGCACTTCACAAATATCCACCTGCTCCAGCAATGCCGAAACCGTTTCCGGCATCTGCCCCAAACCGGGGCCCATACCCACTGCCTGGTAATCGTCCGTATCAATAGGCGTGGCAAAACAGGTGTCGCTCATATCCAATTCGGTCATAGCCTCGGGCACGGACGTCTGCACGATATCATTGTTGCAGAAAGGCACATGTACCGTCAGCAGTCCCACACCCGAACGCAGACAGGCTTGTGCCGCCAGCACCGATGCACCCGCCATCCCCTGCGAACCGGCCACCAATAGTGCGCGTCCGAAGTTGCCTTTGTGAGCAAAGCGTCCGCGGGGCCTCAACAGGGTTGCCACAGTGTCCGGCTCCGTCAGTTCGTAATCCGTCGGCATTTCGGCAATGGCCTTTTGGCTCAGACGGATGTCCAGCAGGCGCCATTCGCCCACATACGCCTCGTTTTCTGCGAAGAAGAAGGAAAGTTTGGGCAGTTGCAGGCTCAAGGTTAGGTCGGCCCGCACGATGGCCGACGCGGTATTGAACGTATTATCCTCGCCCATCAGACCGGAGGGGATGTCAATAGACACGACATGGGCAGGTGAAGCATTGATAAACTTCACCACCGCAGCAAATCCACCCGCCAACGGCTTGTTCAGCCCGCTGCCGAAAAGTCCGTCGATGATGATGTCATCTTCCGTCAATTTGGGGAAAGTGAATTGGGAGGTCACCTCGTGGAAATCCACGTCGGGCACCGCTGCCAACCGCTCCATATTCGTGGCGCAGTCGGGCGACAATGTACCTTTGGTATTAAACAGGAAGGTCTCCACTTGATACCCCCGCTCCAGCAGCAGGCGAGCCACAGCCAAGGCGTCGCCTCCGTTGTTGCCCGGCCCGGCAAAGACGGTCATCCTCGTCTCCGTGCCCCATCGTCCGGCTATGGCTCCGGCCAGGGCACGGGCGGCACGCTCCATCAAGTCGATGGACGCAATGGGTTCATTCTCTATGGTATAAGCATCCAGTTGCTTGATGCTCTCGGTAGGAAATATCTTCATAAACGATTGCTTTTATAAAACGGGAGCAAAAGTACGAATTTAGTTTCAAAACACGCACTTTCTGTCAACGGAAACGGAACGTGACCCATACGCCTTTGTGGTCGGTAGGCCAGACGCCCTGATGAGGCAGGAAGGGGTCTTGCGTCTCTTCCTTAACCCGTTGGCTCTTACAGATGCTACCGTTCGGACCGTAGACAAGGGCTTCCGTGGCTTCCAGTCCCGGATAGGGGTGGTAGAACACGTAGTCGATGCGGTCCCGCTCGTCGGACTTGGGCGTCCAAGTCAGTTTCTCGACGGGCACCAGCGGATTGCCGGCGGGGAAGGTAAAGCCCGGGCAGGCCAGCACGTCGGGGTGGCACGTGCGATAGGCATCCACAAAGCCCGCGTTGTCCAGCATCAGGGGCACCGTCCAGGGAATGATGAACCCGTTGTGGTCGTACAAGTCCTTTGTTTCGCGGATCCAGTCCAAATGCGAAGGCTCGTTGAAGTCTCCGCCAAGGATTACGATGTCGCCCTCAGCCACGTCTTTGCGCGCCTCTTCGATGAAGCGGCGGATGGCATCATCGCGTTGCGAGGCATCGTTCACCTGCAACACTTCGAGGACGGTCTGCGGGATGGGGATTTCCTCCCATGTGGAGCCGTCGTAGCCACGTACATTATAATAAGCGTCATTCAGGTAGTCCAGATGGGCGGTGTAGACGGCAATCTTGCGTCCGCACACCGTGCTCTCCAGCTTGTAGATGCTGCCGTGGTCGCCGTTCTCGGGAAAGACGGTCAGCGAATCCGTGATGGGATGACGGCTCAGCAGGCCGGTGTCATAGCTGTAGAAGGAATAATACGTCTCGCCCCGCTCGGCCAGGGAACGCACGATGCGGTCACAGAAACGCGTGCCGTGGTAGTTGCGCACCTCGCTGAAGGTCACAAAATCCGGCTTCAGGCGGGCAATCTCGTCGGCAATGGCCTCATAGCCACCTTTCACCATCGTGCCTTCCTGCCAAATGTTCCATTGGAGGACGGTAAACTCGTTCTTGTTCTCATCTCCGTTTTCGGCCCGGAGAGGCGATGCGGCCAACAGGAAGAGGCAAA
>DXCV01000047.1 GCA_019115825.1 Candidatus Bacteroides pullicola
GAACTGGACATTCCCGTGGACAAAATCTCCGATACGCTGAAGGTGTCCGGACGCCACATTTCGGTGGACGCGCCTTTCGTGGAGGGCGAGGACAACAGCCTGCTGGACGTGCTGGTCAACGACGATTCTCCCATGGCCGACCGCTCGTTAGTGAACGAGTCTCTTGCGAGGGAAATTGATAGAGCACTTTCTACGCTCACCGATCGCGAGAAGGAAATCATCCAGATGTTCTTCGGCATCGGACAACAGGAAATGACCCTGGAGGAAATCGGCGACAAATTCGGGCTTACCCGTGAACGTGTCCGCCAGATTAAGGAAAAAGCCATCAGAAGACTCAGACAAAGCAATCGTAGCAAATTGCTCAAGTCTTACTTGGGATGAGTAAGAAGTATCAGTTTCCGACAACTTTAGAAACATTAAAAACCGGTTCGTCTTTCGGGGCGTCCGGTTTTTTTGTTACCTTTGCGGCGTTTACTATAAAACAACAGATTTTGCGTATGAAATACATTCGGATGATTCTTGTGGCGGCGGTGTCCGTCGTGCTCTTCTCGGCTTTCACGATGAAAGGTGGGGACAAGCCCGTGTACGTCTTCGGCGTGGGGGCTTCATTCAAGGATTCGGTGGTCTACTTCACCGAGGTGCAGCTCGTGGACAGCGTGGTGTTGGACAAAAGCGGGTTCTTGCCCGAGCGCGAGATGTATGCCTATCAGTTGAAGAACTACCTGGAGTATCAGAAAGGCAAGCCCGACTACACCTGCGCCATCTATTTCTCCGAGCACAAGTCCAGGCTGGAGAAGGAACTCTCCAAGGTACGCAAGGCGTATGCCAAAGGCGACGCATTTATCTTGGAGAATGTCAAGCAGACGGAATTCATCTTTAAGAAACCTAAGGAGTATTGATGAGAAACTTTATTTCAATGATGTGGGCAAAGTGGATGCTGGCAGGGTGTTTGTCCCTGTTTATGCTCAGTGCGTGTGACAAGGAAGACGGGCCTGCGCCCGAAGTGCCCGTCGAGCGAGTGGTATTGATGTATATTGCGGGGGATAATAGCCTTTCGGCTTTCCCTGCCCGCGATTTGGATGAGGTGCGCGAGGGCATGGCCGATGTGCCTGCCTCTTTCGTCTTCTTCGCTTACGTGGATACCGGGAATGGCAATCCGCAGCTCTTGAAATTCCGCTCGAGAGGAGACGGGACTGTCAGCGAGGAAGTGGTCAAGGAATACAGCGACCGTAACTCCGTGGGCGTGACAGAGACGCAAGAAGTATTTAACGAGGTCTTTGGCAATCCCGCCTATCAGGCAGATAGCTACGGATTGATTTATTGGTCGCACTGTGATGGGTGGATACCTTATCCCATGCCTGACAGTCGTTGGATAGGGCAGGACCGTGGCGATGGGGACAACCGCATGAACCTTTCTGATTTCAAAGAGATATTGGCTACGGCTCCGCACCTGGACTTCCTGATGTTCGATGCCTGCTTCATGCAATCCATCGAGGTGGCTTATGAACTGCGTGACTATACAGATTATTATATCGCCTCGCCTACAGAGACTCCCGGTCCCGGTGCGCCCTATGATGCCATCATGCCCTATCTGGCGCAAGTCGGTGCATCGGAGGGTATAGCCAATGCTTATTTCGAGGCATACAACGCATTGTATAACGGAGGGATAGGCATATCCAACACAAACTGGACGGGAGGAACTTCCATTTGTGCCTTGAGCACGGCGGGGTTGGAATCGTTGGCGGCTCTTACGGCGCAACTCCTGCCGGAAACAGAAGCCGATGTGGAGGCTTTGAGCGAAAACGTGTTCAATTATGACCAGCGCTCGGGTTGGTACGAAGAAAGCCATATCGGTTATTACGACTGGGCACAACTGATGCAAGCCCTTTTGAGCGAGACGGATTATACTACTTGGCGTCAGGCTTACGATGAGGCCGTGGCCTATTGGAATACCACTCCGATGAATTATTCTTCCGTGGTGGGTATGTTCTCCATGGAGGGGACCAACGGCGTGACGCATTACATTCCTCAAAGCGTTACTTCGCCCCGTGCGGAGTCCTATCGTTCGCTCGATTGGTACACGGCTGCCGGGTTGGCCAAGTTGGGTTGGTAAGTAGAGTTTGAATAGATAGAAGGCACGGAGGACGTAGGGCGAAAACCTATATTCCTCCGTGCCTTCGCTTTTTTTTTCAGCGGGTCAAGTCTGCCTTCAGGGCTTGTATGGCTGCTTCCGCATCGCCTTCCTGTTCGTTCAGCAAGGTCACGAAGCGGCTTCCCACGATGGCGCCCGAAGCGTTGGCGCAAGCCGCTTCGAAGGTTTTCCGGTTGCTGATGCCGAAACCTATCATCCGCGGGTTGCGGAGGTTCATCGCGTTTATCTTCCGGAAATAGGCCTGCTTGGCGGCATCGAAGTCTTTTTGCGCCCCGGTGGTGGCCGCGCTGGACACCATGTAGATGAAGCCGTCCGTGTGGGTATCTATCTCGCGGATGCGCTCTTCGCTAGTTTCGGGGGTGATGAGCATAATGACTTTTATGCCATAGTGTTCGGCCAAAGCCTTGTAATGCTCCTCGTACTCGCGGAAAGGCAGGTCGGGGATGATGACTCCGTCGATGCCGCACCGCACGCATTCTTGGCAGAAGCGTTCGAAGCCGAATTGCATAATCGGATTCAGGTAGCCCATCAGGAGGAGCGGGATATGCACGTCGCGCCGGATGTCAGTCAGCTGTTGGAAGAGCAAGCGGAGGGACATCCCTTTACGCAAGGCACGTGTGGCCGCCTCTTGTATGACCACGCCGTCGGCCATCGGGTCGCTGAAGGGGATGCCTATTTCTATCATGCCCACGCCGTTGCGTTGCAGGGTGCGGATGACGTCGGCGGTTCCGTCCAGTGTCGGGCAACCGGCGCAAAAATAAATGGAAAGCAGGTTCTTGGGTTGGCTTTCAAAGAGTTGGTTGATACGGTTCTTCATTGTGATGTCAGTTGTTAAATGATAATTTATCGGTAATGGCACACAGATAACACAGATTAAACTGATTTACGCAGATTCTTTATTATCTGCTTGATAAAATCTGTGGTCATCTGTTCAATCAGTGTCATCTGTGTGCCATCTAAATTCCTATTTCACTCATTCAGTTCGTTCAGGAACTTTCGTAGCCTCTCCACATCCTTCACTCCTGGCGAAAGCTCGAAGCGGCTGTTCAAGTCCACGCCCGCCAAGCAGGGATGCCGGAAGGCACGGATGGCCTTGGCACTATACGCATTGATGCCCCCGCCGAGCAGGAAAGGCGTCTGGCCGTGGTAGTGCTGCAACAGCGTCCAGTCGAATTGTTCGCCCGAACCTCCGTAATTGGGTGTCTTGGTGTCGAACAGGAAGTAATCGCACAAGCCCTCGTAGGCTTGGGTGGCTGTCAGGTTCTTGGCCTGCGCAACGGCAAAGGCTTTGATGAGGCGGAAGCCGGCGGCCTGGAGGGTGCGACAGTAACCGGGCGACTCCGTGCCGTGCAACTGGAGGTAGTCCAGGGTGAAGCGGTCGGCATACATCGTCACTTCCTCTTTCGGCTGGTTGACGAAGATGCCTACGCGGCGGGCTTTCCGAGGCAGGTATTCGGGCATCTGGCAGAGGCAACGCGGGGATTTCGCGTAGAAGTTGAGTCCTATCAAGTCCACGCCCAAGTCTTCTGTCTCGCGGATGTTGTCGGCTTGCGTCATGCCGCAGACTTTAATCAGGTAGTTCTTCTTTTCCATCTTTTTCCTTATATTATATAATAGCCTGCACGAAGGCAGACAGGGTGTCGCCCGGTGCATCGGTTTTCATAAAACATTCTCCCATCAGGAAGCTGCGGAAGCCCTCGGCGCGTAGACGGCGTACGGTTTCCGGCTGGGAAATGCCGCTTTCGGAGACGAGGCAAAGGTCTGCGGAGGCGTTGGCAATGTTCTGCAAAGCTTCGGTCATCTCGAAGGAATGGCGCACGTCTGTCCGGAAGCTGCCCAAATGCCGGTTGTTCACGCCCAGCATGTCGGGGTTCAGGGTTGTGTAGGCCAGTTCTTCGACCGAGTGGATTTCCAGCAAGACCTCCAGTCCGAGGCGGTGCGCTTGCATGAGCAACCGGGAGCAATCTTCCAACGTGAGGCAGGCGGCAATGAGCAACACGGCATCGGCACCACCCAGTCGGGCTTGCAGCAATTGGTATTCGTCTATGATGAAGTCTTTGCGGAGGATGGGTAGAGTGGTATATGAGCGGGCTGTACGCAGGTCTTGCAACGTGCCGCCAAAGTAGGTTTCGTCCGTCAACACGGAGAGGGCCGATGCGCCTGCCCGTTCGTAGGCCGGGACAATGACGGACGGGTTGGCCTCGCGCTTAATCCATCCCTTCGAAGGCGAACGGCGTTTGAACTCGGCGATGATGCCCGTGGGCGAGGCGAGCAATGCCTGTTTCATGCTTCGGCAGGGGGGAAGGGGCTTTTCTTCTATCTGCCTTTCCAATTCCGCTGTGGGGACGGCTTGTTTCATCCGTTCTACCTCCAGGCGTTTGTTGGCTATGATTTCTGTCAGTATGTCTTGCATAATAAATTCCTCTTCATCGATTAATCTCCAGAAACTTCCTGAACATCTCCAACGCCCGTCCGCTTTCCAGCGATTCGCGGGCAAGGGCAATGCACGCTTCTATCTCTTTCTCCGGCTCCATCACCTGGATGGCAAAGCCGGCATTGACTACGACGCATTGCCGTTGGGCGCGGGTGGCGCGGCCGGTCAGCACGTCGTCGAAGATTCGAGCGGCATCGGCTTTGCTTGCCCCGCCGAAGAGTTCTTGCGGGCGGGCTGCCTCAAAGCCGAGGTCTTGCGGACGGTAGATACGTTCGTAGTGGCGGGTCATCACCTTGAATTCGTCCGTCAGGGAGATTTCGTCATAGTTGTCCAGGCTGTTTACCACGGCAAAGTCCACGCCCAGTCGGTAGAACACTTGGGTGTACAGCCGCATCTGTGCCAAGTCCGCCACGCCTAACAACTGGTAGGCGGGTTGGCAGGGATTGACCAGCGGCCCAAGCAGGTTGAACAAGGTCCGCACGCCGAGGGCACGCCGCACCGGTGCCACAGACTTCATGGCCGGGCTGAACAGTTGGGCGTGCAGGTAGGCTACGTTGCACTCGTCCATGGAGCGGTGCAGACGGTCGGCATCGGCGGTGAAGCGCACGCCATGTTCCTCGATGACATTGCTGGCGCCGCTCACCGAGGTGGCCCCGTAGTTGCCGTGCTTGGCCACCTTGTAGCCCGCGCCCGCCACGATAAAGCAGGCGCAGGTGGAGATGTTGAACGTGTTCTTGCCGTCGCCGCCCGTTCCTACGATATCAATAGGACGGTAAGGGGCGAAGTCCACCGGCACGCGGGTCTCCATCAAGGCTTGGCGGAAGCCGATGAGTTCGTCCACGGTGATGCCGCGCATTTGGAAGGCGGCCAGCAAAGCGGCTATCTGTGCATCCGCATACCGGCCGTTGCTGATGTCCAGCAGCAGGACGCGGGCTTCTTCTGTGGTCAGCTCTTCGTGGTGGAAGATTTGATTGAGTATCTGTTTCATTGTATGTGTGCGATGTTAAATGATAATTTATCTCAGCCAATTCTCCATGATCTGCGCTCCCAGCGGGGTCAGCACAGATTCCGGGTGGAACTGTAGTCCCTGGATGTCCAGGCTCTTGTGGCGTATGGCCATGATTTCCCCGCCTTCATCCACGGCTGTGGCCACGAGGCAGGAGGGGAGAGAATCCTTGCGGATGACCCACGAGTGATAGCGTCCCACGGTGATTTCGTCCGGCAATCCTTGGAAAAGCCCTGTCTTGTCCAGCAGGCGGACGGGGGTCTGCACGCCGTGGAACACCTCTTTCAGGTTTTCCAGCCGTGCGCCGAAGGCTTCCCCGATGGCCTGATGTCCCAGGCAGATGCCCAGTATCGGCTTGCGTCCCGCGTACGTCCGGATAACCTCCGGCATCTGTCCCGCCTCACTGGGGATGCCCGGGCCGGGTGACAGCAGTATCTTGTCATATACGTCCAATTCTTTCAGGTTGAATTGGTCATTTCTTCTTACGTCCACTTCGGCACCCAAGGCTTTCAGCAGGTGCGCCAGGTTATAGGTGAACGAGTCGTAGTTGTCTATCAATATGATTTTCATCCTTCCATCCTTTCTGCCATTTCGATGGCTTTGCGCAGGGCGCCCAGTTTGTTGTTCACTTCCTGCAGTTCATACTCTTCATTGCTCTTGGCCACGATGCCGTCGCCTGCCTGAAACCACAGCACGCCGTTGCGGCTGACGAAGGTGCGGATGGTGATGGCCTGGTTGAGCGAACCGTCCAGCCCGATGAAGCCGATGCATCCGCCGTAGGCACCGCGGTTATGCGGCTCCAGTTCGCTGATAATCTGCAAAGCCCGCACCTTGGGCGCACCGCTGAGTGTGCCGGCGGGGAAGGTGTCTATGAAGGCCCGGATGGGGTTGGCGCCTTCTTCCAATGTCCCACTCACGCGGCTCACCAGGTGGATGACGTGGCTGTAATATTGGATGTCCTTGAAGAAGTCCACGTGCACGTCGTGGCAGTTGCGGCTCAGGTCGTTGCGGGCCAGGTCTACCAGCATCACGTGTTCCGCATTCTCCTTCGGGTCGGCGAGGAGGGCGCGGGCGTTAGCTTCGTCCTGCCTGCGGTCTCCCGTGCGGCGGGTGGTGCCGGCTATGGGGTCGATGACGGCCTGGCCTCCCTCGATGCGGCAATGCGTCTCTGGCGAGGAGCCGAACAGGCGGAAGCCGCCGAAGTCGAAATAGAACAAGTAGGGCGACGGGTTGATGCTGCGCAGGGCGCGATAGAGCTTGAAGTCATCGCCCACGTAGCGTTGCTCGAAGCGGCGCGACAGGACTACTTGGAAGACATCGCCCCGCAGGCAGTGCGCGATGCCCCGGCGGATGTTGGCCTTGTGCTCGTCGTCGGTCAGGGGCGAGATGACAGGGCCGGTGGCGTGGAAGTCGTAGACGGTGTAGTTGCGGTCGTGGATGGCACGTTGCACACGGTCCAGCCCGCCGTCGGGTTCGCCCTCGGCCTGCATTTCCAGCAGGAGCAGTTCGCTGCAGTAGTCGTGGAAGACGATGACATACTTATATAATATGTATAGCAGGTCGGGTGCGTCGTTGATGGCTTCGCGGCTGTCTTTGACGTCGATGTCCTCGAAATAGCGCACGGCGTTGAAAGACGTGTAGCCATACAGTCCGCAGTATTGCCGGTATTCGCCCTCCACGTGGAAGCGGGAGAGGAAGTCGTTCAGTGCATCCTCCACGCGGTAGTGTTGGCCGAGTTCGTGTTCTTCGCGTCCTCCGTCCGGCAGGCGGAACAGCACTTGGCCGTGGCCGATGGCAATGCTGGCCAGGGGGCACAGGCCGATGAACGAACGGTTGTTCTCGCTCCCGTGGTAGTCCGAGCTTTCCATCAGGGCGCTCTGTGGGAAGACGTCGCGCACCTTCAGGTAGGTGCCCACCGGGGTGTGGAGGTCGCCCAGGATGGTTCGGTGATTGGTGTGATAGGAAAAGGTTCTCATCTGAATCAGTTATGAAAGGGGTTAATAAATGGCTTGAGCCCGTTGAAAAACCTGTCTATCCCGTCAGAAAACTTAAACTTTAGGCTAAAGGTGTATAACTTCAATCTAAAGGTGTATACCTTTAGCCTAAAGGTATACACCTTTAAGCTAGAGTTATAGTTTTCTTGTGGCTTTGAGCAGTTTTTCTCCGGCTTTTGCCGGTTTTTCTCCGTGGTTTGGCTACAAGTCCGGGGCATATTTCAGATACGTCTCCATATCCTTGTCGCCCCGTCCGGACACGGTCAGCACCACGATGTCCTCGGGCTTGAATTTCAGCTTCCCGAGGGCGCCCAGGGCGTGTGCGCTCTCCAGGGCGGGGATGATGCCTTCCAAGCGGGTCAGTTCGTAGGCGGCGCGGATGGCTTCGTCGTCGTTGACGGCCAGGACGATGGCACGTTTCTGTCGGGCCAGGTTGGCATGCATCGGGCCAATGCCGGGATAGTCCAGTCCGGCGGAGATGGAGTAAGGCTCCTCTATCTGCCCGTCTTCGTTCTGGATGACGTAGGTGCGTGCCCCGTGGATGATGCCCATGCGCCCCAGGGCAATGGTGGCGGCGGTCTGTCCCGTCTCTACGCCCTTGCCTCCGGCTTCGGCCAGGACAATCTGCACGCGCGGGTCGTCCACGTAGTGATAGATGGTGCCGGCCGCATTGCTTCCGCCGCCCACGCAGGCGATGAGGTAGTCGGGATGGTCGCGGCCTTCTTGCTCCTGCAGTTGCTTCCGGATTTCTTCGCTGATGACCGACTGCAACCGTGCCACTAGGTCGGGATAAGGATGGGGTCCTACGGTGGAGCCAATGATGTAATACGTGTCCGAGGGATGGCAACACCAGTCGCGGATGGCCTCGTTGGTGGCGTCCTTCAGCGTGCCGTTGCCCGAAGTAACGGGGATGACCTGCGCGCCCAGCATCTTCATCTTTTCCACGTTGACGCGCTGCCGCTCCACGTCCGTGCGGCCCATGTAGACGATGCACTCCATGCCGGCCAGGGCGCAGACGGTGGCAGTGGCCACGCCGTGCTGTCCGGCACCGGTCTCGGCGATGATGCGTCGCTTGCCCATCCGTCGGGCCAGGAGGATTTGTCCCACGGTGTTGTTGATTTTGTGGGCACCCGTGTGGTTCAGGTCTTCCCGCTTCAGGTATATCCGGCAACCGTACCTGTGGGAGAGGCGGTGTGCCAGATAGAGCGGGGAGGGGCGTCCCACATAGTCCCGCAAAAGCCGTTCGTATTCTTCGCGGAAAGACGCGCTTTGCAGCACTTTGAGGTACGTGTCCTGCAATTCCTGCAC
>DXCV01000048.1 GCA_019115825.1 Candidatus Bacteroides pullicola
ATATCTTACTGCAAATCTGATATATTGTCATAAGGTAAGCCTATAAGTACTGCAAAGTAACGAATATCTTGCCACTTTTCCAAACCTGCCTGCCCGAAATCAAATTACGGAAGAGCTTATAAACCTGTCACGGGCGCAGGTACAGGTAAGCGCGGACGCAGGTACGGGTAAGCACGGGCGCAGGTACGGGTAAGCAAAGGCGGGGATATACATTATTTATTATAGGAGACATAAAGGGGAAAACGAATAAAATAAGCATCCGCAAGCCGGAAATCGGATAAAATCACTATCTTTGTCCCTAAAATCATCGACAATGAATCCTATACAAATAAAAGACAAGCGCTTCACGGTCTCCATCCCCGAAGCGGACATCCTGAAAGAAGTGGACCGCGTGGCCGCCGAGATCAACCGCGACCTGGCGGGCAAGAATCCCTTGTTCCTGAGCGTGCTGAACGGTTCGTTCATGTTCACCGCCGACCTGATGAAGCGCATCACCATCCCCTGCGAGGTGTCGTTCGTCAAGCTGGCGTCCTACCAGGGCGTGACCTCGACGGGCAAGGTGAAGGAAGTCATCGGCATCACCGAGGACCTGACGGACCGCACCGTGGTCATCGTGGAGGACATCGTGGACACGGGCCTGACCATGCAACGCCTGCTCGAAACATTGGGCACGCGCCGCCCCAAGGAAATCCACATCGCCACGCTGCTGGTGAAGCCGGAGAAGCTGAAGGTGGACCTCAACATCGAATACGTGGCCATGCACATCCCCAACGACTTCATCGTGGGCTACGGGCTGGACTATGACGGGCTGGGACGGAACTACAAGGACATTTATACAGTGGTTAATGATTAATGGTTAATGATTAATCCGGGTTCCAGTTGGATTGACTCACCATTAACCATTCACCATTAATTATAAACCATTCATCATCAACCATTAACCATTAAGACAAATGCTGAACATCGTAATTTTCGGCGCTCCCGGCTCAGGCAAGGGAACGCAAAGTGAGAGAATCGTAGCCAAGTATGGCATCAACCACATCTCGACGGGCGACGTGCTGCGCGCAGAGATCAAGAACGGCACCGAACTGGGCAAGACGGCCAAGGGCTACATCGACCAGGGCCAACTGTTGCCGGACAATCTCATCGTAGATATGCTGGCCTCCACGCTCGACGGGCTGAAGGACTCGAAAGGCGTCATCTTCGACGGATTCCCCCGCACCATCGCTCAGGCCGAGGCTCTGAAGAAGATGCTGGCCGAGCGCGGTCAGGCCGTCAGCATCATGCTGGACCTCGAAGTGCCCGAAGACGAGCTGATGACCCGCCTCGTCCTGCGCGGACAGCAGTCGGGCCGTGCGGATGACAACGAGGAGACCATCCGCAAGCGCCTCACCGTCTACCACAGCCAGACGGCTCCCCTCATCGACTGGTACAAGCAGGAAGGCCTGTACTGCCACATCAACGGACTGGGCGAGCTGGAGCGCATCACGAACGACATCTGTGAGGCGATTGATAAGGTGAAATAACCCGTTATCCCGCATATTTGCACTACAAAATGTGCAAATTCCCTTCAAAAGTGCACTAAGTTCAGTGCACTTTTCGTATCTTTGCCCCCGAAAAAGGAGAAGAGATGGAGAAACTGCAAGCCTACTTTGACGCACTGTTGAGGGACACGCCCACCCGATACCACCGTTATATGTTCGACCGCATCGACTGGGAGAACCGCCTGGTGGGACTCGTCGGGCCGCGCGGCGTGGGAAAGACCACGCTGATGCTGCAATATGCCAAAGAGCGACTAGAGCGCAACACCACGCTTTTCGTCAATGCAGACGACCTTTACTTCTCCAGCCATCACCTGGTGGACCTGGCCGATGACTTCGTACGGAGGGGAGGCCGCCACCTCATCATTGATGAGATACACAAGTACCAGGACTGGGCGCGCGAACTAAAGTTGATATACGATTATCATGCGGGACTGCGTGTCATCTTCACCGGGTCGTCCATTCTGGACATACACAAAGGAGCTACCGACCTGAGCCGCCGTGCCTTGCTCTACCAGATGCAAGGGCTTTCCTTCCGTGAGTACTTGCAGATGTTCCACGGCATCAAGTTGCCCGTGCTGACGCTGGACGACATCCTGCAACACCGGCTGGATCTGCCGCCCGACTTCCATCCCTACGCCTACTTCCCGGACTACTTGAAGCAAGGCTATTATCCTTTTGCGCAAGAGCGGCAATTCGACATCCGCCTGCAACAAGTGGTGACCAAGACCTTGGAAACGGACATCCCCCAATATGCTGAGATGAGCGTCGCCACCAGTCGCAAGCTGAAACGCCTGCTCACCGTCATCGCTCAGAGTGTGCCGTTCAAGCCCAACATGAGCCACATCGCCACCACGATAGGCATCAGCCGGAACAACTTGGCCGACTACTTTCTCTACCTGGAAGAGGCCGGCCTCATCACCCAACTGCGCGACGACACTGGGGGCATCCGTGGACTGGGCAAGGTGGACAAGGTCTATCTGGACAACCCAAACCTGGTGTTTGCTTTGGCTCACCAGACCGCCGACACCGGCAACCTGCGCGAGACCTTTTTCTTTAACCAAACGCGGGTCAACCACGATACCATCACTTCTTCTGTCTCCGACTTCCGGATAGATGATTATACTTTCGAAGTAGGCGGACGGAACAAGAAGCAGAAGCAACTGCAAGGCATTGAACAAGGGTATGTGGTGAAAGACGACATCGAATGCGGTTATATGAACGTCATCCCCCTGTGGCAGTTCGGACTGAATTATTAACTACATTATATAGATAGGAAATCATGGCTGAATCCAACTTCGTAGACTACGTGAAGATTTATTGCCGCTCGGGCAAGGGCGGACGGGGTTCCACCCACATGCACCGCGCCAAGTACATGCCCAAGGGTGGCCCTGACGGCGGCGACGGCGGACGCGGCGGGAACATCATCCTGCGCGGCAACCGCAACTACTGGACCCTGCTACACCTGAAGTACCAACGCCACGTGCTGGCCGGCCACGGCGAGAGTGGCTCGAAGAACCGCAGCTTCGGCAAGGACGGCGAGGACAAGGTGATAGAAGTGCCCTGCGGCACAGTGGCCTACAATGCCGAGACGGGCGAATACCTGTGTGACGTCACCGAGCACGGTCAGGAGGTCATTCTGCTGAAAGGCGGACGTGGCGGACTGGGCAACTGGCACTTCCGTACCGCCACGCGCCAGGCACCCCGCTTTGCACAGCCCGGCGAGCCGATGCAGGAGATGACCGTCATCCTGGAACTGAAGCTGCTGGCCGATGTCGGCCTGGTGGGCTTCCCCAATGCGGGCAAGTCCACGCTGCTCAGCACCGTGTCGGCCGCCAAGCCCAAGATTGCCAACTATCCCTTCACCACGCTGGAGCCCAACCTGGGCATTGTGTCCTACCACGACGGCAAGTCATTTGTCATGGCAGACATCCCCGGCATCATCGAGGGGGCCAGTGAAGGCAAGGGACTGGGGCTGCGCTTCCTGCGCCACATCGAGCGCAACTCGCTGCTGCTCTTCATGGTGCCAGCCGACAGTGATGACATCCGCCGGGAATACGACATCCTGCTGAACGAGTTGCGCACGTTCAACCCCGAGATGCTGGACAAGCAGCGCGTGCTGGCCGTCACCAAGTGCGACATGCTGGACCAGGAACTGATGGACGAAATTGAGCCGACCCTGCCCGAAGGCATTCCGCACGTGTTCATCTCCTCCGTCAGCGGACTGGGCATCAACGTGCTAAAAGATATCCTTTGGACAGAGTTGAACAAGGAGAGCAACAAGCTGGAGGGCCATATCGAGAGCATTGCCCACCGTCCCAAAGATATGAGCCACCTACAGGAAGAACTGGAGGAGGAAGGGGCGGACGAAGACCTCACCGTGGAGTATGTGGACGAGGACGATGTGGAGGACCTGGAAGACTTCGAATACGAGGAAGACTGGGACGACCCGGACGAGGAGGACAAGCAGTGACGAGCGACGCTCTACAAGATATGAATAAAAAAAGGATGCTGGAGTACGGCCTCAATCGGTTGTGCCCCGGCATCTTCTGCTTCAGCACCACCCGTCACGGTGGTGTCAGCACAGGCAACTATGCCTCGCTGAACTGCACGCCCTACACGGGCGATGACCTGGACTGCGTGCGGCGGAACCAAGAAATTCTCCTGTCCGCTTTGCCACAACGTCCGCGGGAGCTCATCATCCCTTGGCAGACGCACGGCACGCAGGTGCTGGCCGTAGACGAAGCCTTCCTTTCCGCCGGGAAGGAACAGCGCCACGACTTGCTTCAAGGCATTGACGCGCTGGTCACCCGTTTGCCCGGCATTTGCCTTTGCATTTCCACTGCCGACTGCATACCTATTTTATTATATGATAAAAAGCAGCACGCCATTGCCGCCGTCCATGCCGGTTGGCGCGGTACAGTGAACTTCATCATAGGTCACGCCCTGGAGAGGATGCGCACTTTATACGGCACGGACGGGGCAGACGTGTCGGCCGTCATCGGGCCGGGCATTTCGCTCGAAGCCTTCGAGGTAGGGGATGAGGTGTATGATGCTTTTCGTCGGGCAGGTTTCCCCATGGAGCGCATCGCCCGCAAGCAGGAGAAGTGGCATATCGACCTTTGGGAAGCCAACCGCCTGCAACTGCTGGACTTCGGCGTGCCGTCCGCGTCCATCGAGACGGCTGGTATCTGCACATATACACATTATGAAGATTTCTTCTCGGCCCGCCGGCTGGGCATCAAGTCCGGACGGATGTTGTCGGGAATTGTTATGAATAGGAATTTATGCGCGCTTTGCGCGCAAATGATTAATGGTTAATGATAAATGGCTAATAGGCTGCTCACGAGTCTATTGCCACGTATTGACCATTAATCATTAACCATTGACCATTGCAGCCTTTGGCTGCTAAATTATCATTTATGTTTCATCTTACTCTTTCTACCGAACTAACCTCCC
Organism: Candidatus Bacteroides pullicola; assembly: GCA_019115825.1. GTDB lineage: Bacteria > Bacteroidota > Bacteroidia > Bacteroidales > Bacteroidaceae > Bacteroides > Bacteroides pullicola. Next base: position 5,001 of record DXCV01000048.1, read on the forward strand.
GCTGCCCCGAATACCGTGGCGCGGCCGTCTATGCCGAAGTCTCCAACACGTCTTTCTGCGAAGGCCTGTGGCAGGAGATTGACGCTTTTACCCAAGAACTGCGTGCACACGAGACGGCGGACAGCATCAAGCAGCAACCCACCATCGCCGCTACGCGCGAAGCTTATCGCCGTTTGGGCAAGGACCCCAGTCGCTATCGTCCCTCAGCCGAGGCGTTGCGCCGCCGATTGCTTCGCGGACTGGAACTCTACCGGATTGATACGCTGGTGGATTTGATTAATCTCGTTTCCCTACGGACGGGCTACAGCATCGGCGGTTTTGATGCGGACAAGATTCACGGAGTGGATTTGTGTCTGGGCGTGGGACGAGCCGGAGAACCGTTCGAAGGCATCGGTCGCGGCACGCTCAATATCGAAGGGCTGCCCGTGTGGCGTGACACCCTTGGCGGCATCGGCACGCCTACCAGCGACCACGAACGGACGAAGATGGATGTCGGCACGCGGCATATCCTGGCGATTATCAACGGTTATGACGGAGATGAACAACGGCTCCGCGAGGCAGCGGAGATGACGCAAGAGTTACTGAGGAAATATGCGGGAAGTGATGGCGGGGAAGTGATATATATCAGATAACAGTTACTCTATGTTGTTTCGGCGAAGAATATCCAGCAATTCGGCATCGCTGATATTTTCCCGCTCGGACTTGTCATAAATGCTAATGAGTTTGACCTCGGTTTCTGTCTGCGCAATAATCACGGTGTAGGTTATCACCCTTGCACCACCACTCTTGCCTTTGCGTTTCGAGGTAATGGCAAGGCGGACTTTGCGCAAGTGATGGCCGAGGTCTGTGCCGAGAAGTGGATTTTGACGGAGTTCTTCACCCAATCCTGCCAAATCGGCTTTCAAAGAACGATAGCGTTTGGCCAAACGTTTCATTTCCTTAAGGAAATCAGGAGTAACGGTTATCTTACAGTTCATTGAGCGCTTCTTCTAAGGTCTTAAACTCCAGTTTCCCTTCCAAATTCAGTTTCAGTTCCTTGCAGGCCTGGTCGAAGTTCGCTAGGATTTCCTCTTTGGTCATATAAGGCTCAGCTTCCTCCGCCACAGTGGAAGGGGTAGAGGATGGGGCAGCATACGCGCTTGTCTTGCGCTCTTCTCGGCGCAACAGGTTGCGCACTTTCTTCAATATGTCGATATTGTCCACGCGGAGCACGTCGCGGATCAGTTCGTTCTGCATGGATTCCAAAGTCAGAGTTGCCATAAGTCTACTAAACTATAAATGATAGGCAAAGATACAGTAAAGTAACGTTTTGTCCAAGCCTTCGCACAAAAAATGCACACGCCCCGCACTAACTATGCAAACCTTTCACTACCTTTGCGCAAAATAGCAGAAACTCAAACCCGACGAATGATAGAAAAACTGATTGTACTCGAAGATATAGACCCCGTCATCTTCTATGGTGTGAACAATGCCAACATGCAACTCATCAAGGCACTCTACCCCAAACTGCGCATCGTGGCGCGGGGAAACGTCATCAAAGTGCTGGGCGATGAGGAGGAAATGTGCGCCTTCGAGGAGAACATCCTCAAACTGGAGAAGTACTGCGCCGAATACAACCAGCTGAAGGAAGAGACCATCATAGACATCATCAAGGGCAACGCCCCGCAGGCGGAGAAGAGCGGCAACGTCATCGTCTTCAGCGTCACGGGCAAGCCCATCATCCCGCGCAGCGAGAACCAGCAGAAGTTGGTGGATGCCTTCCGCGAGCACGACATGGTGTTTGCCATCGGCCCGGCCGGTTCGGGCAAGACTTATACCGCCATCGCCCTGGCCGTGCGTGCCTTGAAGAACAAGGAAATCAAGAAAATCATCCTCTCCCGTCCCGCCGTGGAGGCCGGTGAGAAGCTGGGCTTCCTGCCGGGCGACATGAAAGAGAAGATTGACCCCTACCTGCAACCGCTCTACGACGCCCTACAGGACATGATTCCCGCCGCCAAGCTGCAGGAATACATGGATCAGAACGTCATCCAGATAGCGCCGTTGGCCTTTATGCGCGGCCGCACCCTGAATGACGCCGTAGTCATCCTGGACGAGGCGCAGAACACCACGTCCGCCCAAATCAAGATGTTCCTCACCCGCATGGGCATGAACACCAAGATGATCGTGACGGGCGACATGACGCAAATAGACCTGCCCTCGTCGCAAGTCTCCGGCCTGGTGCAAGCATTGCGTATATTGAAGGGCGTAAAAGGCATCAGCTTCATCGAGTTGAACCAGAAGGACATCGTGCGGCATAAATTGGTTACCCGCATTGTAGAGGCGTATGACAAGTTTGAAAAGGAGCAGAAGGCGGAACGGGAGCGCAAGAAAGAAGAAACCATAGCTAAACAACAAAGATATGAAAGCATTAACTGAAACCAACTACAACTTCCCCGGCCAACAATCGGTCTATCACGGGAAAGTACGCGATGTGTACAACATCAATGGTGAAAAACTCGTCATGGTGGCCACAGACCGCATCTCGGCCTTCGACGTCATCCTGCCGAAGGGCATCCCCTTCAAGGGACAAATCCTGAACCAGATTGCCTCGAAGTTCCTCGACGCCACGACGGACATCTGCCCCAACTGGAAGCTGGCCACGCCCGACCCGATGGTGACGGTCGGCGTCTTCTGCGAAGGCTTCCCTCTGGAAATGATCGTGCGCGGCTACCTTTGCGGTTCGGCTTGGCGTGCCTATAAGAGCGGCGTGCGCGAGATTTGCGGCGTCCGTCTGCCCGAAGGCATGAAGGAGAATCAGAAGTTCCCCACCCCCATCATCACCCCGACCACCAAGGCCGAGATTGGCGAGCACGATGCCGACATCTCCAAAGAGGAAATCCTGAAGCGTGGCCTCTGCACGCCGGAGGAGTATGCCATCCTCGAGGACTACACCCTGCGCCTCTTCGAGCGGGGTACGCAGATTGCCGCCCAGCGTGGCCTCATCCTGGTGGACACGAAGTATGAGTTCGGCAAGCACGACGGCAAGATTTACCTGATGGATGAAATCCATACGCCCGACTCCAGCCGCTACTTCTACAGCGAGGGCTATGAGGAGCGTTTCGCCGCCAGCGAGCCGCAACGCCAGCTCTCCAAGGAGTTCGTGCGCGAATGGCTGATGGACAACGGTTTCCAAGGCAAGGAAGGCCAGCAGGTGCCCGAAATGACGGACGAGATCGTGAAAAGCATCAGCGACCGCTACGTGGAGCTGTACGAGCACATCACGGGCGAGAAGTTCGTCCCGCAGGACACGGAGGACATCGCCGCCCGCATCGAGCAGAATGTAACGAATTATCTAAGTAAGTAAATCAACCGTTCGCCCCCGCCCACAGACTCATGTGGCGGGGGTGGATTAAAGGTGCCACCTTTTCCTACCAAAGGTGCCACCTTTTTCTCTCAAAGGTGCCGTCTCATTTGGAGAGAGAATTAAGACGTATAAACTTTTAACCAAATGGAATACCCTCAAGAGAAAGTGATGCCCTACGGACAAGAGGGCAAGAAAGTAGAACAGGTGGAGCGCATGTTCGACCACATCGCCCCCGCCTACGATCGACTGAACCACCTGATGTCGATGGGCATTGACCGCTCGTGGCGTCGCCAGGCCATCCGCTGGCTGGCGCAATACCGGCCGCAGGAAGTGATGGACGTGGCCACGGGCACGGGCGACTTTGCTCTGCTGGCCTGCCGGATGCTGCAACCGCGTTCGCTCGTGGGCATCGACATCTCGGAGGGCATGATGCAAGTGGCGCGCGACAAGGTGCGCGAGGCCGGCCTGGCCGACCGCATCCGCTTCCAACGCGAGGATTGCGAGGCACTCACCTTTCCCGATGCGTCGTTCGACGCGGTGACCGTGGCCTTCGGCGTGCGCAACTTCGAGCACCTGGATGTGGGTCTTGCGGAGATGTGCCGCGTGATTCGCCCCGGCGGGCACCTGGCCATCCTGGAGCTGTCCACGCCCGACCGCTTCCCTATGAAGCAACTCTATCGTCTCTATTCACGCCTCATCCCACTGATGGGCCGCCTCATCTCGCACGACAGCAATGCCTACACCTACCTGCCGGAGAGCATCCGCGCCTTCCCACAAGGCGAGGTGATGAGCGAGAGCATCCGCCGTGCGGGCTTCTCTGACGTGCGGTTCAAGCGGCTGACGTTCGGGGTGTGCACGCTGTATATGGCGACGAAATAAAACAATAAACTCCCTTCATATCATGGACAAATACGGTTTAATCGGTTACCCCTTGGGACATTCGTTCTCAGTAACCTACTTCAATGAGAAATTCCAGTCGGAGAACATCGACGCAGAGTATGTCAACTTCGAAATCCCCCGCATCGAGGACTTCCCCGAGGTGGTGACGGAGAACATCAACCTGTGTGGGCTGAACGTCACCATCCCCTACAAGGAACAGGTCATCCCCTACCTGGACGAGCTGGACCCCGACACGGCCAAGATTGGCGCCGTGAACGTCATCAAGATTATCCGCCAAGGCAAGGCCAAGGTGAAGCTGGTGGGCTACAACTCGGACATCATCGGCTTCACGCAGTCCATCGAGCCGCTGCTGCAACCCCATCACACGAAAGCCCTGCTGCTGGGCACGGGCGGCGCCTCGAAGGCCGTCTACCACGGCTTGGCAAACCTTGGCATAGAGAGCCGTTATGTTTCGCGGAGCAAGCGGGACGCCGAAACATTGACCTACGCCGACCTGACTCCCGAAGTGATGGCCGAGCACACCATCATCGTCAACTGCACCCCCGTGGGCATGTACCCCAAGGTAGACTTCTGTCCCGACATCCCCTACGAACAGCTTACGCCCCAGCATCTGCTCTACGACCTGCTGTACAACCCCAACGAGACCCTCTTCATGAAGAAGGGCCGCGCCCAAGGCGCCACGGTGAAGAACGGGCTGGAGATGTTGTTGTTGCAGGCATTTGCGGCGTGGGAGATTTGGCATCGGTAATCGCGACGTATGAAGAAGATACACCGCAGAATCCTGACCGGCATCCTCTTGACGGTGCTGGCAGCTATTGTTTTGCTTCTCGGCGCCTCCCTCTACATGCTGGCCTACGCCCTGAAGCCCGAAGCCTTGGAAACGCGCAGCCGTGACATCCCCGGTTCCTATACTTATCTATATAAGGATTATCCGGAGCTACAGCCTTGGGTGGACAGCCTGCGGACGGCCCACGCCTTGCGGGACACCCTCATCCGAAGTGAACGGGGCGAAAGCCTGCACGCCCTCTATGTCCGTGCGGCACGTCCCACGGCACGGACGGCCGTCATCGTCCACGGCTATACGGACAATGCCGTGCGGATGCTGCCCATCGGCTACCTGTACAGCCGGCAGTTGGGCTACAACATCCTGCTGCCCGACCTTCACGCCCACGGGGAGAGTGAGGGCGAGGCCGTGCAGATGGGGTGGCTGGACCGCCTGGACGTGCAACAATGGATAGACACGGCCAACGAACTTTTCGGCGACAGCACGCGAATGGTGGTACACGGCATCTCGATGGGAGCGGCCACCACGATGATGGTCAGCGGCGAACGATTGCCCGCCTACGTGAAGTGCTTCGTGGAGGATTGCGGCTACACCTCGGTGTGGGATGAGTTCAGCGGGGAGCTGAAGAACCAGTTCGGCCTGCCGACATTCCCGCTGCTGGACGTGACCAGTTGGTTGTGCGGACTCAAATATGGCTGGACGTTTCGCGAGGCATCGGCTTTGGAGCAAGTAAGGAAATGCACCCTGCCCATGCTCTTCATCCACGGCGATAAAGATGACTTCGTGCCCACCTGGATGGTGCATCCGCTGTATGAAGCCAAGCCCGCGCCGAAGGAACTTTGGCTGGTGCCCGGCGCGGCGCATGCAGTGTCCTATAAGGGAAACAAGGTGGAATATACGCGCCGGGTGCGGGATTTTACGGACAAATATATCCGATAACTCCCGCAAAAGCCGTATCTTAGCCGCCGAAACATAATACAATAACTGTATGAAACGAACGATTCCGCTCCTGATACTCCTTTTGTGCCTGCCGCTCTGCCTGGGGGCACAAGGGAAAATCTATACGCCCGACAACCTGCCCAAGGTGCATATCCAAAACAAATACCGCTACACATGCGACCCGGAGCGCATCCTCATGCCCGCCGCCACGGACAGCATCGACCGTATGCTCTACCGCCTGGAGCAGCAGACGGGCATTGAGACCGTGGTGGCCGTCGTGCCCAGCATCGGCGAGGCCACGTGCTTCGACTTCTGCCACGAACTGCTCAACTCGTGGGGCGTGGGCAAGAAGGGCAAGGACAACGGGCTGGTCATCCTGCTCGTCACCGACCAGCGGTGCATCCAGTTCTACACAGGCTACGGTCTGGAGGGAGTGTTGCCAGATGCCATCTGCAAGCGCATCCAGACACAAGCGATGATTCCCTACCTCAAGGACGAGCGTTGGAGCGAAGGTATGGTAGCCGGCGTCCGCGCTACTTGCGCCCGGCTGGACGGGTCGATGGAGAACGACGGAACCGGGACAGCAGAAGGCGATGGTTCTAATGCCCTCCTCTTCGTGCTTACCTTTATCTTCTTCACCGTCATCATTTCCTTGGCGGCTGCCCGACGCAAGTCTCGTTGCCCCAAATGCAAGAAGCATACGTTGAAGCGTGCCAATAGCCAACTGATCTCCGTCAACGGAGTCTGGATGGACGAGGTGACTTACATCTGCCGGAATTGCGGCCACGTCGTCAAGCGGCGCGAGAATCGCCATCAGGACAACAACCGCGGCCGTGGAGGCGGCTGGGGCGGCCCCGTCATCTTCGGCGGAGGCTTTGGCGGCGGATTCGGCGGAGGCGGATTCGGTGGCAGCTTCGGCGGAGGAAGCGGCGGCGGAGGAGGTGCCGGGTCGCGGTTCTAAGAAAGAGATTTATCAACCCATAGAATATCAACCAAACAGAAAGCATTATGAAGAAGACAACTACCATCATCCTCATCGTAGTCATCGCCGTGCTGGCCATCTGGGCCGTGACGGGATACAACAGCCTCGTCGGCATGGACGAGGGAGTGAGCAACCAGTGGGCCAACGTGGAGACGCAGTACCAACGCCGCGCCGACCTCATCCCCAACCTGGTGAACACCGTCAAGGGCTATGCCGCCCACGAACAGGAGACGCTGACGGGCGTGGTGGAAGCCCGCAGCAAAGCCACGCAAATCAAGGTGGACCCCGCCGACCTGACGCCCGAGAAACTGGCCGAATACCAGGCCGCACAAGGCCAACTGGCTACCGCCCTGGGCAAACTGCTGGCCATCACCGAGAACTATCCCGACCTGAAGGCCAACCAGAACTTCCTGGAGCTGCAAGCCCAGCTGGAGGGCACGGAAAACCGCATCAACGTGGCGCGCAAGAACTTCAACGATGCCGCCAAGGACTTCAACACCGCCATCCGCCGTTTCCCCAAGAACATCCTAGCCGGACTCTTCGGCTTTGAGAAGCGTGCCTACTTCGAGGCACAAGCGGGAGCGGAAACCGCACCGACGGTGGAATTTTAAGCCTTGGCGGCTGGATATTCCGATAGAATCCTTGGATGGTTATCAGTGCCCTTGTGGCCGTCATGATAACCCTTGGCTGGGGGCTATGGCTGGTACGAGACAATAAAAAGGAGGAGGACTAATTATGGCAAACGACACTGTATTTATCATCATGTGCACCTTTGTATCCCTCATTGCCATGAGCGGAGGGTTGTTCTTCTACTTGCAAGACAAGGAGAGGATACGTCGCCACATCAACTGACCCTATGGCAACAAACAAAAAAAGAAACCGGAAGCCGCCCGCAAGCGCTTCCGGTTCTTTTTTGTATACTAAATCAGATAAAAAAATCCCCCGTTGAAGGACGAGGGAACCTGATGTGTTCACAACGGAATAATCCTTATTGTGATTTGCTTCATTTGCGGACAAATATAGAGAAATGAAAGCAAATCACAACGGCAAGTTGGAAGGATTCAATGTTGAACCGTTGTTGTCAGTACGACAAAGATACGCAAATGAAAGCAAATCAAAATAGAATTGCCTTCGATTTGTGGCTGTTTGCTAAGAAAAGGCAGACTCATCCCCTCTGCCTTTTCTTCTTCGCCAGCCTCGGGAACATCTTGCGGAACCGCACCAACTGATGCGTGATGCTGCCTCCCGCCACGACCACCGTCACCGCCACCAGAATCAGCGTGATACCCATGCAGTCGCGCGCCGTCAGCCGTTCGCCAAAGACGGTGATGCCAAACAGGATGGCTGTCAGCGGCTCCAGTGCGCCCAGGATGGCCGTAGGCGTGGAGCCGATGCGCTGGATGGCGCTGGTGGTGCACAGGAAGGAGATGGCGGTGGGGAACAGTCCGATGGCGACGAGGTTGCCCCAGAGCCACCAGCGGGTGGGCAGGGCGACACTGCCATCGGCCCACAGTCGCCCGACGAAAAGCAGCACGCCGAACAGGAGGACGTAGAACGTCACCTTCAGCGTGGCCATCTCCTTCAGGCCGGGACGGTTGACGCCCACAATGTAGATGGCGTAGGACAGGGCCGAGCCCAGCACCAGCAGTGTGCCGGTCAGACTCAGCGTGACGCCGTCGCCTCCCTGGTAGAGCATGGCGATGCCGCTGAGGGCCAGCAGCAGGCAGAGGGCGGTCTGCAGGGTCACTTTCTCCTTGTAGACAGCTGCCATGATGAGGGCTACCATGATGGGATAGACAAAGAGGATGGTGGAAGCGATGCCGGCGTCCATGTAGTTGTAGGCTTCGAACAGGGTCAGCGAGGAGAGGGCCACCAGGATGCCCAGCACGATGAGGGGGAGGAGGTCCTTCCGGCGGATGTGGAAGTCGCTGCCACGGCGCGTCTTGAGCATGACGCCCACCATGGGGATGGCAAAGAGGTAGCGGAAGAAGAGCACAGAGTCCGGATCCATGCCGTCCGCATAGAGCGGCAGGGCAAACAGCGGGTTCATGCCATACGTGGCGGCGGCGATGACGGCCAGCAGATAGCCTTTGGCTTTCTCGTTCATAAATGAATAGATATACTATATAATATAAAAATAGGTATATGCAGGGAATGGGGCGTCAGTGTGCGGTGAGCAGTTCGAGGCGTGGCACTACGATTTCGCCGCGATGCAGCTCCACCAGTCCGTCGTTTTGCAGGGAGTTCAGTGCCTTCGACACGTTCATGCGCGTCTCGTTGCAGATGCAAGCCAGCTCCTCCATCTTTATCTTGAGGGACTTCGGGCCGACAGGGCGTTCGGCCTGGTTGGCGATGAAGTGGATGATGCGCTGCTTCACATCGCCGTCGAAGGGTGTCCGCAGGCGGCGCTGCAAGGTCTGCGCACGGTTGCAGATGATGTTGAGGTAGTTCAGCCGGAATATCTCGTAGCTGAACAGGTTGTTGGTGACGAAGCGCTTGCTGATGCAGATGGTGTGCGTCTCTTCCAAGGCCGTGTAGGTGGCGTTGAACGTCGGGTACATGCCGAACAGGGAGTAAGGCTCGATGAGGCAGGGGGCGGTGTATTGCTCGGTGAACTGATAGGTGTGTTGGCTGGCGGGCGTCGTCGCGCTCAGGGTCCCTCGCAGGATGAAGATGAGGCGGTCGCAACTGTTGCCGGCCGTGGCTATCGTTTCGCCGGGTTTGTGTTTGGTGAAGTGCAGTTTGACCTTATCCAGAATGCTGGTAAAGTCTTCGTGTGCCAGTCCCTGGAAGAGGGGCAGCTGTAGCAAGGTGTCAAACATTGTGTCCATAATCGGTCTTAGCCTCCTAGTTTTGGTGGCAAAATTACGTCTTTCCTGAGGTATAGGCTTGATGTCTCTTCTTTTTTTATCATTTCTTAAACAACTCGCTTTATCCAATCGTTGTCTTTTTGGCTTGATTGGTTAAATAAAAACAAATAAAATCCGTGTGTGGCTGTCTGAATCCCGTTTCTTTTGTATGTTCACAGAATAATTGGCTACGTATCATCCGCTAATCATTCAATTTTTATAGTATATGACAAAGAGAACAAGACATTACGAGAAACGATTTGGCCTGTGGGCGGCTCTTGTGGTTTTCTCGCTTTCAGCTGTTGCCGGCGAGTGGGCACCTGCCTCATGGCCGGTATTGAGACATTATGATGGACAACATCTCTACCGGGTGGCCTTGCCGCTGGGCGGTGTGGGAACGGGAACCGTTTCGCTGGGCGGCCGTATGCGGTTCCTTGCGCAACTTTATCGGCAAGGACGGCGGCCGGTTTACGTCCAATTGGAAGGGCGACTTCATCCCCGTCGGAGCCGTCCGCAATCGGAATGAGTACCGGGACACAGACGGTGTGCGCGGCATTTATTTCTACTCAGAAGGGGTAGATGCCAAGGACCCGGCGTGGGGTACGATGGCACTGGTGACGCAGGCGGATGCCGCAGAGGTGAGCTGGCGTACTTCATCCAAGCCTGATGACTGGAACAATGCCATCCTGAACTTTTGGGACGACTTCAGTGCGGACGGCCGGCTGACGGAACTTGAGCAGCCCGTACGCGAGGACGACCCGATGGCTTCGCTGGCCGTGCAGAAGACCGTCGCGCCCGGAAGCCGCGAAACTTTCACCTTCTACCTCACCTGGCACTTCCCCAACCGGAAGGCATGGGCCGGCGAGATAGTGGGCAATTATTATTGTAGACAATACATCGATGCTTGGGACGCTGCGAAGAAAATCCTGCCGCAAGTGCCCCGCCTGGAGCAGGAGACGCTGGACTTTGTGAATGCTCTTCTCTCCTCCACGATTCCGGACGTGGTGCAGGAGGCGGCCTTGTTCAATTTGTCCACCTTGCGCTCGCAGACTGTCTTCCGGCTTCCGGACGGGCACCTGATGGGGTGGGAAGGTGTCATGGACCGTTTCGGCTCTTGCCAGGGCACGTGTACGCATGTGTGGAATTACGAAGTGGCTACTCCTTTCCTGTTTGGCGAGCTGGCGCAAACCATGCGCGATGTGGAGCTGAACTATGCGACCAAGGAGAACGGCCTGATGAACTTCCGGGCAGCCCTGCCGTTGTCCGAGGCGGCCAAGGGAAATGCGGCGGCCGCCGACGGCCAGATGGGCTGTGTGATGAAGGTGTATCGCGAATGGCAGTTGTCTGGCGACCGGGCTTTCCTGGAGCGCAACTGGGAACAGACCCGGAAAATTCTGTCATACGCCTGGACGGAGAGGGGTTGGGACGGCAACCGCAACGGCGAGTATTACGAACACCGCATCACCGACCCCAAGACCTTTGAATTCCTAAACATAGACAGTGCGGGGGTGCGTGTGCCGGACTTCCAACTGGGCAAGGGCTGCTTGGTGGACCAACTTGTGGGGCAATACATGGCCCACATCTGCGGACTGGGCTATCTGGGCGATGAGGAGCATATCCGTACCACGCTACAGAGCATCATGAAGTATAACTTCGTGCCCGATTTCAGCCGCCACTTCAACAACATGCGCTCTTACGTCATGGGTGACGAAGCGGGCCTGCTCATGGCTTCCTGGCCCAAAGGGCGGCTGGAGGTGCCTTTCCCCTATTTCGCCGAAGTGATGACGGGCTTTGAATACTGCGCAGCGGTGGGAATGAAGTACGAGGGCATGGACGAAGAGGCCTTGCGTTGTTTTACGGCAATCCGCGACCGGTTCGACGGTGCCAAGCGCAATCCGTTCGACGAGGCAGAGTGCGGCCACCATTATGCCCGTGCGATGGCCAGCTGGGCGGGCGTGTTGGCGTGGAGCGGTTTTCACTATTCGGGCGTGGAGCGGCAGATGACTTTCACGGACCGGCCAGGCAAGTACTTTTGGAGCAACGGATACGCCTGGGGCACTTGTGAGGTGTCCCGGGAAAGCGTCACGTTGGAACTGCTGAAGGGAGAACTTCGCCTGAAGCAACTGAAGATAGGCGACAAGGTTATCCGCCTGAAAGACGCCTCCTGGAGTCCGAGCGACTCCAAGACATTCCGACTGTAACAAGGAGGGGAGGAGGGCGGCCTTCTCCCCTTTTTCATCAGCGGTTCTTCCAGAAGGCGGAGTAGAACATCAGCATGACGGCGAACATCTCCAGACGCCCCAGCAGCATGAGGAACGAACTGAGCCACTTGCCCGCCTCGGGCAGGCCGCTCCACGAGTAGGCAGGGCCATAGTCGCCCAGGGCCAGGCCGGCGTTGCCCATGCTGGAGATGGTGACGCTGAGCGCCTCCATGAAGTCCACGCCCATCAGCATGAAGAGGATCCATCCCGCCAGGATGCACAGCATGTAGAGGCAGATGAAGATGGCCACGCTGAGCACCACGCTGGAGCTGACGGCCTGCCGGTTGACGCGTATCTGCATCACGGCGTTGGGGTGCAGCAGTTTGCGGAAGTGGTTGCGGATGCCGCGCGTCATGATGAGCAGGCGCAGGTTCTTGATGCCGCCGCTGGTGGATCCCGTGCAGCCGCCCGCCAGCATGGCGAAGATGAGCAGTACCCACGTGAAGGAGGGCCACAGCATGTAGTCGTCCGTGGCAAAGCCCGTGGACGTGTGCAGCGTCACCACTTGGAAGAAGGCTTTGCGAAACGCCTCTTCAATGCCGTAATTGTTCTTCAGAACCAAGGCCACCGCGATGCAGAGGGTCAGCACAAGGATGGAGCCGAGGAACCAACGGGTCTCCTCGTCGCGCCAGATTTTGCCGAACTTGCCTTTCAGGCACGAGAAGTAGAGCGAGAAGTTGATGCCTGCCAACACCATGAAGATGGCTGTCACATATTCTATATAAGGAGAATTCCAGTAGGCGATGCTGGCTTGTTTGGTACTGAAGCCGCCTGTGGCCACCGTGGCGAACGTCTGGCAGACGGAGTCGAACCACCCCATGCCGCCCAGGCGGAGCAGCAGCGTCTGGCTGACGGTCAGCACCAGGTAGATGGTCCACAGCCAGCGGGCCATGGTGCTGACTTTGGGGTGTATCTTGTCGTGCGTCACGCCCACTGCCTCGGCCGAAAACAACTGCAAGTTGCCTCCCTCGCTAAACGCCGGCAGGATGGCGATGGCGAAAAACACGATGCCCAGGCCGCCTATCCAGTGCGTCAGGGCGCGCCAGAAGAGGATGGCGTGCGACTGCGAGTCGATGTCGTCCATGATGGTGGCGCCTGTGGTGGTGAAGCCGGACATGGTCTCGAAGAAGGCGGCACCCACCGTCGGCACGCTGTGGCTCAGCAGGAAAGGCAGCATCCCGAAGAAGCTGAACAGCACCCACGTCAGGGCGGCCACGCAGTAGCCGTCGCGCTTGCTCATGCGCCGTTCCGCCTTCCTGCCCGCCAGCAGCAGCAGGCCCGCCGCCAGGGCGGTGATGCCCGCCGAGAGCAAAAACGCCAGTCCGTCCTGTTCGCCGTAGCCCCAGGCCACGCCTGTGCAGGCCAGCAGCATGCACACTTCCACCAGCAACAGCACGCCCAGCACACGGCAGATGATGCGCCCGTTGATGAGGCTGTTGCGTTTCTTGTTCGCTACGTAGACACTGTCTGATATGTATCCTTCCATTGGTTGTTAAAGTTATGTTCCGGCAGTCCCGGTTACCTGTACCCCCGCCCGTGCTTAGGCGTACCTGCGTCCGTGCTTAGGCGTACCCGCGCCCGCGGACGGGGATATACCCCTTCTCCCCTCCTCCGTGGGGGGATGTATTGGGGCGGTAAAGGGGGGATTTGCCGCAATTGCGGTGCAATACTACGACAAATTGTCCGAAATCTAAAAAAAAACACGTTTTTTATTTTTTTTGTGCACATTATTTCGTACTTTTGGACGTTGCTACGAAAAAACGTGGCACAAAGTGAACCTGGACAATTAACCTTTAAATAAAGTACAACATGAGCTATTTACGATTTGACAAGACACTGATGACCAACCTTCAGGAGTCTTTGCCGCGAGAAATACTCCGGACAAACAAGTCGGGCGCTTATCACTGTACGTCGATTGTGGATTGCAACACCCGCAAGTATCACGGCTTGCTGGTGATTCCCGTTCCCAATTTGGATGACGAGAACCACGTGTTGCTGTCCTCGCTGGACGAGACGGTGATCCAGCATGGCGCCGAATTCAACCTGGGACTGCACTACTATGGCAATGGCCACTTCAGCCCCAACGGTCACAAGTACATCCGCGAGTTTGATTGCGAGCACATCCCCGCCACCACCTACCGCGTGGGAGGCGTCATTCTGCGCAAGGAAAAGATTTTCGTTCACCATGAAAACCGTATCCTCATCCGCTACACGCTGGTTGATGCCCATTCCGAGACTACACTGCGCCTCCGTCCGTTCCTCGCCTTCCGCAGCGTGCGCGAATACACGCACGAGAATGCGCAGGCCAACCGTGACTACCAGCAGGTGGAGAATGGCATCAAGACGTGCATGTATCCCGGCTATCCCGAGCTGTACATGCAACTGAACAAGAAGTGCGAGTTCCGCTTCCAACCCGACTGGTACCGTGGCATCGTCTACACCAAGGAGCAGGAGCGCGGCTACGACTTTAACGAAGACCTTTACGTGCCCGGCTATTTCGAGATGGACATCAAGAAGGGCGAGAGCATCGTCTTCTCCGCAGGCGTGTCCGAAGTAGACACAAGCAAGCTGATTGAGACTTTCGAGTATGAAGTGGCCGACCGCACACCGCGCGACAACTTCCTGCACTGCCTCACCAACTCCGCCCACCAGTTCCACAACAAGCAAGGCGACGAACACTACATCCTGGCCGGCTATCCGTGGTTCAAGTGCCGCGCGCGCGACCTCTTCATCTCCCTGCCCGGCCTGACACTGGCCGTGGGCGAACAGGACGAGTTTGAAGACGTGATGAAAACAGCCGAAAAAGCCCTCCGCCAGTTCATGTCCGGAGAACCGATGACCTACAAGGTGTACGAGATGGATCATCCGGACATCCTCCTGTGGGCCGTGTGGACGCTCCAGCAGTATGCCAAGGAGACGTCGCGCGAGCATTGCCGCGAGATGTACGGCAACCTCTTGCAGGACATCATGAAGTACATCCTGAGCCGCAAGCACGACAACCTCTTCCTGCATGACAACGGCTTGCTCTACACCAACGGCACAGACCACGCCGTGACGTGGATGAACTCCACCGCCAACGGACGTCCGGTCATCCCGCGTACGGGCTATGTGGTGGAAGTCAATGCCCTCTGGTACAACGCCCTGCGCTTTGCCGCCGACATGGCACGCGAAGCCGGAGACACCATCTACGCAGACAGTCTGGACGCCCAGGCCGCGCAGACGGGCAAGTCCTTCGTCGAGGTGTTCCGCAACGAATACGGCTACCTCTTCGACTACGTGGACGGCTACATGATGGACTGGAGCGTGCGCCCCAACATGATATTCGCCGTGGCCCTCGACTATTCTCCGCTGGACAAGGCGCAGAAGAAGCAGGTGCTGGACATTGTCACCAAGGAACTGTTGACACCCAAGGGATTGCGTACCCTCAGCCCGAAGAGCGGCGGCTACAACCCCAACTACGTGGGCCCGCAGACGCAGCGCGACTATGCCTACCATCAGGGTACGGCCTGGCCGTGGTTGCTGGGATTCTATGTGGAAGCCTACCTGCGCATCCACAAGACCAGCGGTCTGTCCTTCGTGGAGCGTGCGTTGGTCGGCATGGAAGACGAGATGACCTGCCACTGCATCGGCACGCTGCCCGAGCTGTTCGACGGCAACCCGCCCTTCACCGGGCGCGGCGCAGTGTCCTTCGCCATGAACGTGGCCGAAATCCTGCGCGCACTGAGATTATTGTCTAAGTATAACAACAACGCAGAATAAGAAGAGGAGGAACAGCATGAAAGTTTTAATGTTCGGATGGGAATTTCCTCCCAAGATATACGGCGGCCTTGCTGTCGCCACTTACGGCATCACGAAGGGCCTGAGCGTGCAGGGAGACGTGGAGACCACGTTCTGTATGCCCAAACCTTGCGGCGATGAAGAAAACTTCCTGAACATCATCGGCATGAACCAGGTGCCCATCGTTTGGCGCGATGTGGATTATGAGTGGTTGAAGGGCCGTCTGGCTCCCGGCATGACGCCGGAGACGTACTACGACCTGCGCAACCATATCTATGCCGATTTCTCGTACATGCACGTCAATGACATCGGCTGCATGGAGTTTGCCGGCGGCTATCCGTCCAACCTGAATGACGAGATCAACAACTTCTCCATCATCGCAGGCGTGGTGGCCCGCCAACAGCAGTTCGACATCATCCACGCGCACGACTGGCTGACGTATCCTGCCGGCGTGCATGCCAAGATGGTGAGCGGCAAACCGCTGTGCATCCACGTGCACGCCACCGACTTCGACCGCTCCCGCGGCAAGGTCAACCCCACCGTCTACGGCATCGAGAAGAACGGTATGGACTATGCCGACTGCATCATGTGCGTGTCCGAGCTGACGCGCCGCACGGTCATCAACGAGTATCATCAGGATCCGCGCAAGGTATTCGCCGTGCACAACGCCGTCTATCCCCTGCCGCAGGAGTATCAGGAAATCCCGCGTCCTGTGCACGACAAGGAGAAGGTGGTTACCTTCCTGGGCCGCATCACGATGCAGAAAGGCCCCGAGTACTTCGTCGAGGCTGCTGCCATGGTGCTGAAGCGCACACGCAACATCCGCTTCGTCATGGCCGGTTCGGGCGACATGATGAACGCCATGATCAACCTGGCCGCCGAGCGCGGCATTGCCGACCGCTTCCACTTCCCCGGATTCATGAAGGGCAAGCAGGTGTACGAGGTCTACAAGGACAGCGATGTCTTTGTGATGCCCTCCGTGTCCGAGCCGTTCGGCATCGCCCCGTTGGAGGCTATGCAGTGCGGTACGCCGTCCATCATCTCCAAGCAGTCCGGTTGCGGTGAAATCCTGACCAACGTCATCAAGACAGACTACTGGGACATCCATGCCATGGCCGACTATATCTATTCGCTCTGCACCAATCCCGCTCTGTTCAATTACTTGCAGGAAGAAGGCAAGAAGGAAGTGGACGGCATCACATGGGAGAAGGTGGCACTGAAGGTACGTGGCCTTTACGACAATGTGTTAAGAAACTATAGGTAACCAATCAATCAAAAACAACTTTAAAGCAATGAGAACGATTTGTCTTTATTTCGAGATACACCAGATTATCCATCTGAAACGTTACCGTTTCTTCGACATCGGTAACGACCACTACTACTACGACGACTACGCCAACGAAACCGGCATGAACGACGTAGCCGAACGCTCCTATATCCCCGCCCTGAACACGCTCATCGAGATGGCGAAGAAGTCCGAGGGTGCTTTCAAGGTGGCTCTGTCCATCTCCGGCGTGGCATTGGAACAGTTGGAAATCCACGCGCCGGCCGTCATCGACCTGCTGCACCAGTTGAATGATACCGGCTGCTGCGAGTTCCTGGCCGAGCCTTATTCCCACGGCCTGTCTTCACTGGTCAACGAAGAGTGCTTCATCGAAGAAGTGACCCGCCAGGCTGCCAAGATGAAGGAAATGTTCGGCAAGACGCCGAAGGTGTTCCGCAACTCCAGCCTGATTTATTCGGACGAGATTGGCGCCGTGGTGGCAGGCATGGGCTTCAAGGGTATGCTGACCGAGGGTGCCAAGCACGTGTTGGGTTGGAAGAGCCCGCATTATGTGTACCACTGCAACATGAACCCCAACTTGAAGCTGTTGCTGCGTGACTACAAGCTGTCCGACGACATCAGCCTGCGTTTCTCCAACTCCGAGTGGAACGAATACCCGCTCTTTGCCGACCGTTACATCAGTTGGATTGACTCCATGCCGCAGGAAGAGCAGGTCATCAATATCTTCATGGAGCTGAGCGCACTGGGCATCGCCCAGCCGCTGTCCTCCAACATTCTGGAGTTCATCAAGGCTCTGCCCGTCTGCGCCAAGGAGAAAGGCATCACCTTCTCCACGCCGAGCGAAGTCATCTCCAAGCTGAATTCCGTATCCCAGTTGGATGTGCCCGACCCAATGTCCTGGCTGGACGAAGAGCGCGACACAAGCTGCCTGCTGGGCAACGTGATGCAGCGTGAGGCCTTTAACAAGCTGTATAGCGTAGCAGAGCGCGTTCACCTCTGCACGGACCGCCGCATCAAGCAGGACTGGGACTACTTGCAGGCCAGCAACAACTTCCGCTTCATGACTACCAAGAACAGTGGCGTGGGCTTGAACCGCGGCATCTACGAATCGCCTTACGATGCTTTCACCAACTACATGAACATCTTGGGCGACTTCATCAAGCGCGTAGATTCGCTCTATCCCGTGGACGTGGACAACGAGGAACTGAACCCGCTGTTGACCACCATCAAGAACCAGGGTATCGAGATTGAGGAACTCCGCAAGGAATTGGAGAAGGCACAGGCCAAGTTGAAGAAGGAAGAAAAGCCTGCTCCCAAACGCAGAACCACCAAGAAGACAACCGGCGAAGCGTAAGTTGCACATCGCGTGACACTAAAAAAAAACTCCACTGCCCGTTGGGCGGTGGAGTTTTTTTGTCAGTATTGTAGGTGAGATGAATGAAAGTTCAATCTTCGTTTTCGCCGTGGAAACGCGTGTAGGTCACTTCCAGTTTCAGTCTTTCGCCTTCCGGACCGCCTTGCAGTTTGGCGTAGCCGGGTTGCAGGTCGTGTTGGATGCCGGTGATGCGTTCGCTGTTGTTCGGGTCCACCGTGATGGACACGGGGATCAGCAACACCTTGTTCCAATCCGGATTGTCGCGCATCCACTGCTCTTCGTCCCAACTGCTGCCTGCGGCTTCGCGTGCCTGTTGCTTCTCGTTGATGCAGGTGGTTACCAGGCGCGCGATGTTGCTGAAGACATATTGGTTGGTGCCGGAGCTGTTGTGCGTGGCCAAGTAGGACGTGATGTCGTCGGTCAGCTCATTGTCTTCGAAGAATTTCTTGTATTCCTGTTTGCGGACGAGCAACACTCTTGTCGGCGCCTCCATGCTGAAAGCGTGCGAATTGTCTTGGCGGTAGCTGGTGAAGGTCAGGCGCGCGCCGTTCAGCGTGTCGTTGGCCAGTTGCGTGTAAATCTCGTCGTAGGGCAGAGTGGCTTGGGTGAAGATGCCGGCCGGCGACTTCAGGTAGGTCCAGCCCTTTTCGTTGGCTTTTTCCGCCACCAGGTCCGAATTGTAGAAGCGGTTCACCTGTGTCACCTCTTTGGTGGACGAGAATATCGGGTTGATGCTGTAGTATGTGGAGTCCGTCCCGTCTTTCTTTTTCAGCTTCAAGCCAGTGCTGTCGTTGACGTGGAAGAAGTGCAGGCGCATTCGCAGGTCCACTCGATTGACATAGAGGACGGTGCCGTCGCCTTGGTCGGTAGTCAGGTAAACGCCCTTGAATACGTTGTCAATGAAACTTTCCGGATTGTCGAAGTAATGGTGCGTGGCGGGGTCGCGGTAGGGTTTCAGGATGCGGTCTTCGCCAAACTCTTTTGCGGGCAGGTTGAAGACAATGCTGGGCGCATAAATCGAGTTGCCGTAAGAGTCCGTTTCGTTGCGCACGGAGTCGGGCACGGTCGTGTCGTAGGCGGAGTAAGCTTTGCGTCCCAACAGTCCGGTGGACGGGTCATAGTAGTCGCTCGGATCGATGTCGGTGTAGCGGTTGTCGTAGTCCAACGCCCGATTCAGCTCGTAGGCGCTCATGCGGCAGGCATTCAGCGAGTCGCCGAACCATTCGTTATAGAACACTACTAACTGCAAAGCCGCCACGCTGTCGCCCGTCAAGGCGCCTGTAGCTTTGGTGGGGTTGCCTTCGGAGTCCCACTCGGTTTCTTTGTAAACCTCGGGCAGGGTGAAGTTTTCGGTACAGGTCAGAGCCGTCATGAATCCGCTCTCAAAGTAACCGAAATCGGGGTCGCTATACCGTCCGACGTAGCCGGTGCTGGTTTTAGCGAAGACGGATTCGGCGGGTACGGATTCGGTGATCACATCAAAAGATACCGTATGCGCGGACATGCCGTCCGTGTCGGGCAGCATCTCCATTCCCATTGAACCTGTGTTGTCATCGCAGCCGCAAAGCAAGGCCACTGCTGCCACGAGCCAGGTTCCAAATTTCTTCCCTTTCATAGTTGTGTCAGAATCTCTGTCGTAAAAAGTGTAGGGTTATTCTTCGCTTTTGCCGCCTACCAGATCGTAGAAGTCGTTGCAGGCTTCAGCAAAGTTGTCGGCTTGGTATTCCAAGAACGGCTTGCCACATTGGCGGGCGTAGGCCAGCACTTCCTCGTTGACGTGCTCGCTCTGCTGCACGATGCCGTCGGAATAGTCGATGGCCAGTTTGCTGAGGGTGACAAAGTCCACAGGCGACGGGATGTCGGCCAGCTCCTTCTTGGTGAGCCCCTTCATCATCACGCGGTTGGCGAAGCCTGCGTCGAAGGTTTGGTGCAGGTCGTCGTCATAGAGCGAATAGACCACCTTGCTGTCGCGGAACGAGGGTTCCTCGCAGTAGGCACGCTTGATGTAGAGGGGAGCCAGGGCGCTTATCCAGCCGTGGCAGTGGATGATGTCGGGCTGCCAGCGCAGTTTCTTCACCGTCTCCAGCACGCCGCGGGCGTAGAACACGGCACGTTCGTCGTTGTCCTCGTATTCGTTGCCGTTTTCGTCGCAGGCCTGCATACGGTTCTGGAAGTAGTCATCATTGTCGATGAAGTACACTTGCATACGCGACGACTGAATGGAGGCCACCTTGATGATGAGCGGATGGTCCGTGTCGTCAATAATCAGGTTCATGCCCGAAAGACGTATGACTTCGTGCAACTGGTTCCTGCGTTCGTTGATGTTTCCCCACTTGGGCATGAAGGTTCTAATTTCCCGCCCTTTGTCCTGGATAGCCGACGGCAGGTTGCGGCCCAGCAGGGCCATTTCAGAGTCGGAGACGTAAGGGGCGATTTCTTGAGTGATGAATAAAACCTTGTTTACCTTTGTCATAAGCGCTAATGTTCTCAAAATTATGGCGCAAAGTTACGAAAAAAAACGCTTGGTCGTGCATCCCCTCCGCTCCTATAATTCCTTATGTTTTGTTAAGAACTTGTATTTCAGAGGGCTATAGGAGGCATCCGAGGCACCTTTTGGGGGCTTTTCATGCATAAAGTCGGCCTATTTTTTCGTTATGTGGCAAATAATGCCTTATTTTGCACCCGATTTGCGGAGGCGTCTCTCCCGGGATATGCCGCTTGGCGGGCGGGGATATGGGCGTCCGCGGGCGGGGATACCTGCGCCCGTGCTTACAGGAGCCTGCGCCCGTGCTTACCCGTACCTGCGCCTAAGCCCTGTGCCGCAATGAGATAGAAGTTAATAACTTTTTTCAATCACGATGAAAGTAATACATACAGTCGCAGCCCTGCAAGCCGAGTTGTCGGCACGGCGGGCCGAAGGTAAAAGTGTTGGTTTGGTTCCCACGATGGGTGCCCTGCACGCAGGACATGCCTCACTGGTGGACCGCAGTGTGAAAGAGAATGACGTGACGGTGGTCAGCGTATTTGTCAACCCCACGCAGTTCAATGACCCGAACGATTTGCAGAAGTATCCGCGTACGCTGGAGGCCGACTGCGCCCTGCTGGAGCAGCACGGTGCCGCCATAGCCTTTGCCCCGTCGGTGGAGGAGGTCTATCCCGAGCCGGATACGCGCCAATTCAGCTACGCCCCGCTGGACACGGTGATGGAAGGCAAGTACCGCCCCGGCCACTTCAACGGCGTCTGCCAGGTGGTGAGCAAATTGTTTGACATGGTGAAGCCCGATCGCGCCTACTTCGGCGAGAAGGACTTCCAGCAACTGGCCATCGTCCGCGAGATGGTGCGTCAGATGCATTTCCCCCTCGAAATAAAAGGCTGCCCTATAGTGCGCGAAGCCGATGGTTTGGCCTTGAGCAGCCGCAATAAGCGCCTCATGCCCGAACAGCGCCAAGATGCCCTGCAAATCTCGCAGACGCTCTTCGCCAGCGTGGAGTATGCCAAGACGCACACCGTGCCCGAGACGAAGCAGTTCGTGGAAGACCGCATCGCGGCCGCCCCGGGGCTCCGGTTGGAATATTTCTCCTTGGTGGACGGCAACACGTTGCAGGACGTGTCCGCGTGGGATGACAGCACCTACATCGTGGGCTGCATCACCGTCTTCTGCGGGGAAGTCCGCCTGATTGACAACATTAAATATAAGGAATAAGAAGAGATGCTGATAGAAGTATTGAAATCCAAAATCCATTGCGCCCGCGTCACCGAGGCCAACCTCAACTACATGGGCAGCATCACCATCGACGAGGACCTGCTGGATGCCGCCAACATGATTGCCGGTGAGAAGGTGGCCATCGTGGACAACAACAACGGCGAGCGTTTCGAGACCTATATCATCAAGGGCGAGCGAGGCTCGGGGTGCATCTGCTTGAACGGCGCCGCCGCCCGCAAGGT
This sequence comes from Candidatus Bacteroides pullicola, assembly GCA_019115825.1. Lineage (GTDB taxonomy): Bacteria > Bacteroidota > Bacteroidia > Bacteroidales > Bacteroidaceae > Bacteroides > Bacteroides pullicola. The sequence goes on from DXCV01000048.1 coordinate 27,442, forward strand.
GCAGCCGGACGACATTGTCATCATCATGGCCTACGCCTTGATGGACTTCGAGGAGGCCAAGACGTTCAAGCCGACGGTGGTGTTCCCCGACCCGGCGACGAACAAGCTGGTGTAAACGTAATTGGTACCTATAAATAGAGCGCGGATTACGCGGATTTCACGGATTGTCTTTCCGTGTGGTCTGCGTAATCCGCGCCTGTTGTATGAGGAGAGTAGCCTTAGCAGTTACGTAGTTGCTCCGCCATCTGCTGCTGTACCTCTTTGGCGGCCTGACGGGCGGCATCGGCAAAGTCTTGGCCCTTGCCGGCATAGATGATGCCGCGGCTGGAGTTGACGATGAGGCCGCAATCCTTGGTCATGCCATACTTGCAGACTTCTTCCAGCGAGCCGCCCTGTGCGCCTACGCCGGGGACGAGGAGGAAGTGGTCGGGCACAATCTTGCGGATGTCTTCGAAGGCACGTCCTTGCGTAGCACCCACGACATACATCATACGGTCGTCGCCGGCCCACTCCTGGCTCTTGCGAAGCACCTTCTCGAAGAGGCGTTCACCTTGCGCGTCTTCCGTCAGCTGGAAGTCGTGCGAGCCCTTGTTGCTGGTCAGGGCCAGGAGGATGACCCACGTGTTGTCATAGCCCAGGAAAGGCGTCACGCTGTCCTCACCCATGTAAGGAGCCACGGTGACGGCATCCACCTGCAAGTCTTCGAAGAACGAGCGGGCATACATGGCGGAGGTGTTGCCGATGTCGCCGCGCTTGGCGTCGGCAATGATGAGCTGGTCGGGATAGTTCTGGCGGATGTACTTCACGGTCTTCTCCAATGCCTGCCAGCCCTTCACGCCCATACATTCATAGAAGGCGAGGTTGGGCTTATAGGCCACGCAGAGGTCGGCCGTGGCGTCGATGATGGCCTTGTTGAAGGCGAAGATGGGGTCGGGGCCGTCCAGCAGATGGTCGGGAATCTTCTTGATGTCCGTGTCCAGGCCTACGCAAAGGAAGCTCTGCTTGCGGCGGATGTTGTCGATGAGTTGTTGCTTGTTCATAATCGTTTATTCTTTATGGGTTGATTCGTTGTTGTGGAAGAGGTAGCCTTCGATGTCGGCTTCCGCTTCGTGCTCTCCGTTGTCCAGGTACAGGTGGTAGCGGGTCAGGCAGAAGGCATTCCCCCTCGTGGTGCGCAGCAGGGGGAGGCGGTGCATACCCTCCCAGCGGCGCAGGGAGTCGAGGGGCAGGCGGAGGGTGTCGTCCGTCTCGTCCAGCGGGAAGGAGACTTCGGATGCGACACCCTCGGAGATGTGGCTTTGGACGAAGGTCAGACGGGTGCTGCCCTGCGGGATGTCCAGCGTGGTGCCATCCGCTTGATCGAAGTGTAGGGTTTCCGTGTCCGGTTCTTCCTCGGCCATGACACGGCGGTAGGGCACTCCGTCCTTCACCAGGTCCTGTATGCTTTCCTCGCCGAACCAGTCTTGCAGGTAGTGCAGCTTGTCCTCCACGGTGCGGGCTTCATCGCGTGGCAGAGTCTTTAGCCAGGTTTCATATTGCTCCTCGGTGAGCGGGCGGCTGTCTCCCAGCACGGCTTCCACCTCGCCGCGCAGCACGCTCCGGGTGATGCTGGCATAGTTTACCGGCAGCACTGAGGTCACAAGGAAGACGAGGGAGAACGAGATGGGTATCCAGCTGAGGCGCCGCGCCCGTCCTACGACCAAGCCGATGCAGACGAAGTAGAACCACGCATTGAGCGTCGCCAGATAGAGGCGGTTGAGCGTGATGCCATAATCCAGGAAGCGGCGGCCGATGCCCACCGTCATCAGCACCAACAGGGGCAGGGTGAGCAGGGGCAGCCAGCGGGCGATGCGTTCGTCCACGGGCTTATGATCTTTGAGGCGCGAGGGATACAGTCCCAATTCAATACAGATGACTCCCGCCATCAGAGCCGAGACCAGCCACGACACCCAGCCGTCCGGCAACTGCCAACGGGCGATGATGGTGCCGGCATAGACATAAAGCACCAGCAGGTACAGCCCCGCCAGCGGAAGGAAGAGGTAGTGCAGGGTGTTGTGCAGGAAGGCGGTGGGTTGGGGCACCCGGTCGTGCTTGCGTTCGCCTTCGGGCAGGAGGCCGAGGAACATCAGCAGCGGCAGCAGGAGCCCGCACATTATCAATATATATAGGTAGCACTTGTAACTGATGTCCACCCCAAAGAGTTGGTGCAGCGAGAAGGTCAGCAGGCAGATGCCGCCACTCATCACTGCGCCCACAATGAGTACCAGGGCCAGCGTCCCTACGGCATATTGCGCGAAGTTCCATGCCGGGATGTCGTCCCGTTCGCGGAAGAAAGGCAGGAAGAAGACGGAAAGTCCAATGGTCAGGATGGCCGCGCCGTGGGCAATGCCGATGTCCAGCATCCGCGCCCCCATCGTATGGAGATAGAGAAAGAGTGTATCCGCCACCAGCAGCAGATGCGCCGCCAGCTGTACGCCCAGCCGCACTTTCCAGCGCCTCACCTCTTCCGCCCACAGGTGCAAGCTGAGCGAGAGCAATGTGCCCACGGAGAGGAAATAGCCGACGCACATCAGCAACTTCTTCTCTCCCGCCGCGCCTTCGGTGGCCACCTGGAAACAGAGGTAAGCCGTCAGCACGAAGGCGAACAGCACCGTCAAGGGAAAGCGGCGGGCACAACGGCGGAAAGCGCCAGTCAATGTTTGGCGAAGGGTGGCGAGGCGTTGCATCTTCATCTTGGGGGATTATAATTCACTTTCCTTCAGCCGTTCGGCATTCTCCGCCACGATGAGGTGGTCGATACAATCCTGAATGTCCCCGTCCATGAAGGCGGCCAGGTTGTAGATGGTGTAATTGATGCGGTGGTCGGTGATGCGCCCCTGCGGATAGTTGTAGGTGCGGATCTTGGCCGAGCGGTCGCCGGTGCTGACCATCGTCTTGCGCTTGGAGGCGATGCCGTCGATGTACTTCTGATGCTCCTTGTCGTAGATGAAGGTGCGCAGGCGGCTGAGGGCACGCTCCTTGTTCTTCGGCTGGTCGCGTGTCTCGGTGCACTCGATGAGGATTTCCTCCACCACGCCCGTGTTGGGATTCTTCCAGTTGTAGCGCAGGCGTACACCGGATTCCACCTTGTTGACGTTCTGCCCGCCTGCGCCGCCGCTGCGGAAGGTATCCCACTTTATTTCGCCCTCGTTGATTTCCACGTCGAACGGCTCCGCTTCGGGCAGCACGGCCACCGAGGCAGCCGAGGTATGCACCCGGCCCTGCGTCTCCGTAGCCGGGACACGCTGCACGCGGTGCACGCCGCTCTCGTACTTCAACGTGCCGTAGACGCCCTCGCCCGTCACCGAGCAGATGATTTCCTTGATTCCGCCCGCCGCGCCTTCGTTGGCACTGCTGACCTCCAGCCGCCAGCCTTTGCGCTCGCAATACTTGGAGTACATGCGGAAGAGGTCGCCGGCAAAGAGTGCCGCCTCGTCGCCGCCCGTGCCTCCTCGGATTTCCAGGATGGCGTTGCGACTGTCCTGCGGGTCGGCGGGGATGAGCAGGAGTTTGATTTCCTCCTCCAGTTCCGGACGGCGTGCCTCGCACTTGTCCAGCTCCTCGCGGGCCATGTCGCGCATCTCCGGGTCGCTCTCGTTGGCGATGATATCCTTGGCCTCGTCAATGCCGGCCAGCACCTGGACGTATTCCTTGCGGGCCTTCATCAGGTCGCCCAGCTCCTTGTATTCCTTCGTCAGCTTGACGTAGCGTTTCTGGTCGGCGATGACGGCCGGGTCGGTGATGAGGGTGGATACTTCCTCGTAGCGGGCCACGAGGGTGTCGAGTTTATCGAGTAGGGTGTTGTTGTCTGCCATATATTCTTATTATATTATGCTTATTGTTCTATTCTCATGTACCCGAAAACGGCATTTTGGGTACATGATAATTCATTATTTGTCCTCTTCATCCTTCCTCCGCCCTATTCTTGGTTGCATCAAGTCCTTGAACAGGATATAGGCCGCCACGACCCAGAAGCCCACGGTGATGCCGCGTATCAGCGGGCTGGCGTGGAAGTACTCGTTGATGCTGTTGGCCAGCACCATGGTGACAAACCAGATGATGGCGGCTATCCAGTATTTACGTTTGGTCTTTTTGTTCATACGGTTGTTGCCTTTTTCTTTCGTTTATGATGTTCCCACACTTCGTCCCACAGGTACCAGTCGAGGAATCCCCACCCCAGCGTGCTTAGGCTTGAGAGAACGATGTCGATGATGGTTTTGAGAGAGAAGTCTTGTTGAAAGTGATCCCACACGTCCAAGGCTTGGCCGATGGCTATGCACAATATGGCGATAGCCGATAGTATCACGATGCCTGCCGGCAGGAGGATGCCGTCCTTCTCCTCATCTCTTTCTTCCTCTTTTTCTTCGTCCGTCATAGTGCTTTTGTTTGAGGGTTAGAGGAGGCTGAGCGCCTTGTCCGCCAGGTAGAATATCAGCGTTACGATTAAGGCGGCTACGATGAAGGCGGCCCATTGCTTAAATCCTTTGAGAGGTTTCCCCCCATAGAGGCGGGTGTTTATGGCATGACCCACCCATGCGCTGGGGCCAACGATGCCGAACAGCCTTATGAACTCGCTGTCCAGAGCACCGCCCAGCAGGCTGATGGCCACGCCGACGGCTATGCCTGTCAAGACGATAGACGCGTAGCTGAGGCTTTTCTTCGGTTGCTCCTCATTCATACCTAAACTCCCCGAACTCGCTCCGTATAATCAGCTCCCGCTTCTCCCCTTCCTCGATGCGCCCGATGACCTGCGCGTCGATGTTGAAGGACTTGGAGATGGCGATGACCTCCTCGGCGTGCTCCGGCGAGAGGTAGACTTCCAGGCGGTGGCCCATGTTGAACACCTTGTACATCTCCGCCCAATCCGTGCCGCTCTGCTCCTGGATGGTCTTGAACAAGGGGGGTACGGGGAAGAGGTTGTCCTTGATGACGCGGCAGTTGTCGCCCACGAAGTGCAGCACCTTGGTCTGTGCGCCGCCCGAGCAGTGCACCATGCCGTGAATCTCCGGGCGCAGGGCGTCCAGCAGCTTCTTCACCACCGGGGCGTAGGTGCGGGTCGGTGAGAGGACGAGCTTGCCCGCATCGATGGGGCTGCCTTCCACGGCGTCCGTCAACTTCAGCCCACCACTGTACACCAGTTCATTGGGCACGGCGTGGTCGTAGCTCTCCGGATATTTCTCGGCCAGATACTTGGCGAAGACATCGTGGCGGGCGGAGGTCAGGCCGTTGCTGCCCATGCCGCCGTTGTACTCCTTCTCGTAGGTGGCTTGGCCGTAGCTGGCGAGGCCCACGATGACATCGCCCGGACGGATATTGGCGTTGTTGATGACATCGCTGCGCTTCATGCGGCAGGTCACGGTCGAGTCCACGATGATGGTGCGCACCAGGTCGCCCACGTCGGCCGTCTCGCCGCCCGTGGCATAGACACCCACGCCCATCTCACGCAACTCGGCCAGCAGTTCGTCCGTGCCGTTGATGATGGCGGAGATGACCTCGCCCGGCACCAGCAGTTTGTTGCGCCCGATGGTGGAGGACACCAGGATGTTATCCACCGCGCCCACGCACAGCAGGTCGTCGATGTTCATGATGAGTGCGTCTTGCGCAATGCCTTTCCACACGCTCAGGTCGCCCGTCTCCTTCCAATAGAGGTAGGCCAGCGAGGACTTGGTGCCCGCGCCGTCGGCGTGCATGATGTTGCAATACTCCGGGTCACCGCCCAGGATGTCGGGGATAATCTTGCAGAAAGCCTGCGGGAAGATGCCCTTGTCGATGTTCTTGATGGCGTTGTGAACGTCTTCTTTCGATGCGCTGACGCCGCGCATCATGTATCGTTGGTTGCTCATAACTGATAGTTTTTTAATTCTTAATTGGTTGTGCAAAGATACGCTTATTTCTTCATTCCACGTCCTTCTGCGCCTCATTATCTTCTGTTTTTCCCCATTCGGTCAGTGTGATGCCCTCCGTCAGCGGGCGGCGCATGTTCTTCCCCCGGCCCTGTCGTTCGGGCAGGAATTGCACGCGGATGGACCTGATCTGCTGGCGGCCCACCTCATCCGGTGAATCCACGCCGCGCCCGGCGCAGGACAGTTTGAAGAAGAATGACCCCAGCCCGTCGATGTGCACCGGGCGGCCTTCGTCCATGAACTGCGCCATCACCGTGGGCAGGCAGGTCAGCACCAGGTGGACGTCGCCGGGCGAGGCGGTGCTCATGCGGGCGATGCGGGCGGCCACGTCCTTGGTGGTGGCGGGATAGCGGGTGAGAGTCATAGCGCGGGGAAACCATTTGAAGGCATTCCCTACTTTCAATCGGCATTTCTTGAAAAACATAATCAGTTCTTTTACAATGGTTTTACGTCCTTTAAGGCTTCCCTTCTGCTGCTCCCGGCAAGGGATAGTGCCGACGAAGAAGCCTTTTTCATCCGACAAAGAAGCCTTTTTGGTCAAACTAAGCCGCTACCTTGGACACGTCTTCCCGTTGTCTCGCCCGGTGCTTGCCGCGTGGACGGCAGTCCTTCGGGGTGCGGAAAGTGCGGAAAAAAGCGACGGACGGGAACAAAAAGGGAGGGACCCTTGTTTCTTTGAGTAAAAAGGCATATATTTGCAGAAATCACCTTTTAATAATTTATAGCAATGAAAAACAGTCGAGCTTTTAGCGCCCTCTTTGGGCTTTTCTGTCTGGCATTCAGCGCAGTGCTGGGCAGTTGCGAGAACGATGATACTCCGATGCTGACCAACAGCTTCCTGCTGACAGAGCACGAGTTTAACAACTTCTCTCCCTCGCGGTCCAACCTCACCGTCACATGGAATGGCGCCGACACGTTGCTGAGCGCGCAGTTCCGTCCTTGGCCCGAAGATACCTCCCGGCTGGAGCTGGCCCTGTTGGTGGAATGGAGCATCACTGAGAGTTTCTTTCCTCTGGGCGTTCTCCTGCCTACGTTGGTGGTAGATCCGGTGCCCGGCGAAGGACAGGTGACTTTCGAAGGCGAGAAAACCGAGCTGGGGCACAACCTGGCTGTGCAGGGAGTTTACGACGAGGAGGCCGACCACCTGAACCTGACGGTTGTTTCGCAGATGACCGCACCCGAATGGGCCGGCCGTGAATACACCTTCCGCTTCGGCCCCGGAAGCCTGAAGCTGAAGCATGCTTCTCCCCACAATCCCGACGACGTGGCTTTTGCCGAAGAAATGCTGGACGAAATCGGCGAGCAACTGGGCAGGGCCTACGAGGAAATGAAGTTCGTCTTTCGCGGCGACTATACTTACGACTGGCTGCTGAAGCCCGTGGGTGGCGACTACCAATGCCTCTCCTCCTCCAAATACTGGCTGAACATGCAACGCGAAAACTCCCTGATGCTGCTCATGGCCTACTACGGGAAGGAAGGTTACGCTTCCCCCTCGCTGGCTGCCTTAGATAACGTGTACGCCGCTTTTACCAATGGTATCAACGCAACATTCAACGATGTAACGTTCTTCTCTGATGCAAGTAGCAGTGACCGCCATCTGTCCGCCAACTATACTTTCTCCACCGACGGGCAACTCACCTTGAGCGTCAATCCCTATACGCTCTCTACCTTGGCCGAACTGGCATACAAAGTGGCTGAGATAGACGGTGTGCTGACGGAGGCGCAACTGGAGCGGTTCAGGCGCTTCGTGCAAATATTCAGTTGTGAGAACACAAATGGCAATTACGACGACTACACGGCGGACTTCCGCGTGTTGCACACCTCGTCCGAAGCACGCGACATCTGAAAACTTTTTCCTAACTTTGCGCCACGCAAAACGACAGGAAATTGACAAACTGATTATGAAAGTACTCTTAGTAAACGGCAGCCCTCACCACGAGGGCTGTACTTATACAGCATTGATGGAAGTGGCCTCGACGCTGCGCGAGGCGGGTGTGGAAACGGAGATGATTTGGCTGGGCGTGAATCCCCTGGCCGGGTGCATCGGCTGCGGCAGTTGTGCCAAGGAGAAGCGGTGTTTCCGCGACGACCTGGTGAATGAATTCCTGGACAAGGCAGCCACGGTGGACGGCTTCGTGTTCGGGTCGCCCGTGCACTATGCGGCGGCCGGCGGAATCATCACCTCGTTCATGGACCGCGCCTTCTATGCAGGAAACCGTCGGGGCGTCTTTGCGGGCAAACCGGGAGCCGTGGTCGTAAGTTGCCGCCGCGGTGGCGCTTCCGCTGCCTTCGACCAGCTGAACAAGTATCTCACCATCAGTTCGATGCCCGTCGTCTCGTCGCAATACTGGAACCAGGTGCACGGCAACACGCCCGACGAGGTGCGCCAAGACCTCGAAGGTCTCCAGACGATGCGTACGTTGGGGCGCAACATGGCGTGGCTTTTGCGCTGCATCGAGGCGGGCCGGCAGGCGGGCATCAACTTCCCGCAGGCGGAGCCGGGGGTGAGAACGAACTTTATACGTTGAGGCAAACCTATGTCCTACGCAAGCAAAATTATCAACGACCCCGTCTTTGGTTTCATCAAGATACCGCGGGGACTGCTCTACGACCTGGTGTGCCACCCGGTGGTGCAGCGACTGACGCGCATCCGGCAGCTGGGCCTGTCGTCCGTGGTCTATCCCGGGGCGCAGCACACGCGCTTCCAGCACTCCATCGGCGCCTTCCACCTGATGAGCGAGGCCATCCGCGAACTGACGGCGAAGGGAAACTTCATCTTCGACAGCGAGGCGGAGGCGGTGGAGGCGGCCATCCTGCTGCACGACGTGGGGCACGGGCCTTTCTCGCACGTGCTGGAGGACACCCTCGTCCGCGGCATCTCTCACGAGGAAATCTCGCTGATGCTGATGGAGCGCATCAACCGCGAAATGAACGGACAACTGACACTGGCCATCCGCATCTTCCGCGATGAATATCCCAAACGGTTCCTCCACCAGCTGGTCAGCGGACAATTGGACATGGACCGCCTGGACTACCTGCGGCGCGACAGCTTCTACACGGGCGTTTCCGAGGGCAACATCGGCTCGGCACGCATCATCAAGATGCTGGACGTGCGGGACGACCGCCTGGTGGTGGAGTCCAAGGGCATCTACTCCATCGAGAACTTCCTCACCGCCCGGCGGCTGATGTACTGGCAGGTGTACCTGCACAAGACGTCCGTGGCCTGCGAGCGTTTGCTGGTCAACACCCTGCTGCGCGCCAAGGAGCTGTCCCTGCGGGGCGAGGAGCTGTTTGCCTCGCCTGCCCTGCGCTTCTTCCTCTGCAACGACGTGGACGCCACGCGTTTCCGCACCGACCCCGAGTGTCTGGAAAACTTCCTCGCGCTGGACGACAATGACGTGTGGACAGCGCTGAAGGTGTGGATGCACCACCCGGACAAGGTGCTCTCCACGCTCAGCAGGGGGATGGTGGACAGGAGGCTCTTCAAAGTGGAGGTCTCGACAACGCCATTCCCCGAGGAACGCAGGCAGGACATCCTACTGCGGACAGCACACACCTTGGACATCACCCCGGAGGAAGCCCGCTACTTCCTCTCCACGCCCGACATCGAGAGCAACATGTACAATCCCGCGGACGACAGCATCGAAATCCTCTATGGCGACGGCACCACGCGCGGCATCGCCGAGGCGTCGGACATGTTCGACATCGCTCTCCTGTCCCGCAAAGTGAGGAAATATTTTCTCTGTTACTGGCGTCTGGAGGGGTGATTGATGGTTTTATGACGAAAATATTCACCCAGATAGGCAGAAATATAAAAAAAAACACGATATTTGCCTTTTGAAACCATCATACAAGAAAACAATGGAGTTTACTGCCAAACAAATAGCCGCATTCCTCCAAGGAGAAATCGTTGGAAACGAAAATGCAACGGTGCATACCTTCGCCAAAATCGAAGAGGGCGTGCCGGGGGCCATATCTTTCTTGTCCAATCCCAAATATACACCTTATATATATGACACGCAGGCCAGTATCGTCTTGGTGAACAAGGACTTCGTGCCCGAACACGAGGTGAAGGCCACCCTCATCCGCGTGGACAACGCCTACGACAGCCTGGCCCGCCTGCTGACCCTCTACGAGCAGAGCAAACCCCGGAAGACGGGCATCGACCCGCTGGCCTTCATCGCGCCCACGGCACAAGTGGGCAAGGACGTATGGATGGCTCCCTTCGCCTATGTGGGCGAACATGCCGTGGTGGGCGACCGCACACGCATCTACCCCCACGCCACGGTGGACGACGGCGCACACATCGGCGAAGACTGCACGCTCTATCCCGGGGCCACTGTCTACCACGACTGCCGCATCGGCAACCGCTGCACGCTGCACGCGGGGAGCGTGGTGGGCGCCGACGGGTTCGGTTTCGCACCCACGCCACAGGGCTATGAGAAAATCCCCCAGATAGGCATCGCCGTCCTGGAGGATGACGTGGAGATTGGTGCCAACACGTGTGTGGACCGCGCCACGATGGGCGCCACCATCATCCACAAGGGCGTGAAGCTGGACAACCTGGTGCAGATTGCGCACAACGACGAAATCGGCGCCCACACCGTGATGGCTGCACAGGCAGGCGTGGCAGGCTCGACGAAGGTGGGCGAATGGTGCATGTTCGGCGGACAAGTAGGCGTGGCCGGACACATCCAGATAGGCGACCACGTGATATTCGGTGCCCAGTCAGGCGTGCCCAGCAGCGTGAAGAGCGGCCAACGCCTCATCGGCTCACCGCCCATGGAAGAGAAGCCCTTCTTCAAGTCGAGCGCCATCTTCCGCAAGCTGCCGGACATGTACTTCGAGCTGAACGCCCTGCGCAAAGAACTGAACGAAATCAAGAAACAATTAAATAAAGAGTGACCGATGCTGAAACAAAAGACCTTGAAAGAAAGCTTCTCGCTCAGCGGGAAGGGCCTGCACACAGGCCTCAACCTGACCGTCACCTTCAACCCCGCGCCGGACAACCACGGCTATAAAATCCAACGCACCGACCTCGAAGGGCAACCCATTATCGAGGCCGTGGCGGACAACGTGATCGAGACCACGCGCGGAACTGTCCTGGCCAAGAATGGCGCGAAAGTCAGCACCGTGGAGCACGGTATGGCCGCCCTCTACGCCCTGGGCATCGACAACTGCCTCATCCAGGTGGACGGCCCCGAGTTCCCCATCCTGGACGGCAGCGCGCAAGACTATGTCCGCGAGATTGAACGCGTGGGCATCGTCGAGCAAAACGCTGTAAAAGACTTCTACGTCATCAAGTCGAAGATTGAGTTCCGCGATGAGCAGACCGGCTCATCCATCATCGTCCTGCCCGACGAGAGCTTCAGCCTCAACGTGCTGGTGTCCTACGACTCCACCATCATCCCCAACCAGTTTGCCACGTTGGAAGACATGGGCAAGTTCAAGGACGAGATAGCTGCCAGCCGCACCTTCGTCTTCGTGCGCGAAATAGAGCCGCTGCTGCAGGCCGGACTCATCAAGGGCGGCGACCTGGACAACGCCATCGTCATCTACGAACGCCAGATGTCGCAAGAGAACTACGACAAGCTGGCCGACGTCATGGGCGTGCCCCACATGGACGCCACGCAACTGGGTTACATCATGCACAAGCCGCTGGTTTGGCCTAACGAGTGCGCCCGCCACAAGCTGTTGGACGTCATCGGCGACATGGCCCTCATCGGCCGCCCCATCAAGGGACGCATCATCGCCACCCGCCCGGGACACACCATCAACAACCAGTTTGCCCGCCGGATGCGCAAAGAGATTCGCCTGCACGAAATCCAGGCGCCGACCTACGACTGCAACCGCGCCCCGCTGATGGACGTCAACCGCATCCGAGAGCTGCTGCCCCACCGCTATCCCTTCCAGTTGGTGGACAAGGTCATCGAGATGGGAGCTAACTACATTGTCGGCATCAAGAATGTCACCGCCAACGAGCCGTTCTTCCAAGGCCACTTCCCGCAAGAGCCCGTCATGCCGGGCGTGCTCCAGATAGAAGCCATGGCACAGGTGGGCGGTCTGCTGGTGCTGAACTCCGTGGACGAACCTGAACGCTATTCCACCTACTTCCTCAAGATAGACGGCGTGCGCTTCCGCCACAAGGTAGTGCCGGGCGACACACTTATCTTCCGCGTGGAGTTGCTGGCCCCCATCCGCCGCGGCATCTCCTCGATGAAGGGATACATCTTCGTGGGCGAAACGGTAGTCTGCGAAGCGGAGTTCACGGCACAGATAGTAAAGAACAAGTAAATTAATAATGAAGAATGATTAGTCCTTTAGCATATATCCATCCCGAAGCCCAAATCGGAGAAAACGTGGAGATCGCCCCCTTTGTCTACATCGACAAGAACGTGGTCATCGGCGACAACAACAAAATCATGTCCAACGCCAATATCCTTTATGGCTCGCGCATCGGCAACGGCAACACCATCTTCCCGGGTGCCGTCATCGGAGCCGTGCCCCAAGACTTGAAGTTCAGGGGCGAGGAAACCACGGCCGAGGTGGGCGACAACAACCTCATCCGCGAGAACGTCACCATCAACCGCGGCACAGCCGCCAAGGGCAAGACAGTGGTGGGCAGCAACAATCTGCTGATGGAAGGTGTGCACGTGGCGCACGACGCAAAGATTGGCAACGGTTGCATCATCGGCAATGCCACGAAGATGGCGGGCGAGATTGTCATCGACGACAACTCCATCATCAGCGGCGGGGTGCTGATGCACCAGTTCTGCCGCGTGGGCGGCTATGGCATGATTCAGGGCGGCTGCCGCTTCAGCAAGGACATTCCTCCCTACATCATTGCCGGGCGTGATCCCATCTGCTATGCCGGACTCAACATCGTGGGCCTGCGCCGCCGCGGCTTCTCCAACGAGACCATCGAACAGATTCACAATGCCTACCGCCTCATCTACCAGAGCGGACTCAACACCTCCGATGCCCTGAAGAAGATTGAGGACGAGATGGAAATGACGCCGGAAATCAGCTACATCGTGACTTTCATCCGTGAGTCAACACGAGGCATCATCCCCGGCGGAAAATGAAATCAAGGAGTTAAGAAGTTAAGGAGTTAAGAAGTTAAGAAGAAAACCAACTATGATTTACAGATTCACCCTCATATCCGACGAAGCTGAAGGCTTCCTCCGGGAGATACAGATTGACCCGGATGCTACGTTTTATGACTTCCACGAAGCCATCATCAAGTCCGTGGGCTATACCGACGACCAGATGACCTCCTTCTTCATCTGCGACGAAGACTGGGAAAAGGAGAAGGAAATCACCCTCGAAGAGATGGACGACAATCCCGAAGTGGACAGCTGGGTGATGCGCGACACGCACATCAACGAGCTGGTGGAGGACGAGAAGCAGAAGCTTGTCTACGTCTACGACATCATGACGGAGCGTTGCTTCTTCATCGAGTTGTCCGAAATCATCACGGGCAAGCACATGAAAGGTGCCAAGTGTACCAAGAAGCAGGGCGACGCTCCCAAGCAACTGATGGACTTCAACGAGTTCGAGGCCAAGACCAACGCCGCCGCCCTCGACCTGGACGAGAACTTCTACGGCGACCAAGACTTTGACATGGAGGACTTCGACAAGGACGGCTTCGGCGGCTTCGACGAAGGCGGAGGCGGCAATCCCTATGACGAAGACAGATACTAAGCATACCCTCATCGTACTTATAGGCCCCACAGGCGTAGGCAAGACCGAACTCAGCCTACGCCTGGCCGAGGCTTTCCATACCTGCATCCTCTCTGCCGACTCCCGGCAACTCTATGCCGACCTGCCCATCGGCACGGCGGCTCCCACCCCTGAACAACAGGCCCGGGTGAAGCATTACTTCGTGGGGACCCTCCAACTGACAGACTATTACAGCGCGGCGCAATACGAGGCGGACGCCCTCCGGCTCTTGGACGAGCTGTTTGCCACACACCCGACCGTGGTGCTGACGGGCGGCTCGATGATGTATGTCGATGCCGTCTGCAAGGGCATTGACGACATCCCCACCGTGGACGCCGACACGCGCCAACTCCTCCTGCACAAATACGAGACCAAAGGCTTGGAGCATCTCTGCGCCGAGCTTCGCCTGATGGACCCCGAATACTACCGCATCGTGGACTTGAAAAACCCCAAGCGCGTCATACACGCCCTGGAAATCTGCTACATGACGGGCCGCACCTACACCTCCTTCCGCACGCAGACGCACAAGCAACGCCCCTTCCGTATCGTCAAAGTGGGCCTGACGCGCGACCGCGCCGAACTCTACGACCGCATCAACCGCCGCGTGGACCAGATGATGGCGGACGGCCTCTTGGAAGAAGCGAAGCGGGTCTACCCGCAACGGGCGTGCAACTCGCTCAACACCGTGGGCTACAAGGAACTCTTCAAATACTTCGACGGCGAATGGACACTGCCCTTCGCCGTCGAGAAAATCAAGCAGAACTCGCGCATCTATTCGCGCAAGCAGATGACGTGGTTCAAACGCGATGCCGGCATCCGCTGGTTTCATCCCGACCAGGAAGCGGAGATACTGGCCTACCTGCGCGAACGCGTGTCAGAGTAAAGAACCGGCTCATTCTGCTTTCAGTCTAACCATCAGTTTGGGCTGCGCCTCAACGCGGGCAGTCTGATAGCCCTCGGAAGAGACTTCCAGTTCAGAGCCCTCGGGAGCACAGAAAAAGAAGTTGCCATCCGCATCGGTCTGTATGGTTTTCCGCTCACTGTCCACAATACGGACAACGGCACCTGCTATCGGTTTGCCTTGACTGTCCGCCACAGAGCCGGTTACCCACTTGCCGAGAGGACTTTCTACGGGACTGACCCCTATAGCTACTTCGCCGTCCTTGGACTTTGCCCCCAGCTGGTCCCGCCTGGTCATGATATGCACCACTTTATCGGGGGAAAGCGTCCCTAATTGATCAAGGGTCGTTACATCTTCGGTACCTATCGAAAGATACAGCGTATCCGCTTTCTCGCCCGTCTTTACAGCCTTGCTCGTAGCCTCCAGCACCCCATTTCTACCGCGCTCGCCATACTTGTCTATGGCTTGCTGGCCTTTCAGGAACCGCACGGACTCAATGTCCGAACCGGAAACTTTAAAGAACTCTTCAAACGGCATCTCCTTGCCGTCCAATACCCACAGCACTTTATCCGCCGGAGTAGCGGTGGCTGTCACCGGAGTGCCCGGAGCCTTTTTACCTCCCAGCAAGAAGGCGACAGGCAAGGTGTAGCGCACGGACACAGCCTTGCCATCCTGCTTGCCGGGCGTCCAGCGGGGCATGGCCTTCACGACGCGGATGGCCTCGGCGTCCAGCAGCGGGTCGATGCCGCGCATCACCTTCGGGTCAGTCACCTGACCCGTCTCGTCCACCACGAGCTGGAGGATGACGCGGCCCTCTATCTTCTTATCCTTGGCCTCCTGCGGGTAGTTCAGGTTATCTTCGATGAACTGCATCATGGCCTTGGAGCCGCCGGGGAACTGGGGTGCCTCCGCCACCATGTCGTACACCTCGGACGTATTCTTGCCATCCAGTTTGAACTCAATAGGCTGTTCTATTTCCACAGACTTAAGTTTTTTCTTACCCGGATCTCCTACCCACGTCCAACGCGGCATAGCCTTCACCAGCCGGAGTGCTTCGGCATCCAAGGCCGGATGCACGCTGCGGATGACCCTCGGGTTCAGGATTTCCCCAGTCTCGTCGTCCACGGAGAACTTCACGATGACCTTTCCTTCAATGCCCTTTTCCCGGGCTTCCTGCGGATAGCGCATGTTTTCTGCCAAGAATCTCATCTGAGCCTCGCGGCCACCCGGAAACTCCGGAACACGGTAATCCTCCAACCGCGGCACATTAGTCGCACCACGTTGAGAGCGGGAAGATTTCGCCATGTCCTGTGGCGCAAGCGAAGATTTCTCGCGGATGGTCACCACCGAGCCAGACTCTCTCATCCCCTCTTTCAAGGGAGCTACGGAAAACTTGACGGGTACCGTGAAAGCCATGGCTATGGTATCTCCCTTCAGTTTCTCTGAAATTGAGCGCGGTATATTCTTCATCACACGGACAGCCTCGGCATCGGTGGCCGGGTCTGCACTCTTCAGCACCTTGGCCTCCGCAAGCTCTCCCTCATTATTAAATATGACACGTATACGCATTACGCGTGATACATCTTTCTCTGTTGCTGCCGATTGACTGACGTGTTTGTCAAAGTACGACATCAAAGCCTGCATACCGGCATGAGTCTCGGCCGATGCTCCATCATGTACCTTGTAGGACTGATACACTTTTCGCGCCGTGTCTTGCGGCACGACAGCAGATTTCACACTTTTTGCTTTCACAATCTCCGCCAAATCCGTAACTTTGGCGCTGGAAAGCTCATTACTTACTCCCGATACTTCGGGTCGGGCAAAAGCGGCAACCGCTACGGCTGCCAGCGGAAGCACATAGAGGAGCTTCGCGCGTGCCCACGGACTGGATTTTCTTCTTTGCATCATAGTGATACGTTTTTTAAGTTTACTGTGATTCAGGCTGTTGGCCATAGAGTAGAGCCTTGTGCCAACAGCTTTCTTTATTAATAACAACTGATATTCCCTCGCATTGACGCCCGCACAGAGCACCGCCTCATCGGCCTCGTACTCGTGCACCGCCTGCAACTCCTGCTTCAGCAGCCACGCCGCCGGGTTGAACCACTGCACGAAGCAGCAGAGGTCGGTCAGCAGGAGGTCCCACGAATGTCCCAGGCGGATGTGCGCCAGCTCGTGCACCAAGATGGGGCGTCCGTCTTCTTCCAAATCCTTCCGCGCAATGACGATGCACCGCATCCAGCTAAACGGCGCGATGTCCCGCCCGTGCACCAGGAGCAACACCCGCGGTGCGTCCTTCACATAGCGGCGAATGTCCTCGCGGGTTGTCCCGCGCAACAGCTGCCCCAAGCGGAAAAGTGAACACACATTGCGCACCAGGAAGAACAATACGCCCACACCATAAACCGCCATCAACACCAGCGGCCACACCGCACGCGACGGCTCCACCGGCTCCGCAGGAACGGCCTCCGCCATCGCCTCGGCCAAGGCCAGCCACTCCTCCAGCGTCAGCATCGTCTGCCCCACACTGGATGTCTCCGTTGTGCTGACCTCTATCAGGGGCACCACGGCGGACAGCACCAACACGCAAAGCAGGGCCACGCGGTTGAAGCGGTGGAAGGTGTCGCGGCTGAGCAGCAGGCGATAGAACAAGTAGAACGCCGCCAGGCAGAGGGCGGACTTGAGGATATAGACAAGGAATGTGCCCATGGAGGTAAGGGTTAATGGTTAATGGTTAGTGACGTTCGCCGGCTTCCACTTGTTTAATGAGTTCTTTTAATTCTTCCACCGAAATCTTCTCCTCCTGCACCAGCGTGGAGACCACGCCCAGGTAGGAATTGTCGAAATACTTGCTGACGACGCCGCCCAGTGTTCCCCGGCGATAATCGTCGCGCGACACGGTGGCGTAATACTGATAGGTGTTGCCGTAAGCCTTGTGGCTCACGAATCCTTTTTCTTCCAATCCCCGCACCACGGTAGACAGGGTATTGAAGTGCGGCTTCGGGTCGTCATAGAACGACAGCAGCTCGCGCACGAACAACGGGCCTTTCTCCCAGAACCAGCCCATCACTTCTTCTTCTTTGGCAGTTAATCTTTTCATACAAATCTCCTTTCGCAGGACAAATAACGAGATTTTTTAGTTACGAACCAAATCTGTGGCGTTAATAATAACTAATTCTTTTAGTTCTATAACTAAATCATTCCATTAAGCCTGATAAACAAGAAGTTGCAGACAAGTTCGGACAGGCATACCTCCAAGCGCGGGCGGAGGTACGGGCAAGCACGGGCGGAGGTACGGGTAAGCACGGACGGAGGTACGGGTAAGTACAGGCGGAGGTACGGGTAAGTACAGGCGGAGGTACAGGTAAGCAAACGTAGGTAATCCCGCAGGCAAAATACCTAGATATGGGGATTGGAAATGACGGAGAAAACTCCTTACTTTGCAGGTTGAAAAGGACCTTTTTAATGACTAACTGACAATGAACGAAACCCATAAGTACCGCGCAACGGACAAGATGAGCGACCTCATCTGCGACAACTACTCCCTGCTGATGGTGATGAGCCGCTTCGGCCTCTCGCTGGGCTTCGGCGACAAGACCGTCCGCGACGTCTGCCTGTCGCAGGGCGTGGACTGCGCCACCTTCCTGGCCGTGGCCAATTTCATCACCGAAGGCCAGTGCACCTACAACGAGGGAGACACCGACTTCTCGCTGCCCGCCCTGATGGACTACCTGAAGCAGGCGCACACCTACTTCCTGGACTTCAACCTGCCCGCCATCCGCCGCAAGCTCATCGAGGCTATCGACTGCTCGGAGGCCAACGGCGTGGCCATGCTCATCCTGCGCTACTTCGACGAATATGCCAAGGAGGTGCGCCGCCACATGGAGTACGAGAACGAGGCTGTCTTCACCTACGTGGAGGGGCTGCTGTCGGGGCAACTCTCTGACCGCTTCAGCATCGCCACCTTCGTGAGCAAGCACCACAGCATCGATGCGAAACTGACGGAACTGAAGAACATCATCATCAAATATTATCCGGAGAAAGGCAACAACAACCTGCTCAACGCCGTCCTGTTCGACATCTTCAACTGCGAGCAGGACCTTGCCTCACACTGCCAGGTGGAGGACTACCTCTTTGTCCCCGCCGTGACGCAAATGGAAAGGAAACTGAAAGATGAACAATAACCCTTCGCTGAAAATAGTCGTAGCCGAGACATCGGTCATCATCCGCAGCGGACTGGCCGCCGTGCTGAAACGTCTCCCCAACCTCAACGCGCAGCCCGTGGAGATTGCCACGCCGGAGTCGCTGAAGCACTACCTGCAGCTGCACACGCCGGACATCGTTATCGCCAACCCCACCTTCGGAGGCTGGTTTGACCTGCACGCCGTCAAGCACGCGCATCCCAAGACGGGCATCAAGTACATGGCCCTGGTGAGCACCGTCATCGACCCCAACGTACTGAAGACCTACGACGGCCACTTCTCCATCCTCGACGACACGGACACCATCGCCGCGCAAATCAGTTACCTCCTCCACACCGACGAGGAGGAAGAGGAGAACGAACAGGACGTGCTGAGCCAGCGCGAGAAGGAAATCATCACCTGCGTGGTGAAGGGCATGACCAACAAGGCCATCGCCGACCAACTCTTCCTCTCCGTCCACACCATCATCACCCACCGGCGCAACATCGCCCGCAAGCTGCAAATCCATTCGCCCGCCGGACTGACCATCTATGCCATCGTCAACAAGCTGGTGGCGCTGGAGGACATCAAATTATAATGGTTAATGGTCAATGATTAATGGTAAATAGGCTGACGCACGACCAGCGATAAACAGCGGTGAAACGCATTAACCATTGACCATTGATAAAAAAGTTCCCCGCCTCGCGATGTCGCATCGGGAGGCGGGGATTCCTTTTATCTTCATAAAAGTGGTTACGTAATTATGACTAACTAATTCATTCAAATCTGATGTTGCAAAGGTACAGGGTTTCGGGAATACGCGCAATCCCCAGAAATAGGTATAATGCGGGAAGGACGTTCATTATTAATAGGTAAACGAACGCAAATTAAGCGAATTACACCCTAATTCTTTATCTGAAAGATTTGCGCGATTTGCGGAATTTGCGTTCCATTTATCCCGCATAGCTGTGCATCCCGCCCAACACGTAATTTACCCCGAAATACGTCATCAGCACCGTCAGGAAGGCGGCAATCATATAGACATGGAAGAAGACGGGACGACGGAACCGCCGCAGGCTCCGCGCATGGAAGGCCACGCCGTAGACCATGAACGTGATGAGTGCCCATACCTCCTTGGGGTCCCACGTCCAGTAATGTCCCCAGGAGACATTGGCCCAGATGGCGCCCAGGAAGATGCCCGCCCCGAGGAAGAAGGTGGCGGGATAGAGCAGCAGCCGGCTGAGCAGCATCAGCCGCAACGCCTCGCGCCGCAGGCAGAGGGCCAGCACGCCGTTGAGCATCATGAAGGCAAAGAGGGCGTAGGACATCATGATGAGCGACACGTGTGAACTGAGCCAGGGCGACACCAACACCGGCATCAGCGGCGTGATCTGCGGATTCATCTGCCCCAGATAGGAAACCAGCAGGGCAAAGCCCGACAGCAGGAAACCGAACGGCAACGTGAAGGGAAAACGCCGCCGGAACAGCACGGACAGCAGCAACGTGGCCAAGGCCAGGAACTGCATGGTCTCATAACCGTTACTCAACGGGATGCGCCCGCCGATGTACCAACGCAACGCGTAACCGAAGGCGTGAAACAGCAGGGCCACCCACAGGGCGCCCGTCAACGCCCGCTCCACCCAGCGGAAAGTACGCCCGGCAGGCACGGTGCGCTTCGTCCCCTTGAAAAGCAACAGACCGAAGGCCAGCAACCCCATCGTCAGGTTGAACATGAACAGCAGTTGGCTGAAAGGGATGCGGTTGTAGAGCAATTCGGCACGGACTTTCGCCTCAGGCAAGGAAGCCACGCTGCCATCCGCCGGAAGGGGTTGTATCAACGTGCCGTTCTGCAACATCAGAATCAGTCCCACTTTCTCGTCCGTCTCCACGATGGCTTTCTCCAAAGGCGACAGTGGCCCCGTCTTTTCCTTCGAAGCATCCCAATACGCCTGCAAACGGTAGGTCTGCCCGTCAAACAAGTCCGACAGACGGGCGAAGTCGCCCTTCACTCCCAACCGATGGCGCAAGTCGGCACTCTTGATACGGATCATCGGCTCGTCCTTCCACACCTCGGGATGCAACAGCCAGCCGCCCACTATCCGCTCGGGCGTCAAGCCCTTGTAGGTGGGACGTCCGGTGAGTTTCAGGACAAAGTCGCGTGCCAGGGTGTTGAAGGGAACCACCCGGTCGTGGTAGATGACCTGCACCGCCGCCAGGCTGTCCGCTTGACGCTGCTTCAGCACAGGCAACTTCCGGCCTTGTGCCTGCACGGTCATTGTCCCCACCAAGAGAAGTACAGTCAAGAAACCGCCCTTGCGCAACAGCGGATGCCGCAACAGCCGCCGGAATTCCTCGCCCCGGCTGAACAGCACGCCCAGCATGGAAAGCCCCAAGAGGGCATAACCGGCGTAGGTCACGCCGATGCCCCACGGGTCGTGGTTGACGGACAGCCAACTGCCCCGTCCGTCGGGATCGTAGGAAGACTGGTAAAAGCGGTAGCCCCGATGCGTGAGGATGCGGTTCATGGAGACGGTGGCCGTCTGTTCCCCGCCGGAAGAGTCGGAGAGGCGGACGTAACTAATATAGTCCTCCGGTGCATCCGTGCCGGGATAGCACTGCACGCGGAAGCTGTCCAGCCGCAGGGAGAAAGGCAGCGGAAGCAGTTCGCCGCTGTCGCTCTCCATGAAGCGATCGGTCGCCTTGCCCTCTTCCAGATGGACGTACCCCTGCTCTCCCCACACATACGTGAGAAAAGCTCCCCCCAGAATGACCAGGAAGGAGCCATGCAACAGCAACAGCGGCACGCGTCGCCACAGACGCATCCGGATACAAACGATCAAGGTCAGCGCGGCCAACACGCCCCACAGCGCGCAAAACCACACTGACCCGTAGACCAGTTCTCCGACGAAGGCCGTGCCGCGGGCTTGCTCGACAAACGTCGCCACCGCCAGCACAACCACCAGAGCTACATATATAATAAGAATGAATCGCTTCATCAGAACGGGGCGAATTCCTTGTTCTCCTGCTCCCGCACCGCCATGCACTCCATCTCGATGAGCCAGCCCGGCCGGCAGACGGGAGCCAGCACAAATACCTTGGGCGTGTGGGGGAAGCGGGCGTCGTACAGTTCCTTCACCCCATCATAGTCTGCCACGTCGCGCAAGTAGACAATCATTTGGCCGACGTGCTCGTAGGTGCAGCCCGCCTCGGCCAGAAGGGCCTCCACGTTCTCCCACATGCGCTCTGTCTGGCGGCGGATGTCGCGCGGATACATCACCTCGCCCTTGTTGTTGATGCTGGCCGTGCCCGATATGAACACCTGGCGGCGGTCGCCGTAGTCCACATACGCGCCCCGCTCGAAGCTGACGCCGTACTCATACGTGGGGTTCAGGTGGGTACGGGCATAGAGGTAGCGCATCTGTCCCGGCTTCAGCCCGTCCACGGCGTAGGTATCCAGCTGCACCAGCACCTTGGGGTCGGCATGGCGGCCGCCGATGCCCGTGCTGGCGATGTAGTGCGTCTTCTCCGTCAGGTTCTGCGTGACGAAGACCTCGTTGCGGGCCTTCACCACGCCGCCGTAGTTGACGTCCACGTTCTGCACGAAGAACCACGTGCGCACACAGTTGTCGGCCAGCTTGCAGCCTTGCTCCATCAACTGCATCACGTAGTCGTTGAGCAGCAGGCGGGTCTGGTACTCTGAGTTGGCGGCACGGTTGTAGGCGCTACCTCCCCACAGATGGCGGTAGGCACCGTGCTTCACCTCGAAGAGCCCGTTGTGCAACACTTGGCTCTGCACTCCGGTCTGCAAGTAGGCCCACAAGGCAATCTTGGTGCGGTTCAGCGGAGCCTGCTCCACGATGGAGAGGGGGCAATCGGAATTCTCGGGCATCAAGCCCAGCAACAGGTCCGCCTGGTTGGCCGCGTCGCTCAGGAAGTAGCGGGTGAAGACAGGCACCGCGCCCTTCAGTTCACCGTCCAACAGGGCGTAGAAAGCGGACACGATGGCTTCTGCCTGCTCGGAAAAGGTGAGGCGCGTGTCCGTGACGTGCAGCATGACGTGGTATTCGGCCACGCCGCCGGGAGGTTGGAACTGGTATATCTCGGCCCGGGTGCGGGCTGTCTCCTGGGAGTTAAAAGTCTTGTTGCTATCGTTCATATAGGTATTTACTTATAATAATTATGCAAATTTAGCCATTAACGGGCATTAAACCCACAAGCGGGGCCGGAAAAAGCACACGAAGATGCTATTCCTTTGCCCCGTCGTCTATCCAGTCGCCAATCAGCGCAAACTGTTCTTCGGAGAGCGTGAACTGCGTCTGATGGTCCGTACCCAGATTGGCGCTCTCATCCGTTGTCAAGATGGTGTAGAGCACGCTCTCGGCGGCATTGCCGGGCAAGACGCGCGTCCGTCCCTCGAACACGGTGGAAGGCTGGTCGACCAGGGTCCGGTGACTGGCTCCGGCGCTCAGGTCCAGCCAACGGCCTTCGCCGTGGCAACCGGTGCAGGTGCGGTCGAAGATGTCCTGCTGGATGGTGGCGAACATCCCCACGTCCAGCCTGCCGGCATCCATGCGGATGGTATCGTCGCTCATGGTCGAACAATCCAGCTCATAGTACGTGGCCACGCGTTTGCGGATGCGGTTGATGGCACACAGTTCGAGGGTAGCAACTTCCTCGGACACGCCGGACATGGTGATGTCCACCGTGCCGTCGGCTGCGGCCTGCACCGACTTGGCAATAACGGTATAGTCGCTGCCGTCCTCGAAACCGGCCAGCACGATGCTATAGCCGTCGCTCCAAGTTTCCAACCCCTCAAGGGTAGCTGTCAGCTTCACCACGCGGCCTTCCTCGGGGATAATCAGGCGGTCGGCATAGAGGCGGCCGTCGTCACACGAGGCGGTCACGGCAAGCAACGCCAGCAGGCCCATCGTTGTATAGGCAATACGTTTCATACGTTCGGTTCCTTTCACACAAAAGGGTTAGAAAGAGTATTGCAGCAACACGGTGGCACTGTGGGTGGCCAAGCCCAGGTTGTCGTTGTCGCGATCCAGCTGGTCGTCGTGCCCGCTGCGGCCCACATACTGGTACATGGCCTGCAGCTTGAGGTTGCAGCCCTTGAAGAAGTAGTTCAGGCCCACGGCGGGCATGTTCAGGAAGCCGTTCGTGTCCATGCCGTTACGGTTGAAGAAGTCATACCGCGCAGCCACTTGGAGGCGGGGTGCCACGAAGTAACCGCCCTGCACGTATCCGCCCAGGAAGTTGTATTTCTCGTCTATCTTCTGTCGCTCGGTGAAGCCTACGTTCATGTAATACAGCTCACCGGCCAGGTAGAGTTTGTGATGCAGCCAGGCTACTTCCAGGCCGACGCGCGTGTCGTTGGTACTTTCGTACTCACTCTCTACGTTGATAGAGGCCGACACACCCACCAGCAGCTTGTTCTCGTTGAGCCGGTTGGGATTACCCTGTGTGGAGGGCATCACGCCCCACGGCATGTAGGTCAGGCGTCCGGCGTAGAGCAGGGAGGGGATGTGCCAATCGTCGCTCAGCGTCTTGCCGGCGGTATTGACCGAAGCTCCCGTGCCATTGAAGATGCCCACTTCGTAGCCGAACTTGTCGCGCACCAGTCCGTGCAGCTCCACGCCCAGGTCAAAACCAGTGCCGATATTGGGCATCACGGCATTGAGTGAATAAGGCATGATGACGGAGGTGGTCAGTGACAGCGGCATCTGCGGCAGCAGGGACTCGCCCAGCGTGGTGAGGTAGGCGTGCGAGAAGGGGGTCTTGAACTTACCTACGCGCAAAGCCAGCTGCGGCTTGAAAGCCACGTCGAACCACGCCTGCTGCAACAAGGCACCCCCACTGGCGGCGGCATTCAGGCTAAGGTTAAAGCTGACCTTGTCGAACGCCTTGCCGGTGAAGCCCAGCACGGCGTAGGGGATGGCAAAGCCGCTGTTGGCCACGTTGTCCTGGTTGTAGGCGGGGTCCAGACCCTCGTCGTCATACCAGTTGTAGTTGCCCGACGCCTGCACCAGCAGGTAGGGCTTGAAGACGAAATCGCCTTTCTTGGTCTCGATGGAGAAACCTTCGCGGCCTGCCAGCGATACGACGCCGTTGGCCGTCTCTTCTTCGTATTGTGCCCACAAGGCCGTCGGCAAGAGCAGGGCCAGCAGGGCGAGAATCAGTATTCTTTTCTGTAAATGCATCTTTTTATCACTTTAAGAGTTGTTGTCTTATGTATTGAACCCATCGGGTTCCAACGCCGATGGAACCGAGTTTCAGTACGGGTGGAACCAAGTTCCAACGCCGGTGGAACCAGGTTCCAGCAGGGGTGGAACTTTATATGCTTCCTGCCGTTGGGATTATAGGGATTGCAGGAAGCGCACCAGCGCGTCGCGCTCCGTCTTCGTCATGTTCTTGAAGAGGTTCTTGGACGCCTCGCCCTCGCCGCCGTGCCACATAATGGCCTCGACGAAGTTGCGCGCCCGGCCGTCGTGCAGGAAGTAGGTGTGTCCGTTCACGATCTCCTGCAGGCCGATGCCCCACAGCGGGGTGGTGCGCCACTCGTTGCCGCGGGCCAGGCCGCTGACGTAGTTGTCGTTCAGGCCGACGCCCATGATTTCGCTGCCCATGTCGTGCAGCAGGAAGTCGGAATACGGGTGGATGGTCTGCCCGCCCAGCCAGGGCAGGTGTGTGCCCATCAGCAGGGTGGAGCCGCGCGTCTTGGTGTGCAGGGTGGTGACATGGCACAGGTGGCACTTGGCCTCATAGAACATCTGTTCGCCCAGCTGCACCTGCGGGTCGTTGACGTCGCGCCGGGCGGGCACGCCGAGGGTCTGCATGTAGAGGTCCACGTCCTCCATGTCCTCGGCGGAGACGTCGAGTTGGTCGTAACTGAGGCCCATCATGCTGCCTTGGTTGATTTGCGCCTGTCCCTCGCAGATTTCCTCGGGATAGCGGCTGTTGGTGACGCCCATGTCGCTGGAGAAGCCCAGTTCGACGGTCAGGTCCAGGTGCTGCGCCTTGTTGCCGGACAGGCCGACACCGCGCACGCCCTTCTCGGTAATGTAGTTGCAACGGCCACTGATGCCGTACTCGGGGTAGTTGCTCCGGGCGGCCAAGGCCTCAATCTCACGGGTGTCGATGGCCATCATCTGACCCATGCCGACGTGACGCAAGGGGATGCGCACGGTGCAGAACAGGTCTTCGGGCGCGATGCTGTCGGCATACCACTCGGTGATGGTGTACGTGGGTGCGGCCAGTTCGTATTCCTCGCCGTCGGGGAACTGGAACTTCTCGTACCGCCAGTCCACGTGCAGCTTGCCTTCGGGCTCCACGCCATAGATGGCTTGGTCGTGCAACACGCGGCCATAGTCGCGGAAGAAGGCTCCGTTCTTGCGGCTGACGTAGACCAGCATGGACGAGAATCCCGTGCTACCCGTGCCGCCCTCGGTCCACAGCGTGGGCGTGGTGCGTCCGGCATTGCGGTGGCAACTGCCGCAGGAATAGCCGGCATAGACCGGTCCCAGGCCGCCGCCGTCGCTGTTGCCGCTGGTGCGCACGTCGTCATAGAGTCCGTCGCCGCTGTTGAAGCGCGAGTTGTACACGCCGGTAATCCAGTTGGCGGGCATGTCGTACGCCTTGGACGAACGCACGAAGAGGGTGGATGTGCCTGCCGACAACGCGTATCCGGCGGGCACCTCGATGTCCAGCACGTCGTACGTGTCCTCGGTGTCGCAAGCCCCAAGCAGACCAGCTGCGCACAACAGCGCAAGGAAGGATTTATTCAAGTATCTCATAATCAGTGAACTTTGTTTTAGAAACATCTGTACGCAACAAGAAAGCAGAGGAGGCGGCCAAGCTCTCCCCTACTTTCCCAAGCTTCAAAAAGAGAAGGATGATTCTCCTTCCGGGAAATTTTATTCAGCGGGCACCGTACGAGCCTGACCGTCCTTGAAGAGCAGGAACTCCAGCGTGTGGAATCCGCGGACGTTCTGGGCATCGGCAATGGACGAAGAGTTCTCATCGTAATCGCCGTTCCAGATGAGCTGGTCCAGGTCGCCCGTGTTCAGGATGTTCACGATGGCGGTAGCGTCCAAAGGCCAGCTGTCCATGTTGGGGTCCAGACCCTTGTCGGCCACAGGACCGAAGAGGAAGGCTTCGCTCTTCTCCCACGGTGCGCGGGATACGATCCACTGGGCAGCCACGGACTCGAAGCCGCTGTTCGTGGGGTTCTGGGCCAAAGCGTTCACATCGGCATACAGCTCGGCGGCGGCATTCTTCAGGTCGAGGTACGTGGGCAATACCACATCGTCCACGTAGGTGTTGACTACCTCGTTCAGCAGTTCGTCGCTGGCCAAGGGCTGACCGACATCGAAGACACCACGCACCTGGTTCTGCAACAGCGTGGCCAACTCCAGACAAGCGTCTTGGGCATCCAAGGCTTCCTGGCTGCTGATGTGGCTGCGGAAGGGAGCCGGAATGGCCAGGATGGCATCGTGGGCATTCTTGATGGCTTGCATGGTTTGGTCAGCCAATTCGCCATAACCGTTATCCTTCAAGACATTGTAGACGGAGTTGGGAGCCACAGCCGAGCTTTCCAGGTTCAGCTGGTCGCTGGTCACTACCACGTCACGCGAACCGGCAATGGCACTGTAGATGGAGATGATGTTGTTGGAGTAGTCCTCACGGGAGTGCCAGCTGAACCAGGACTCCACGGCGTAGAGGGCGCCTTGCGTGTCGCCGCTGACGTACATGTCATACGGGTCGCCAATCTTGGCATCGCCCACCTCGTTGGCAATGTCATAGCAACCGTCGATAATCTGCTGCACACAGAGGGCTGCGGTCTGGAAGTAGCCGGAAACGTTGTGGTTCTTGAAGATTTCGGCATAGCTGTGGCCGCTGTTGTTATACTCCACGTTCCAATAATCATACAGGTCTGAGGCATCGCGGTCCAGCAGGCGAGCCACTTCACTCATGTAGGCATACCAGTTGGAGGCGTTCTCCGTGGTGATGTCAATCTCTTCTACGTTAGAGCCGCCGGTGTTGCCACCGTTGTCGTTGTTGTCATCGCTGCAAGCCGTGGCAGCAAAGCTCATGCAGAGCGTCATGGCTGCTGCATACAGGAAATTCTTCTTCATGTTCTTTTCTGTTTATTACGTTAATTGATTATTTATAGTCTATTTCTTGAAGAACCAGCCCACGTAGGCAATGCCGATGGAGAACTCGTTCTCGCTGTTGTAACGGCCCTTGCCGAAGACCTTGTTCGTGCCGATCTGGCGGGTCATATAGTCCGCCTTCACCACCAGGTTGGGCAGGGCAAACCAGTTGAGGCCGAAGGTCCACATGCTGACCTGGTTGCGCGGGTCCATAATCTGGCCCTTCTCGCCTTCTTCCTGGGGATTGTAGTACTCGTAGCGGGCAAAGGGATAGATGACGGGCACCTTCGGGTTGCTGCCGCAGATGGATTGCAGGTTCAAGCCCACCTCGCCGGCATAGCTGACGGCACGCTTGGCCACAGGCACCACGCGGGTATAGGGCGAGTTGCCGGACTGTCCGGCGTTGATGGAGCTGATGTAGCGGGAATGGGCCAGGTTGCCGAACACGAAGTTGGTGCGGGCCGTCACATACTTGTTCTTATACTCGCCGTCCACGGTGTAGATGCGGAGGGGAGCACGCTTGATTTTGGAGTAAGTCTGCAGCTTGTCCGAGTTGGAAGTCGTGTTGGCACAATAATAGAAGGAGGAGCCCACACGCAGTCCCGGCACGCCGCGATAGTCCAGGCGAACGACGTAGGCCGGCGACGTGAAGTTGTCTTCCTCAAAGAAGCCCTGCTTGCCGCTGCCCACCCAGGTGTTGCGGTCGAAGCCGTTGGCATTCAGGCCGGCGGTGATGTAGGCCTGGTAGTCGAAGGTGGCATAGCCCTTGCCCACCGTACCGAAGAACTCGATACCGGTCTCGTGCCACGTGGCGGGAATGATGGTCGTCTCGCCCTCGGGACGCACGGTGCCGAAGAAGTTGATGGGTTCGTGATGGGCGTTGGTCAGGCCGACGGGCAACACCATGTGACCGACGCGGACATTGAAGGCGGGATGGATGAGGCGCGTGATGTGGAACTGCTCCAAGGCTACCTCACCGCCCTTCTCCAGCTCGGTCTCGTATTCGCCGTTCTCCGCGTTCTCCAGTTCGAGGGCTGTGCCCGTGCCGCCGGATTCAAACTCAATCTCCGCGCCGAGTATCCACTTGGAATTGAACTTATAGTCAAAGGCCAGCACGAAGCGGGGGATAGAGATGGTGTTGCGATGCGTCCTGCGATTGCCGTTGTCGGTACCAGTGAAACGGTTGATGCCGTAGTCCTTGAAGGCGGCCACCATTTCTCCATAGCCGCCCACGCGGAACTTCTCGTAATCGTCATCGGCCGTGGCCGCAATCTTCTGCTTGGCTTTCTGTACCAGCGTGGTCTTCTTGGCTTCCCCAGTCTCTTCCTTTACCGGCTCTTCCGCCCGTACCTCGTTGAGAGAGAGGAGGAAGCACAACATACATAAACCTGTTAATCTTTTCATTTCTTGCCTTACTATTGGTTGCTTTTATCGGCAGCAAAGGTAGGGCGAGTTAAAAAGTGGGGCAATACCTAAAAAAGAGTATAATCGGGAAGGGATTGGTAACAGGTAGGTAAGAATAAAGAACAGCGTTTCACTTATGCCGCCACGCCAGCACCATATAGCCAACGAGAACCAGCGTAAGCAGTCCGAGGCTCACCGCCTTGCCGATGTATGCCCAAGGATGGTAGATGGAAAGCGAGATAAAGAGAAAATGCAGACTGCTGAGGATGTTCAGTACCCGTATCATCCGCAAGGCCAATGCGCATTGATAGGCCACATTGTGCCGCCCTACCCGGAAGGGGAAATTGATGTAGCGGAGGGGACAATAGCCCGTCACCCCCAACAGCAGAAAGATAATCAAGGCCGTCACGCCCGAAGCATATAGTTCGGACGGGAGGTCGCCTCCTGCCTCGCGGTATCTATATAATATGTATATCCAGTTGGCCAGCACGGGCAGGAAGGCAGCCAACTCCAGCAGGTGGTCTATCCGTGTAGGACGGAAGCGGAAGTTGTTCACTTCCTGCAGGGTATGGGAACCGAGATTGATAAGTTTCATAAGCGAGTTATTCTTTAGGGGGTTCGGACGGGGCTTGGCGCGACTTCTTCAGCCGGCCGTTCTTGCGCAAGGCTTCGGTGATGATCCACTGAAGCTGGCCGTTGATGCTGCGGAACTCGTCGGCTGCCCACTTCTCGAGGGCATCCATCGTCGCGGCATCCACGCGCAGGACAAAGGTCTTGGTTGTCGATTCTTTCTTCGTTGCCATTGCACATTAACCATTAATCATTCACCATTCATAGTCGACCGGTGCGGACAAAGCGGGCCAAGTCGTCCAGCACGTAGGCGGGGACGGACGAAGGTTGCTGGTATTCGTCGGGCGTGGCCTTGCCCGTGCCTTCCTGCAAGAGGTGGTTCAGCTTGGGGTAGGACTTGAACGAGGCATTCTTGCACTTCAAGAGCCCCATGCGCCACAGACCATAGTCCTGCATCGTCACCTGATAATCCCGCTCGGCCTGAAGCACCACGAGGGGCAGCGTCAGGCGGAGGGCGGTCTCCACGGGACGGTAGGACACGATGTCGGCCCAATAGGAGCGCGGCGCATCGAACGGGAAGGGGATGGTGTCGCAGAAGGCGGACGTGCCCAGGTGCTTCACGTTCTCCACCCGGCGTTGCAGCTCGGCCACTTGTTGGCGACCTTGCGCCGAGGGAGCAAGACTGTTCAGGTAGGTGACTTGCTCCAGCAGGAGGTCTTCCAGCGGACGGGCAGGTGCGGCCAGCAGGATGATGCCCGCCAGGCGGGAGTCCCTATCGGCAATGCGCGGCGCCAGCCATCCGCCTTGGCTATGCCCCAGCACATAGACGCTGTCCGCCTCTACCCCCGGCAAAGTGCGGGCCAACGCCGCGGCGGCCACGGCATCGTCCACGGTCTCCACGTCAAGGTCGAGTTGGCGGCCTTGGGGCACACTGTTGCTTCTATATATATAGGTGCGCTTGTCGTAGCGGAGAGTAGCGATGCCCCGTGCGGCTAGTCCCCACGCCAGGTCGCGGAAGGGGTGGTTGGGGCCGATGGTCTCGTTGCGGTCGTGCGGGCCGGAGCCATGCACCAGCACCACGCAGGGCACACTGCCATCCTCTTCCGCTACACGACGGGGCAGGCAGAGCGTGGCGGGCAGACGGAAGGTGCCGCACACCACGACCGTATCCTGCTCCTCCACCAGGCTATCGGGCGAGACGGCAGGGACAGCTACCGGCTTCGGGGCAGGCTTCACGAACAGCCCCGCGATGCGTCCCGCTGCATCAAACGCCGTCTGGAAGCGCAGGGTATATTTCTCGAACGCCAGGTCACAAAAACAGATGGTCATGCCCTCGGCCTCCACCTGGTGCCACTCGCCCGTGGATTGCAGGGCACCGAACTGCGCCGTCAACTGGTTGAACATCCCGCTCAAGGCAGCGGCGGGCAAGGCGGCCTGCATCTCGTCGCTCAGCATCGTACGGAGCGCCTCGCCCTGCCCCGACACGAAATAGAGGTAAGCACACTTGGCCAAGGGCAGGCGGTCAACCGTCTGTGCACGCAGCCCGATGCACAAGAGGCACAGGCAGAGAATCAGCAACAACCGTCTCATCATGGCATTAATGGTTAAGGGTTCCTGTATTCAACACGGGCTGGGCGGACTCGTCGGCACAGAGCACCACGAGGAGGTTGCTCACCATGGCGGCCTTCTTGTCCTCGTCCAGGTCGACGACGTTGTCCTTCTCCAGCTTGTCCAGCGCCATATGCACCATCGACACGGCACCTTCCACAATCTTCTCGCGGGCACCGATGATGGCCGATGCCTGCTGGCGACGGAGCATCACGGCGGCAATCTCCGGCGCATAAGCCAGGTAGTTGATGCGAGCCTCCACCACTTCAAGACCGGCCATCACGAGACGTTCGTTGAGCTTCTGCTCCAGCTGCTCGTTGATTTCCTCACCACCCGAGCGGAGGGTCAGTCCGCCCGCCTCGCCTTCGTTGTCGTCGTAGGCATATTGGCCGGCCACTTGACGCAAGGCAGCATCACCCTGGATTCTCACGAAGTTCTCGAAAGCGGTCATGCGGTTGGCCACGGCGTTGCCCACACTGATGGAGGCCTCCTTGGTGCCCGGTGTCGAGGCGGCGGCAGAGGCCATGGTCTCGGCATCAATCTCGAACATCGCCTTGTACGTGTCCTTCAGTTTCCATACCAGCACCAGGCCGATGAGGATGGGGTTGCCGACCTTGTCGTTCACCTTGATGGGCTCCACGTCGAGGTTGCGGGCGCGGAGGGAAAGTTTCTTCTTATCATAGAAGGGGTTGACCCAGTAGAAGCCCGTGTCCTTGAACGTGCCTTTGTACTGGCCGAAGAACACCATGGCCCGCGCCTCGTTGGGCTCCAGCTGCATATAGCCCGCGCAGAGGATGAGCCAGACGAGAATCAGCACGCCGCCCGTCACGTAGAGGGGCACGCCGCCCACCACGAAGCACGCCACGATGGCGGCCGTGAACAAGACCAGATGAAGGAACAGCATCAGAAAGCCGTTCAGCTTGAAACCCTTGAAGAGAAATTCCTTTGTTTCCATAATCGAGTGTTTAGAGTGATATTATTTTGATAGCACAAAGATAGCGCGAAGGCAGGACTTCTGCAAGGGGAAAGGGGTGGAAAAACAGCGGGATATGTTGCACAACATACGGACGAGGCGTTGTCTTCTCCGTACCTTGACAACGTCTCGTCCGTAACTTGATATACCAAAGGTGGCACCTTTGGTATTCCGAGGCAGCGGGAAGGCTTACATTCGTCCGCGCTGATCCCGCCCCGCCCCGCTGCCCCGGTACTTGCTCTTCGAGGGGTTGAACTTGTAGCGCAGGGTCAGCGTGAAGGTGCGGCGCGTCTGCTGGTCGATGGTCATCAGGCGGTTACCGCTGTAGATGGTGCCGCTGTAGGTGTTGGTGTTCAGCAGGTCCCGGGCACTCAGTTGCAGGCTGAGGCGTTCGTTGAGGAAGCTCTTGCGCAGGGTGAGGTCGATGGAACCCAACGTCTTTTGCCGGGCATTGTCCTGGTCGCCGCGCGTCATCAGGGAGAAGTCGGCGTCGAGCGTGAAGCCACGGGGCAGGCTGAAGTTGTTGTTCCACGTGAAGTAGCCCATCGGGTTGTTGAAGTTCGCCCGCGTGCCGCCGGGCATGTCCACCATATACCATTGCTGAAGGTACATCAACGTGAGCTGGGGCGACCAGATGCCGATGGTGGGGGAGAAAGACAGGGTGGCGTTAAGGTTGTCCATGTCGCCCTTGTTCTCGTGAATCAGCAGCAGGACGGTGGGGGCTTCATCCGAATAAGCCCGGCCGACTTGAACCATGGCGTCCTTGGTATGCGCGTAGCCCATGTTGAAGTAAATCCACTTCCAGGAAGCGTCCAGCGACAGGCGTTGGATGATGGAAGGCCGGAGCAGCGGATTGCCGCTCTCGTAAGTGTAGCGGTTGGCGTAGGTGATGTTGCTCCGCAGGTTCCAATACGAGGGGCGGGCGATGCTGCCCGAATAGCTCAGCGCAAGTTGTGCCTTGCCCACGGGCAGGGCGAGGGCCAGCGTGGGGAACACATTGTCATACGTGCGGCTCTGTTCGTCCATGCGGATGCCGCCCTCGTAATAGTCGGACGTGATGTGCTCGTAGCGCACACCGACCTGGGCTTGCAGGTTGCCGAAGGCGCGGCTGTACTCCAAGAAAGCTGAGGCGGCGTTCTCCTCGATGTTGCTGAGGTTGTCCGTCAGGATGCCTTGGTTGTTCAGGAAGGTGTTCTTGCGGTTGGTGTAGGTGTATTCCCCGCCGAAGGAGAGGCTGCCCTCCCACAGGGGGCGGCTGACGATGAGTTTCGCGGCATAGAGCGTGTTCTCGTCCTTATTGTAAGTGTTGACCCGCTGCTCCTGCCGGGTAGCGCCTGCCGGGGTGTATTGCTCGGTCATGTCCTGCACAATCTTGCTGTACGACCACAGGCCGTCGGCGTTGAAATCAATGCTCCAGTCGCCCGCCTGCCCGTTGTAGTAGACGTTGAGGGAATGGCTGGTGGCGGGATTGTCTTGCCTGCCCCGACTGGTGTTTTCCTCGTAGAGCGTCCGGTCCTGATAGACCACCGAGGCCATGGGATCGATGTCGAACCGGTCCTCCGGCGTGCGGTCGAAGTCATAGCGGGCACCGATGGAATGGCGGTCGCCGAACCGGTAGTTCATCGAGAGCATCGCGGACAGGTTCTTGCTGCGTCCCTCCGCGTGGATATCGCCCACCTGCCGCCACGTCTTGTCAAGGAAGGTCTCGGTGGTCAGCGTCTTGTTGTCCTCACTCCGCAGGTCCGAGCCATAGAGCATCCCGCCGAGGTCGAAGCCGCCCTTGCGGTAGTTGAAGTTAAACTGGTCGAGCACGCTCCAGCCGTATTGGTAGCGGGTGAGGAAGCGGTTGTTCACGCCGAAGCCTTCGCCTTGTGGCCGCTTGGTGTAGATGCGCACCACGGCTTTCACCGTGGCATCGTACCGTGCGCCGGGATTGCGCACCACCTCCACGCGCCGGATGTTGTCGCTCTCCAGCTGGTCCAGTTCGGAGGCGTCGCGCATCTTGCGGCCGTTGATATAGATTTCCGCCTCGCCCGCGCCAAAGACATTGACCGCGCCGTCATCGGCCGACACGCCGGGCAGTTTGTTCAACAGGTCGTTGCCCGTTCCTGCCTTCTCCAGGATGCTGCCCTGCACGGTGGTCACCTGTGCATCGCCCTTCAGCCGCACCTTGGGCAGGTCGGCCTTCACTACCACTTCGCCCAGCAACTGTGCGTCGGGGCTGAGTTGCAGGGTGCCGAGGTCTTGCCCTGCACACCTTTTATATAATGTAGTATAACCGATGGAGGAAACACGGATAAGCCGGTTGTCACATACGGCGTTCAACCGAAACGTACCGTCGTCCGCGCTGACGCTACCCGTCACAAAGGCGGAGTCAGGCAAGGAGAGCAGCACGACATTGGCGTAGGGAAAAGGTTGATGGTTCTCGTCCACAATCCGACCCGTGAGGGCAGTTTGCGCAAAGGCTCCTGTCAGGAGGAAAAGGGTTGCCAAGAGGCAGAAGATTCGTTTCATATCCATAGCTTTTCAGTTTGATTTTCTGCCGCAAAGTTACGGGGAGAACGAGTCTCAAACGCTCTATATCGGCAACTTAAAAGTCTATATAAGGAGCTATGGAAACGCTGACAATCAACGAAGTAAAAGACATGCAGTCTATATCGGGCACTTCCGGGGCTATATGCGGCCTCAAAGGCTCAACCCTGCACGAACGCCACGATGTCCCCCTTCTCGTCCATCCCCAGCTTCTTGCGGATGGTGGTCTTGCGCTGGTAGATGGTGGGGATGCTCTGTCCGGTGAGCACGCTGATTTCCTTGGTCGTGAAGTCGGCGCGGAGCAGGCAGCAGAGTTGCTCCTCCTTGTCCGTCAGCAGGGAGCCGAAACGGTTGTGCAGGTGGGAATAGAATCCGTCGTACACGCGGTCGATGACGGGATAGAGGTCGTCCCATACCAGCAGACCTTCCACCGCCTCGTTGGGATGCGGCAAGGTGGAGACGCGGCGCAACAGTTCCTGGTTCTGCGCTGTGGGCTGTCCGGCCACGAGGCGTATCAGTCCCAACTGTTGCAGGAGGATACGGCGAAACAGACGGTCGTTCCCCTCGGACACGGCAGAGGCGGACGGCGCGACGGCAGTGGCTTCGGCCAGGAGGCGGTCGAGGGTCTCGATGCGCTCTTCGGCCTCAATCAGGCGGTTGCGACGGCTGCGGAAATACCAGACGCCCCCTCCTCCGGCCAGCAAGAGCAGCAGCAACGCGCCCAGCAACCAGAGCTGCATCCGCTGGCGGTCTACCTGGAGACGCAGGTTGGCCTCGGACAGGTCGCCGCGGGTGCGGTCTTTCTGGCGGACAGCACTGCGATAGGCATAAAGGGCATTACCCACCGAGTCGTTGTAGCGCATCAGGTCGAGATAGTCGAAAGTGCCCGTGCGGGTGTAGTCCAGCAGGCCTTGCAAATAGCCCAACTGATTTTCGGACGTGACGAACTTGCGTCCCCAGCTGTGGTAACACTCCCACCCCTTGTCCAGGTAGTATTGGGCGGAATCCAACCGGTGCTGTTTGAGGAAACATTCGCCCATCGTGGCGTAAGTAATGCCCAACTCTTCGGGACGGGCCGTGAGGGCCAGCACGCGGTGAAACAAGCGGATAGCCTCGCGATAATCGGGCGAGACGTAGACCATCACCTGGGCATGGTTGCGCAGGTAGTGAACGGCCCGGGCAGTATCGCCACGCTGCAGGGCCAGCTCCACGCTGCGGTTCGTATGCCACGTGGCAGAATCTTCCTTCAGCAATCCCAACGTGATGCCCAACGAGAAATGAGTGTCGGCCGTCTCGCGCAGGGACAACGCACGACGGTAAGCATCGGCGGCACGGCGGTAATCCTTGTAGGCATAGACGTAACACTCGCCCTTCTCGGCCAGGAAATTGCCTGCCCGGACACTGTCGCCCACCGACAGGGCACGGACACTGCCGCTGTCCAGCACGGCCTGTTCCGCGTCGTGACGACCGTGGGCGTGCAGGTAGGCGGCCTTCAGCAGGTAGGAAGTCAGGAGGCGGGCGGTGTCGCCTTGCGCCGTGAAATGGTCGAAGGCGGGAAGGACAAGCGAGTCCTCGGACAGGGAGGCATTGTCCTCATAATGCCGGTAGGCCGTCAGCCAGCCATAATGCAGCAACTCCCGGCGGGGCAGCAGTTCGGGCCGCTCCACCCGGGCCAGCAGGGCGGCGACACTGTCCATGTCGGTCTGCCACAGGGCATCGGCACGGCGCACCAGGTCAAGGTCGTCCGCTCCGGAACGACAGGCGGTTACCATCAACAAGAAAAGCAAGAGAAGCCATTGTCTCATATCAAAAACTGCAAGTATATCATTCAATAACGGCGGCAAAAGTACGAAATATCCTCCGATTTTCTTACTTTTGCAGGCGATAACTGTGCCCGCAAAACACCATTCCGGGCCGCAACGTCCCCGCCTTCGGGCGGAGGTACGGGTAAGCACGGACGCAGGCACGGGTAAACAACACACTGGAATACAAGCATTTGCAAATCCAACTCCATACAACAGGCTCAATAGAACAAATTTATGACAAAAGCAATTTTCTTTGACATAGACGGCACGTTGGTCAGCTTCGAGACGCACGAGATTCCCGCCTCCACCATCGAGGCCATCGCCGCCGCCCACGCACGGGGCGTCCGGATGTTCATCGCCACGGGTCGTGCGCCGGGCTTCATCAACAACCTGGGCGGCCTGCAAGAACGCGGGCTGATAGACGGCTACGTCACGATGAACGGTGGCTACTGCTACGTGGGCGACGAGGTCATCCACAAGCAAGTCATCCCCGCCGCAGAGGTGAAGGCCATCCTGGACTACTGCAAAGCACGGCGCATCACTTGCACCGTGGTGGACGAGCACCTCATCTGCGCCTGCTACCCCAGCGAACTGCTGCGCCAGGTGTTCGTGGAGTATCTGCACGCCAAGGAGGTGCCCGGCGTGACCCCGGCGGAAGCCCTGCGCCTCATCCCGGAGGTCTGCCAGTTGTCCCCCTTCTTCAACGAGGAGCAGGAGCGGGAAATCCGCCCGCTGTTGCCCAACTGCGAGATTGGCCGCTGGCATCCCGCCTTTGTGGACGTCAGCGCCCTGGGCTGCAACAAGCAGTTGGGCATCGACCTGATGTGCCGTCACTTCGGCATCGACGTGGCGGACACGATGGCCATCGGCGACGGGGGCAACGACATCCCCATGCTGCGCCACGCGGGCATCGGAATCGCCATGGGCAATGCCAACGACACGGTGAAGGCCGAGGCAGACTATGTGACGGACACGGTGGACCAAGACGGCATCGCCAAGGCCCTGCAACACTTCGGACTCGCATGACCGCTTTCCTGCCCGACACCA
The DNA here is from genome assembly GCA_019115825.1 of Candidatus Bacteroides pullicola. Classification (GTDB taxonomy): domain Bacteria; phylum Bacteroidota; class Bacteroidia; order Bacteroidales; family Bacteroidaceae; genus Bacteroides; species Bacteroides pullicola. Next base: position 65,279 of record DXCV01000048.1, read on the forward strand.
GCAACCGGGAGTTCCGCCAAGCGTTGGAGCTCATCAAGTACACCCACCAGTCGCTCTTCCTGACGGGAAAGGCCGGCACGGGCAAATCGACCTTCCTGCGCTACATCTGCGACAACGTGAAGAAGAAGCACGTGGTGCTGGCCCCCACGGGCATCGCCGCCATCAACGCCGGGGGCAGCACGTTGCACAGCTTCTTCCGCCTGCCCTTCCATCCGCTGCTGCCGGACGACCCCAACCTGAGCCTGCAACGCGGACGCATCCACCAGTTCCTGCGCTACACCAAGGAGCACCGCAAGCTGCTGGAGGAGCTGGAACTGGTCATCATCGACGAGATTTCCATGGTGCGGGCAGACATCATCGACGCCGTGGACCGCATCCTGCGGGTCTACTCGCACAACCTGCGCCAACCTTTCGGCGGCAAGCAACTGCTGCTGGTGGGCGACGTCTACCAACTGGAGCCGGTGGTGAAGGCCGACGAGCAGGAGATTCTGAACCGCTTCTACCCCAGCCCGTTCTTCTTCTCGGCGCGGGTGTTCAGCCAGATTGACCTCGTGTCCATCGAGTTGCAGAAGGTGTACCGCCAGAGCGACCCGGTGTTCGTCGGCGTGCTGGACCACATCCGCAACGCCACCTTGAGCGATGCCGACCTGCGGACGCTCAATGCCCGTTGCGGCACGCAGATAGAGGACTCGGAGGCGGACATGTACATCACCCTGGCCACGCGCCGCAACACGGTGGACTACATCAACGAGCGCAAGCTGGACGAGTTGCCGGGTGCCCCGACCGTCTTCAAGGGCCAGGTGGAAGGCGACTTCCCCGAAAGCAGCCTGCCCACCACCCGCGACCTCGAACTGAAACCCGGCGCACAGGTCATCTTCGTCAAGAACGACCCGGAACGCCGCTGGGTGAACGGCACCATCGGCGTGGTCAGCGGCTTCGACGAGGGCGGGGAGGCGCTCTACATCATCACCGACGACGGGCACGAGTGCGACGTCCGCCCGGAGTCGTGGCGCAACATCCGCTATAAATATAATGAAGAGAAAAAGGTGATTGAGGAGGAAGTGCTGGGCACGTTCACCCAGTTCCCCGTGCGGCTGGCGTGGGCCATCACCATCCACAAGAGCCAGGGGCTGACCTTCAGCCGCGCCGTGGTGGACCTGACGGGCGGTGCCTTTGCCGGCGGACAGACTTACGTGGCGCTGAGCCGCTGCACCTCGCTGGAGGGCCTGCAACTGCGCCAGCCCATCCGGCGGAACGATGTCTTTGTGCGGCCGGAAATCACGCAGTTCGCCCGCCGCTTCAACAATCCGCAGGCCATCGACCGTGCCCTGAAGGAGGCAGAGGCGGACATCCGTTATGCCGCAGCGTCCCGCGCGTTCGACAAAGGAGATTTCGACACCTTCCTGACGGAGTTCTTCCGCGCCATCCATTCGCGCTACGACATCGAGCGGCCCGCCGCCCAACGCCTCATCCGCCGCAAGCTGAACGTCATCAACCGTCTGCGCGAAGACAACATGCGCCTCCGTCAAGAGGCCGTGGAGAAAGAAAAGAGTCTGGTGAAATATGCCCGTGAATATATACAGATGGGCGACGAATGCCTCCATGTGGGGATGAAGGACGCAGCAATGCGCAACTATGAAAAGGCCGTGGCACTCTGCCCGAAATTCAAGGAAGCTTGGACAAAAATCAAGAAGCTGGAGAAGGAGATGAGGAAGGAAGGCTAACCGGCCAGCCCGTTCTTCTGCAACAAATCCTCTATTTCCTTCCGGCTGATGGAAGAACGCTCCGCCTTGTCATAAATATACAGCAGGTTGATTTCCGTTTCCTCCACGGCCACGACTACCGTAAAGGTGATGACACGGGCCCCGCCGCTTTTGCCCCGGCCCTTGGAGGTGATGGCCATGCGGATTTTGCGCAGGCCACCGCCGAGGTCGATGCCGAGATGGGGATTGGCATGGAGTTCTTCCAACAGATGGGCATAATCATCTACGATGGAAGCATAACGCTTTCCCAGCCTTTTAAGTTCTTTCTCAAAAGACTTCGCCGTTTTTATCTTATAATCCATGGCGCAATTCCTCCAAAAATTCTTCTGCCGGGCGTGTACGTCCGGCCACTACATCTTTCAGTCCCGCATCAATACCCGCCAGCACTTCTTCCTTGCTGATGTACTCCGTCTTTTCTGAATGCAGGTCTTCCTGCAACTTCTCGGACAACCACTTCTTGTTGCTTTTGGGCAAAGATTGCAGATAAAGCCAAAGATTCTCCATGGCAACACTCGTCTTCATATCAGTTCCTCCTATTCTTAACTTATGATTCATGGCACAAAGATACGACAAACGCCTGTGCGGCACAAAAATAAGGACGAAATAATTCGCACTTCCTAACGGATTTCCTATCTTTGCGGGCAACTGTATCATCGCCCATGAAACGGAGATTACTTCTACTGACCTTCATCCTTGGAGTCTGCCTTCCCTGCCTGCACGGGCAGCCTGCGGACAGCCTGGCCCAACGTCTGTTGCACCATGCCTATGCCGTGCAACGCTTCGGGCAGACATTCCCGCAGGAGAAGGTATATGTGCACTTCGACAACACCGGCTATTACCAGGGTGATGACATCTGGTTCCAGTGCTACGTGGTCAGTGCGGAGCGGAATCGTCCCAGCCCCCTCAGCAAGACACTCTACGTGGAACTGCTCAACCCCGGCGGGGAAATCATAGCCAAACAGACCTTGCCCATCCGGAACGGACGTGCCCACGGCAACTTCTCCCTGACACGATTGCCTTTCTACGCCGGATTCTACGAAGTCCGGGCCTACACCCGATACATGCTGAACTTCGGCGAAGGAAGCGTATTCTCGCGCCTCCTGCCCGTGTTTGAGAAGCCGGATACGCCGGGCGACTACACACAGAAGGAGGTGCGTCCGTATGCTGTCTACAAATACCTGCGCCTGCGCAAGCGGCAAAAGAAACAAAAGAAACTCAACTTGGCCTTCTATCCGGAGGGGGGACAAGCCGTGGAGGGACTACCCTGCCGGGTGGCCTTCGAGGCGACCGATGCGTATGGCAATCCGGTGGACGTGAGCGGGCTGGTCATCAACCGAGACAAAGAGACACAGGTCCGTTTTTCTTCCCTGCACGAAGGCCGGGGCACATTCACCTACACCCCCCAAGCAGAAGAGAAATACAAGGCAGTGGTAGAATGGCAGGGCAAGACCTACCGATTCGACCTGCCGGAAGCCCTGCCGCAGGGTGTCGTCTGGTCCGTGGATGCCACCAGCCACCCGGACAGCCTGTCCGTCCGGATACTGAAACACCCGGACACGCCTCCCTGCATACTGGGGATGGCACTGATGTGCCGGGGACAGTTGCACGGATTCTACCTGACCGAGATGTACGGGGACAAGCCCGTGGACTTCCAGGCAAGCCTCAAGAACTTCCCGCCGGGCGTGGCGCAAGCGGTGCTGTTCGACACGGACGGGCAAGTCGTGGCCGACCGCCTGTTCTTTGCCGGACGGCCGGACACCGTGGGCATCTCTGCCCGGACGGACAAAGTGCTCTATCAACCTTATGACTCCATCCGTGTGGAGTTTAGCGTACACGATGACCAAGGACAGCCTGTCTCCCACACACCGCTGTCGGTGTCCGTCCGCGATGCACAAGATGAGGTGACGGAACGCCACTCCCTGCTGACCGACCTGCTGCTGATGTCGGAAATCAAGGGCTACGTCCGCCGCCCCGCCTGGTATTTCGAGGCAGACGACACCACCCACCGCCGCGCCTTGGATCATCTGCTGATGGTGCAGGGCTGGCGCCGCTACGACTGGAGCCGGCAAGCCGGACTTACCCCTTTCGAGCTGAAGTGTCCGCCGGAACAGGGCATCGAAGTACGCGGACAAGTGGTCTCGATGGTCCGCAGCAAGCCACAGGCCGGCATCGACCTCACTGCCGCCCTGATGAAACGCGACACAACAGGAACGGACAGCACACAGACCATGATAAGTACCTTCACGACCGACAGCCTGGGACGCTTCGCCTTCCGCACCGATGTGGAGGGACGGTGGAACCTGGTACTGGCCGCCACCAAGAATGGCAAGAAGAAGGACCACCGCATCGTGCTGGACCGCTTGTTCAGTCCGACCCCCCGGCCCTATCCTTTGGCCGAAATGCAGGTAGAAGTGGATGAGAAGGCAACCTCCTACGCGGACACGCTGCAGCCGGGTGCCCCGGAAATCAACCTCGATTCCCTCCTCACGGTCTACGAGGACTCTTTGCGCCGAACCGGTGTGCACGACAAGGTACATCGTCTTCGGGAAGTGGTGGTCACGGCCAAGAAACGCAACCGGGCCCACGACATCTACGAGGCACGCCGCAAGTCGGTGACTTACTACGACGTGGCGGCCGAAATGGATGACATCACGGACCGGAACAAGTTCGTCGGCGATGATTTCAACGAAATGATGGTGAACATGAATCCCCACTTCCAGATATACAGGGAGTCCCAGGGACGGGACTTGTTGCTGTACAACGGTCGCCTGGCTCTCTGCGTCATCAACTACAAACGTGTCTATTACAACGAGATGGATCTCTTCCAGTACCAGTTGCTGACACTGGAATCCATCAAGTCCATCTACATCACGGAGGACACCCGTACGATGCTGGAGTATGCCGATCCGAAATTCACGGCCTTTGACATCAACGAAGCTTTCGGCTGCGCCGTCCTGATAGAGACCTATCCTGAAAACCAGATTCCGGCCAAAGCCGCCAAAGGTGTGCGCAAAACCCGTCTGGAAGGATACAGCCAGGTGAAGGACTTCTACCAACCCGACTACGGCATTCTGCCCAAGGAGGAGGACTACCGCCGGACGCTCTATTGGAATCCCGAAGTGCAGACCGACAAGAACGGTCGGGCCACCCTCCGCTTCTACAACAACAGCCGGTGCCGCAAGCCCCGCATCGTCGTGGAAACACTGACGGAGGACGGAAGCATCGGTACGCTCGTCCAATAATAACCACCCCATCGCCAATCCCCAAAAAGAAAGAATATGCTGCTGAAACTCTACAACAAGAACAACGATCCCGCCGACCTGCAACGCGTCATCGACGTGCTGAACGACGGCGGCCTGCTCATCTACCCCACCGACGGACGCTATGCCATTGGTTGCCACGGCCTGAAGGAACGGGCCATCGAGCGCATCTGCCGCCTCAAGGGCATTGACCCGAAGAAGAACAACCTGGCCATCATCTGCTACGACCTGGCCGCCATCAGCGAGTATGCCAAGGTGGACAACACGACCTTCAAGCTGATGAAGCGCAACCTGCCAGGCCCCTTCACCTTCATCCTGAACGGCACGACCCGCCTGCCCAAAATCTTCCGCAACCGCAAGGAAGTAGGTATCCGTATGCCGGACAATCCCATCATCCGTGAAATCGCCCGCCTGCTGGACGCCCCCATCATGACCACCACCCTGCCCCACGACGAGGACGACGACCCGGAATACACCACCGACCCGGAACTCATCGACGAGAAATACGGCGACCTGGTGGACCTGGTGATAGACGGCGGCATCGGCGGACTGGACGGCTCGACGGTAGTGGACTGCACGGGCGACGAGCCGGTCATCGTGCGGCAGGGAGCGGGGGAATTGCTGGAATAGGGTGAACAATTCCGGTTGGCCGGGGTTATATAGGCATATATGTATCACTCTTAAAACCCACACGTATATGAAAAAGAAACTATCCCTCATCTTACTGGCCGCCCTAACAGGCACGGCCCACATCCCCGCCGATGCCTGCACCGGCATCACCCTGAAGAGCCAGGACGGCCGGACCATCGTGGCCCGCACCATCGAATGGGGCGGCAGCGACCTGAATAGCCAATATGTTATCGTGCCGCGCGGCTACCGGCAACAGTCCTTCCTGCCCGGCGGCACAACGGACGGCATGAGCTTCACCGCCCGCTACGGCTATGTGGGCCTCTCCGTGGAGCAGGAACAGTTCGTGGCCGAAGGACTGAACGAAGCTGGTCTGTCCGCCGGACTGTTCTATTTCCCTGCCTACGGCCAATATGAGACATACGATCCCGCAGAGAAAGCAACTACCCTCGCCGACCTACAGCTGGTGGCCTATGTGCTGGGCGAATGTGCCACGGTGGACGAAGTGAAAGCCGCCGTGCAACGCGTCCACATCGTGCAGATTGACCCGCGTGCCTCGACCGTGCATTGGCGGTTCACCGACCCCTCCGGACATCAGATTGTACTGGAAATTGTGGAGGACGGCCAACTGCGTTTCTACGAGAATCCATTGGGCGTGCTGACCAACTCACCCGACCTGCCTTGGCACCTGACCAACCTGAACAACTACGTCAACCTCTTCCCCGGTTCGGCACCCGCCCGAAAGCTGGGCAGCGTGGAACTGAGGCAATTCGGCGCAGGCAGCGGTTTTCTCGGCCTGCCGGGTGACGTGACACCTCCCTCACGCTTCGTGCGTGCCGCCTTCTACCAAGCCACGGCTCCCCTACAGGCCACGGCGGAAAAAGCCATCCTGCAAGGCTTCCAGATCCTGAACAACTTCGACATCCCCGTGGGCATCGAGTTTGCTGACGGCAAGATACCGGCCGACATCCCCAGCGCCACGCAATGGACCTCAGCCACGGACATGACGGGACGGCGCATCTACTTCCGCACGATGTACGACAGCCGCATCCGCTGCATCGACCTGAACAACATCGACTTCGCCCGGACCACGTACCAAGCCCAGCCGATGGACACGAAGAAAGAACAACCCATCCAACACATTGACATCAAATAGTACGAAAACAAAGCAAGGCGCGGATCACGCGAATTACATACGGTATCTTTGTAATCCGCGCAATCCGCGCCTAATTCTATAGCCTCCGGACTCAATATACGAAGCGCAACTCCGCGGCTTCGCCTTTCGCCAACTTCAGCTCAATCATCTCGTCAGAAAGCGTAGTGGCCTTGCCGCCGATGGTCACTGTGGCCTCCGTGGCTCCGGCGGGCATCCGGACAAGGAATGTACCCGGACAGAGCGCACGAACCGTAGCCTGCACGGCACGCCCTCCCTGCCAATCCAAATCGACAGACGCACCACCCCGTACCCTCATGTGACGGAAACTGCCTTCATCCCAACTGTCCGGCAAGGCAGGCAGAAGGTGGATAAAGCCCTCGTGGCTCTGCAACAGCATCTCGCCGATGCCGGCCGTGCCGCCGTAATTGCCGTCTATCTGGAAAGGCGGATGCGCACAGAACAGGTTGGGGAAAGTGCCGCTGCCGTGCGCCCCGGTCTGCGGATCGACAGCAGGATGCAGGAGGCTGCGGAACAGCTTCCACGCCCGGTTGCCGTCGCCCAGACGGGCCCAGAAGTTCATCTTCCACGCACGGCTCCAGCCGGTGGCCTCATCGCCACGGCGGTTCAGCGTGACGCGGCAAGCCTCGGCCAATTCGGGTGTACGGAGGGGTGAGATGAGATTGGCGGGGTGCAACCCATAGAGGTGGGAGACGTGACGGTGGTGTACATCCACCTCGCGATAATCCTCCAGCCACTCCTGCAAATAGCCTTCCTTGCTGACTTGCATCGGCGGGAACTGCTTCATGTCGGCTTCCAAGCGGGCAACCAAGTCGGCGTCGCGACCCAAGATGCGGGCAGCGGCGATGACATTGGTATACAGTTCGGTCAGCAGTTGCACGTCCATCGTGGGTCCCATGCAGATGCTGACCGAATGCACGGTGTCGCCCGGCACGTAGAACGCATTCTCCGGCGAGGAAGTCGGTGCCGTGACCAACCAACCGTGGCGGGGTTCGCGCACCGTGGTGGAAGCAAAGAACCGGGCAGCCCCCTTCAGGATGGGATAGATGCGCTCCAGGTAAGCCTTGTCCTGCGAATACTGGTAATGCTCCCACAGATGGGCGCAGAGCCATGCCCCGCCCGTATTGGTAGCTCCCCACGAGGGATGCTCGCCGGGGGCGGTATAGTTCCAGACGTTGGTCATCATGTGCAACACCCAACCTTCGGCGTCTTCACCATAAAAGGCACGGGCAGTCTCCTCGCCCGAGGGGATAAGGCGTTCCATCAGTGTGGTCAGCGGCTGGTAGAGTTCGGAGAGCCCGGCCTGCTCCAGCGGCCAATGGTTCATCTGGATATTGATATTGGTGTGGTAGTCACCGTTCCAAGGCGTGAGCACACCGTTGGCCCAAAGCCCCTGCAAATTGGGAGGCAAGGAGCCGGGACGCGTGCTGCTGATGAGGAGGTAGCGGCCATAGTTGTAATACAGGGCAGCCAAGCCGGGCACAGGACGGTCTGCGAAGCGCAAGAGGCGTTCGTTGGTGGGCAGGGCATCGTCCGGCGAGGCGGGCAAAGTGAGGGAGACGCGGTCGTAGAGGTCACGATGGGCAGCCATGTGGGATTGCTCCATCCCGGACACTTCATCCACGGCTTTCAGCAGACTGTCGCACACCTCCACATAGCGGTCGCCGGAAAAGTCCGTACCTTCTGCCGCAAAGGAAGTCGTGGCGGACAGAATCAACCAGGCTTCCTGCCCTTCCTTCAAGGTAATGCCCTTCTCCGGGGAGATGCTCACGGCTCCACCTTTAGAAAGCAGATGCATGGCCACGCGGTACTTCATGCCTTTCTTGCCGGGATTGCCGCTGGAGAGCTGGCCGCTCATCAGCAACACATCGCCATCAGCCGAAACCGTTGCTTGGGCCGCACGACTCAGGCGGGCCGAGAACGACAAGGCACCCGGACGGCTGGCCGTCAGCCGGACAAGCATGACGTCACGGTCGCGAGAGACGAAGTATGTCCGCCCATAGTCCACACCGCCCAACGTGAAGGAGGTATGCGCCACACCGTCGCGAAGGGAGAGGGAACGGACGTACTTCTCCGGACCGGATGACGCCGGATAAGAGAAGTCAATATCCAGGTCACCCAGCACTTGATAGGAGCCATAACGGCCATCGGTTTCCTGCTTCTTGGGGACGAAGCTGCGGTACATCAGTTCCTGCGCCTCCAGGTTCTTGCCCTCGAAGAGCAGTTGACGGATGGCGGGCAGGCTCTTGGAAGCCTCGGGATTGCGATAGTCGGATTCCGAGCCGCTCCACAAGGAAATTTCATTCAAGACAATATGTTCACGGTCTACTCCCCCATCGGGCATCATGCCCAAGCGGCCATTGCCCAAGGGAAGGGTTTCCTCCCAGATGGAGGCGGGGGCGGTGTACCACAGACGATGGTTGCAAGTGTCCGTCGGAGCAGTGGCAGCCATTGAGAAAAGGGGAAGCCACGCACAAAGAAAGGTTATCAGGGATTTCATAAACAGGCGTATATTATTAAAAGGTATTACATCAGTTCGAACGTCACCGTGCCGCGGATGTCCGTGGACGAAGCACCGACATAGACCTTGAACTTGCCCGGCTCGGCCGTCCACTGCCCGGCCTTGTCGTCATAGAACTTCAGGTCGTCGGGCGTGAGGGTGAAGGAGACGGTCTTTTCCTCGCCCGGCTGGAGTAGAATCTTGTCGAAGTGCTTCAGCTCCTTCTGCGGACGGAGCACGCTGCATTTCTCGTCGCCCACGTAGAGCTGGACGATTTCCTTGCCGGCCACGCTGCCGGTGTTCTTCACGGGCACGGTGAGGGTCAACGAGCCATCGGCCTCCATCTTCTTGGCGGAGAGGACGGGCTTGCCATACTCGAAGGTGGTGTAGCTCAAGCCATGACCGAAGGAGAAGAGGGCCGGAATCTTCTTCGTGTCGTGCCAACGATAGCCCACAAGGATGTCTTCCTTATATTCCTCCCGGATGCTGTCGCCGGGATAGGCCATCTCGTCAAAGGCATGGGCGGCACAGTCCGTCAGCTTGGCGGGGAAGGAGAAGGGCAGCTTGCCGCTGGGGCAAACGGCACCGCTCATCACGTCGGTCAGAGAGCGTCCGCCCATTGAGCCGAGATACCAACCCTGCACGATGGCGGGCACCTTGTCCACCCAAGGCATCTCCACGGCATTGCCGGTGAGGAGCACCAATACCAGGTTGGGATTGACGGCCTGGATTTCTTCAATCAACTCGTCTTGGCCGAAAGGCAGGCCATACTCCAAGCGGTCGCCGCCCTCGCAGTCCTGGAAATGGTTCTTGTTCAAGCCACCGACCACGATGACCAAGTCGGCTTCCTTGGCCATAGCGACAGCCTCGGTACGCAGGGAATCCACCACGTTTTGGGGAATCTCCTCAATCTGGCCGTACATCGGGCGGCCGGCGGCATAGCCCTGGGCAAACTGCACCTTGTCGCCATACAGCTCGCGCAGGCCGTCCAGCGGGGACACCATGTCCTTCACCTTCAGCTCGGAGGATCCGCCGCCCTGGTTCAGCAGGCGCACGGCGTTGTCGCCCACCACGAGGATGCGGTCATACTTGGAAGCATCAATGGGCAGCAGGGGATTGCCTTTCTTCGCCACGGGCGCATTCTTCAGTAGGACAATGCCTTCGTTGCCAATCTCGCGGGCGGCGGCATAGTGCTCGTCCGTGCAGATGGAGCCGTAGGGTTTGTGGCGGTTCATGGCGGTGCGGAAGATGAGGCGCAGGATGCGCGTGGCTTTGTCATCGACCGTAGACACAGGCACCTTGCCTTCCTTCAGCATATTGAGGTAGGCATCGGCCATGTAATAATCGTTGTAGCCGAAGGCACTTTCCGACGTCAGGCCGTTGGTGTACGAACCCATCTCCACGTCCAGTCCGTTGACGGCGGCCTCATACGTGTCGTGCGCACCGCCCCAGTCGGTAACAACCACACCGTCGAAGCCCCAGTCGCCCTTCAGAATCTTCTGGAGCAGCAGCTCGTGGTGGCAACAGTGCTGGCCGCGGAATTTATTGTAAGCGCCCATGATGGTCCACGCGCCACCCTCTTGCACGGCAGCCTTGAAGGCGGGCAGATAGAGTTCGTAGAGGGCACGGTCGCTGGCCTGCACGTCGATGTGTCCGCGCCACAGTTCCTGGTTGTTCAAGGCATAGTGTTTCACGCTGACGGCCACGCCGTTCTTCTGCACCTCCCGGATGTAGGGCACGCACATCACGCTGGCCAGGTAGGGGTCTTCGCCCATGTACTCAAAGTTGCGCCCGTTCAGCGGCGTGCGGTAGATGTTGACGCCGGGGCCGAGCAACACGTCCTTCTCGCGGTAGACGGCTTCCTCGCCGATGGCCTTGCCATACTTGGCGGACATCTCGGGATTCCACGTGGCGGCCAGGCAGGTCAGGGCGGGGAAAGCGGTGATGCTGTCGTTGGTCTGGTTGGCATAGCCCCAGTCGTTCCAGTTGATTTCGGCACGCACGCCGTGGGGGCCGTCGCTCCACCACAGTTCGGGAATGCCCAGGCGGGGCACGCCGGAGCTGGCAAACTTGCCGTAGGCGTGGCACAAGGCCACTTTCTCTTCCAGCGTCATGCGGCTGAGGGCATCCTGCACCCGCTCTTCGATGGGTTTCGTGTCATCCAGATACACCGGCGTCTGGGCTGACAGGCTGCCTGCTGCCATGAGCGCGGCACAGGCAAAGGTGGTAAAGAGTTTGTTTCTCATAATTGATGGTTTATTGCAATGAATTGGATACTAAGGAAAGGAATCAATGGCATTGATTCCATAAAAAGGTGGCACCTTTTTATGAAAGAGGTGGCACCTCTTTATAGAAAAGGTGGCACCTTTAATAGGCAAAGGTCGTACCTTTGTTCGTCGATGCATCAGCTTATACCTGTCAATCGGCGTTCAAGGTGGTGCCGGCTTCCTGCAATCCGTCGGCCGTGGCCTTCAGGTTGATGGAGCCGCCCTCGCCATTGTTCTGTATCACCACGAGACACTTGCCGTAGAAAGCCTTGCGGTGGTTGGCCTTGAAGCGCTCCATGGAGACGGGGCTGCCGTTGTCCACGCCGGCAATGAAGCCCGCGCCCTGCACGTCGAAGGTCACGTCGTTCTCCGCCCACGGACAGAGGTTGCCGTCCTTGTCGAGGATTTCCACGGTGACAAAACTCAGATCGCGGCCATCGGCGTGGATGGACGCGCGGTCGGGCGTCAGGCGGATTTGGGCGGGTTCGCCGGCGGTATGGATTTCCTGCTCGGCCACCACTTGCCCACCGCGGCGCGAAACGGCTTTCACCGTGCCGGACCGATAGGTGACGCGCCAGCTGACGTGGAAGTCGTCCTTGCCCTTGCTGCGCACGCCCTGGGACTGCCCGTTGACGAAGAGTTCCACCTCGTCGGCGTTGTTGTAGTAGGCCCAGAGGTCTATCTCCTGGCCTTCCTTCCAGTTCCAATGCGGGAAGAGGTGCAGGACGGTCTTGTCGGGCCGCCACTCGCTCTGGTACATGTAATAAATGTCCTTGGGGAATCCGGCCAGGTCGATGACGCCGAAGTAGGAGCTGCGCGCGGGCCAGCCGTAGGGCGTGGGCTCGCCGATGTAGTCGAAGCCGGTCCAGATGTATTGGCCGGAGATGAAGTCGTTGTTCTTCACGTGGCGCAGGGTGCCTTCGTGGGTATTGCCCCAAGGCACGTGGCAGTTGTCGTAGGACGAGCACGAGAAGGATTCGTCATAGAAGGGTATGTCCCAACGGGAAGGCCAGATGTACATCGAGTCGCTGGGCATCCGGTAGTAGCCGCGGGTCATCAGGGCGGAAATGCTCTCCGTGATGATGAAGGGCTTGCCGGGGAAATTCTGCGGCACGCCGGCAAACCAGTCGTCGTGGTAGTTGAAGCCGATGATGTCCAACGCACCCGAGCGGAACAGGTGGTTGCCGGGATTCGGCTCGTTGCAACCGGCGGTGACGGGGCGCGTGGGGTCGAGGGCACGGGTCATGTCGGCCAGTTTCTTGGTCAGCAGGGAGTTGACGGACAGTTCGCCGCCTTCCTGGGCCAGCATGTCGGCGCTATGGCCGAAGTTCAGGATGAGGTTGGCCTCGGCCAGGCTGAGGGTGTCGGCCTTGGCGTCGCTCCACTGCTCCAGCACCTCGTTGCCGATGCTCCACATGAAGATGGAGGGATGGTTGCGGTCGCGCATCACGAGGTCGGTCAGGTCGCGTTCGTGCCATTCATTGAAGTAGCGGGAATAGTCGTGCGCGGTCTTCTTCTTGCGCCACATGTCGAAGGTCTCGTCCATCACGATGAAGCCCATGCGGTCGCAGAGGTCCAGCAGCTCCGGGGCGGGCGGGTTGTGCGAGCAGCGGACGCCGTTGCACCCCATCTCTTTCAGGATTTCCAACTGGCGCTCCAAGGCACGGACATTGACGGCCGCACCCAGGCAGCCCAAGTCGTGGTGCATGCAGACACCGTTAATCTTCATCGGTTTCCCGTTGAGCGAGAAGCCCTTCTGCGCATCGAAGCTGAAGTAGCGGAAGCCGAACGGAGTGACATACGTGTCCACCACTTGGCCGTCGGCCAGCAGGGTGGTCTTCACGTCATAGAGGTAGGGACACTCCACGCTCCACAGTTCGGGCGAGGGGACCTCCGCTTGTTGCAGGGTCTCGGTCAGGGTGTCGGCCTTGGCGGTCACGACGGCGGGGTCAAGGGTGACGACGGTCTTGCCTTGGGCATCCACCAGCTCGGTGCGGAGTTCCAAGGTGGCATCGGCCTCCTGCGTGTTCTCCACCGTGGTGCGGACAGTCAGTCGGGCACCTTCCTCGGAGACGTTCTCGGCCGTGACATACGTGCCCCATTGGGCCACATGCACGGGATTGAGCTTGGTGAGCCATACGTTACGGTAGATGCCGCAACCGGAATACCAGCGGGAGTTGGGCTGCTCGGCATTGTCCACGCGGACGGCCACCACGTTCTCACCGCCCCAGTTGAGGTAGGGCGTCAGGTCGTAGCGGAAGGAGATGTAGCCGTAGGGGCGTGTGCCCAGCTTATGGCCGTTGATGTAGACGGTAGAGTTCATGTACACGCCGTCAAAGTCGATGTAGAAGCATTTGCCCTCGTCGGCCTTGTCCACGGTGAAGGTCTTGCGATACCAGCCGATGCCGCCGGGCAGGGCCCCGCCGCCCGTGCCGGAGGGATTGTCCTTGCTGAAGTCGCCCTCGATGGCCCAATCGTGGGGCAGATTCAAGCGTCGCCAGCCCGAATCATCGTAAGCAGGCTGCGCGGCAGCAGTGTCGTCCGCCAGACGGAATGTCCAGTCGGCGGTGAAGTCCTGGCTGCGTGTGTTGGCCGCCTTGTCGGCAGACGGAGTGCAAGCCACCGTTCCAGCCAGCAGCAGACAGGAGAGAGATAAAGTGATGAGAGATTTCATAATTGGAGATTGTTCTTAATTATAAAAGGAGGCGCGGATTACGCGGATTTACGCAGGTTAGTTCATCTATCCATGGAATCCGCGCAATCCGCGCCTGAATTCAAGTAGTTTTCATCAGAGCTTCACCGTCTGGGCCTTGCCGTCATACTTGACGACTTGTCCCTTTGCGTTCAGATTGAAAGGCTGTGCCTTGTCCTTGCCGACCTTCACCACGTTGAAGGTACGCTCCTTCAGCATGCCAGGGAACTCGCCCTTGCGGTCGCCGATGGTCAGTGTGCCTTCAGCCTCGTTATAGGTGAAAGGTATCATGGCATACTGGCCCTTCTCGTAGTTGTAGTTGGTGCCTTCGTCCTCGTAGAGGGTGAACGTGCCGTCTTGTCCGGTGTAGACGTAGAGGTTGATGACCTCGGCCGGCTTCTCGTCGCTGTACTGCATATCCGGGCCGTAAGGAATAATGGCACCCTCACGTACATAGAGCGGGATGCGTTCATAGGGAGCATCCACGGTCAACTGCTGGCCACCGTCGATGTGCTTGCCGGTGTAGAAGTCATACCAGCCACAGCCTGCGGGGAAGTACATGTCACGTTTGCGGACACCGTACTCGTAGACGGGAGCCACCATCAGGGCGGGACCGAACATGTATTGGTCGCCGATGTTGTACACCTGTTGGTCGGCGGTGAAGTCCATCACCAGCGGACGCATGATGGTGTAGTCCTGGAAGTGGGTCATGCCGGCCATCGAGTAGATGTAGGGCATCATGTTGTAGCGCAACTTCGTGTAATATACAATAGAATTATAGCAGGGATGTCCTTTCGGGGCGATGTTCCACACTTCGCGGTAAGGATACTGGCCGTGTGCACGGAACAGCGGGCAGAACGCGCCAAACTGATACCAACGGGTGTTCAATTCACGCCATTCCTTGTAGTCGGCATTCTCGCGGCCCGTCTTGTTGAACTCTTGCTGTCCGGCCACGTAGCGGTTCTCCACACAGAAGCCGCCGATGTCCATCGTCCAGTAAGGAATGCCGCTGACAGCGAAGTTCAGGCCGGCAGAAATCTGGGCTTTCATGTCCTCCCAACGGGTAGCGATGTCACCGCTCCATGTTGCTGTGGAGTAGCGTTGCAGGCCAGCGAAGCCGGAACGGGTCAGCAGGAAGACGCGCTTGTCGGGCTCCACGCCGCGCTGTCCGTCATAGATCGCCTCGGCGTTCATCAAGGCGTAAGCGTTGAAGAATTGGGCAGACGGGCCCAGGTAAGTCGGTCCGCAGAGGTCTTTGCGGTATTGCAGGTCGGTGCAGTCGCGCACGTTCGGTTCGCTGGCATCCATCCACCAGGCATCCACGCCCAAAGGATAGTAATGGTCCTGCATCTGCTTCCAGAAGAGCTTGCGGGCTTCGGGCTGGTAAGCATCATAGAAGCCGTACGTATAGCCGGGGCCTACCCAGTCGTGGAGGCTGTCCTTGACGGACTGCATGTACATCCAGCCCTTGTCGGCAAATTCCTTGAAGTGCTCGGTGGTCGTATAGAATTTGGGCCAAACGGATACCATCAGACGGCCGTTCATGCCGTGGATGTCGTCCACCATCTGCTTGGGATTGGGGAAGCGTTCGGGGTCGAACTCATGGCAACCCCATGAATCCTGCGGCCAGTGCAGCCAGTCGATAACGATGTTGTCGATAGGAATCTGACGCTGACGGAACTCCTTCAGCGTGGAGAGCACTTCCTCCTGCGTGTTATACTTCTCGCGACTCTGCCAGTAGCCCATCGCCCACTTGGGCATCACTTGGGCCTTGCCGGTCAGCGTGCGGTAACCGCTGACTACATCGTCCATGTCTTCACCATAGACAAAGTAGTAGTCAATCTCGTTCTGCATCTCGCCCCACCAGGACATCTTCTGTTGCTGTTCGTCAGCCACAGGCGTCAGCACGCGCAAACCACAGTAAGAAACGCCGCCATCGGGCTTCCACTCAATCTTGACGGGCACGCGCTTGCCGGCTTCCAGATTGACCGCAAACTTGTAGCTGTTGGGGTTCCAAGCCGTGCGCCAGCGTTCGGGCACAACCAGCTCGTTATTGATATAGACTTTCGTATAACCTGCATAGTAGAGGATGAAACGGAAGAGACCGCTCTCGGACGGCTCAATTTCGCCCTCATACGTCACTTGTGAACCCATAAAGGGGAAGTTTTCGGGCAGATTCACCACACGTTCCTTCCGCTTCGCCAAGTCTGCACGCACCAAGTGCTCAAAGTAGATGGAATCTTCGCGGCGGACAATCGTCTGGACAGTCTTGTCGCCGGGCACGTATGTTCCGGTCAAGGCTCCTTCCTTGCCGTCTTTGTCATACAGCTTGAAGACATCGTTCAACTGGGAATAATTGCGCGGATCACCGAAACGGCAGAGAGAATAGCTGTCCCACAGCACACCGTAATTCTTGGTCGATACGATGAAGGGAACGGATACCTTTGTATTATATTGGAAAAGTTCCTCGTTCTTGCCTTTGTAGTTGAACTCGTCGGCCTGGTGCTGGCCCAATCCGTACCAGCCTTCGTCATTGCCTGCGGATTGGAACACTTGTTGCACGGTGTAAGCCTTCGTCCCTTCCACCTCAATGGGCTGGAAACTGCGGCTATCTTCGGCCAAGACCTGATTGCCTTGCGCGTCCAGGAAGCGGACCTGGCCTGTCGTCTTGGAAACGAGGGCACTGACCTGCGCAGTCTTTACCACAATGTCATCCCCTTCTTCGGCCACCGTGAAATCGGTCTTCTGTGTCTGGGGCACAACGATGAGGCTCTGTGCCTCCGAGAACTGTTTCTCGGGCGTGGCTGATACATGAAACAGCTTCTCGCCCATTACTTCCACGCGTACTTTGCGTACGTCTGTCGGCTGATCCTGGTTGACAGTCACAACCACTCCACTATCGGTCTGCTGATAGCCTGTGCCCGAACAGGCAGCCAACAGCAAGCCGGTAAACAAACAAACTGAAGTGCTTTTCAAATTCATATAGCTAATTATTTAATTGGTATTTGTTCCTGATTTTACCCGAGTGTAAAGGTAGGCATTTCCCTCTTAAATCAAGGTCTCTCCCTGTTTTAAGAATAGGTATGTTTTGATGTCAGAGGTAGACCGTATGTCTTTTTTAAGGGCATCATTTGTCATTTCCCCTCTTTTTCTTGGTAAACAGATGGCAAAACACCAAATTCTTCCTTGAAATAGCGGCTGAAATACTTGGGGTTGTTGAAGCCCACTTGGAAGGCTATTTCCGAGATATTCTGCTGGCTCGCACGCAACAATTGCGCCGCCCGCTTCAGGCGGATGATACGGATGAATTCTATCGGCGTCTTTCCTGTTATCTGCAATATCTTCTTGTACAGATGCGCCCGACTCATGCCGAGTTCGCGGCTCAGCTCCTCCACCGAGAGATCACTGCGGGCCATGTTCTTCTCCACGTATGCGATGGCATCGGCCACCAGTTTCTCGTCCATCGAGGTAATGGTTATCTCGCTGGGCTCCGGATCGATGTGCGCCCGAGGCTTGTCCTTCCGGCTCAGTTCTATCAACTTACGCATACGCAACACCAGAACTTCCACATTGAACGGTTTGGTCACATAATCATCCGCACCGATGGACAATCCCTCCACATTCATCTCCACCGACTGCCGGGCCGTGAGCAAGACAAAGGGGATGTTTGCCGTCCGTTTGTCAGACTTTAACCGCCGACAAAGTTCCTTGCCGTCCATGACCGGCATCATCAGGTCACACAGAATCAAGTCGGGCTTGCACTGAGCCAGCAACTCCAAGGCTTCCTGTCCGTTGGCAGCGGTACGCACGGCAAAGTAGAGGTTCAGGGTATCCTTCATAAAATCTACAAAGTCGCGGCTGTCATCCACCACCAGCACAAGCGGCTTCTTCCCCTCCTGATGGACGGACGGTTCTGTTTCCGGCTCCTTGCTTACTGCTGGTTCCGGCGGGAGGGCCACGGCTTCCACGTGCTTCACGGGAATGGCCACGGTAAAGACACTCCCCCCACCGGGATTGTCGGCCACGCTCACCGTCCCCCCGTGCAGGGATACAAAATCGCGCACCAGGCTAAGGCCTATGCCGCTTCCTGTTGACGGAGGCATTTCCCCGGTATGCTCCACTTGATAGAAACGCTCAAAGACATGACTCTTGTCAGCATCACTGATACCTATTCCCGTATCAGCCACTCTGATTTCCACCCTATCGGACCGGTCTTCCGGCATCTCCACCGAGACCGCCACACGGCCTCCCTCCGGCGTAAACTTAAAGGCATTGGACAACAAATTCATCACGACCTTGCCCACCTTGTCGGCATCGAAAGCCATAGTCAAGCTTTCCAGGGTCGAGGAGAATGTCAGGCGGACGTCTTTCTTCTCGGACAACATCAGGAAAGAATTGCAAATGTTGTGTACGAACGAAACGAGATCGCCCTCGGAGAGCGACAAGCGCAAACCCGCCATCTCGTTCTTGCGGAAATCCAATAATTGATTGACCAGGTTCAACAGGCGCAGGGCATTACGGTGCATCATCTTTATTTTCTCCGCCATCTTTTCATCCTTGACCTCCTTAACCAGGCTTTCCAAAGGGGATATGATGAGCGTGAGCGGTGTGCGCAACTCGTGACTGACATTGGTAAAGAAGCGGAACTTCAACTGATTGAGTTCGTCCTTACGACGCGCGTCTTCCTCAATCTGACGCATCCGATACTTATTGCGCTCCCGACGCTTCACCTGGACATAGGCCAACAACAAGCCCCCTGCCAGCAACAGGGCATACAACACATAGGCCCAAGGCGTCAACCAGAATGGCGGACGAATGACAATCTTCAACGACGCCTCGTCCTCGCTGGTGAAGCCATCGTTGTTGGTCGCCTTCACCCGCAACCGGTAGGTGCCCGGCGCCAGATTGGTATAGGTGACACGATGCAGGTTTTCCCGGTCGGACAGCCAATCCTCGTTAAAGCCTTCCAACTTATAATAATAACGCGTTTTCTCGGGCAAGACATAATTGTCCGAGGCCAGAAAAACAGTGAAGACATTCTCCTCATAGTCCAACACGACTTCCCGCGACTTGTTCAACGCCTCTGTCAGGATAATCCGCCCGTTCACCGGGACACCCACTTTGACTTCTTCATTGAACAACTGCAAACCGGTGAATATCACCCGGGGCATAGCACCGTTGTATTTGATATTGCCCGGCCGGACCATATTGATGCCATACAACCCGCCTGCAACGATCTCGCCCGTATGCAACAGTTTCAGCGAACGCTGGTTGAAGTCACAGCTCTGCAACCCGTCCCGGTCCGAATACGTACGGCAATCGAAACGCAGACGCCCCGTCTCCACATCGGCTTCCGGCCAGATGCGGACAAGCCGGCCTCCCACACTGGCCCACAGATAGCCTTGCCCGTCTTCGGCAAGCCCCTGCACAGGCTGGCGGGGGAAATCCGCATCCACAGGAACCTGATACAAGGAATCCTGAACCGGGTCATATACCTTCAGTCCCGTCAACGTGGCCACCCACAGCCGGGAACGGTTGTCCTCATACACTTGATTGACCATGTCGGACGCGAAAAGCACCTCACCGGACCGCGCACTTTGCAAGCGGCTTACCTTCCGCGTAGCCAAGTCCAGGACGAAGACACCTTCCGTGGTGCCCACAAACAACTGTCCCTTCCGCCCCACATAAAGGCTGGACACCCAATCAGAGGTCAATCCCGAATTGCCGACATGATAGGACGTGAACCGCCCGGACCGAGGCTCCAAGCATTGCAGCCCGCCTCCCAACATACCTATCCAGATGTTCCCGTCCTTGTCTTCTGCCAAGGCCCACACATTGTCGCTGGCCAATGAATTGGACTCACCTGCCGTCCGGCGATAATGCGTGAAGCGATGTCCGTCATAGACGTTCAAGCCGCCGTAGTAAGTGCCCGCCCAAAGACGTCCCCGGCTGTCGCGAAACAAGGATACGATAATGTCGCTCGACACCGACCGACCATCACCCGGCACATGCCTGTAACGGGTCTGGCTGCCGGTACGCACATCGCGCCGTATCAGCCCCTCGCCATTGGTGCCCAACCAAACCGTGCCGTCGCCTCCGTCTTCGATGCAATGGACATCACCCACTTCGGCCAGGCTGAATTTGAAGGTACTTTCATTATAATAGGAAATGCCTTTCTTGTACGTGCCCACCCAGACGGTGCCATCCTCATCTTCGTAGAACGCGTCGATGGTATTGTTGGACAGCGTGCGCGCATCTTCGGGATTATTGGCCAAAGAAACGGAGCGGCCATCGCCCTCGATAATCTCAATGCCCTTTTGGTCCTTACCCAGCCAAACACGTCCGTCTTTGCTTTCCAACACCGCCCGTATGGCGTCGAACGGCTCATTCGCCCGACGGAGTTGTTCCCACTGCCCATGCACAAGATCATAACATCCCATCCCGCCTTCACAATAGACCCATATGCGCCCGGAACGTCCGGCATAGACGGAGGTGGGCGGTATCCGCCCGTCATCCATCAGGACTTTGAAACCGTCTTCCCTCCACTTCGTCTGCAAGGTCTGCCTGTCCAAGCCATACAGCACGCCTGCGGCATCCACCAGCAGCAGGCATTCGCCATATTCGGAAAAAGACTCCACCGCATTCCCTTCCGACAACTGGAAGATCCCCGGAATCGGCACGGCCTTTTCCTCTCCCGGCACATAACGGAACAACTGTCCGGAAGCGGAGAGATAGACCCAAAATGCCTTATCGGAATCAATATACACCACAGAAGGCGCGCCCACGATACCCATCCGCCGCATCCACGCCTCGGTCACACGGCTGAAAGTCTCCGTGGCCGGATTATAACGGGCATATCCTTTGCCCGTCCGTATCCACAGGAAACCGTCCCCGTCCTCCTGAATGGAAGATATGAAGTTGTCCGGCAAGGAAGTGGAATCGCCTGGTTCGCTGCGGTAGACCCGGATATCGTAACCATCATAGCGGTTCAACCCGGAGGCCGTGGCAAACCACATATAGCCGTCCGAATCCTTATATATGGCATTCACCTGGTTGTTGGACAAGCCGTCTTTCACCTCCAGATGCTTGAACATATAACTTTGGGCATTCGCCGTACATAGGACGGTAAGCATCCACACCACACACAGGACCATATTTTTCATTTGTTCGGACATCAAAGGTTTTTATTGTTTTCCGCCACAAAAAAACGAAAAAACCGACAAAAAAGCAAGAGGAAAGCCGCTTATAAAGAACTTTCCTCCTGTTTATATAGGTTGTCAACGCATTATTCTCTCGGCGTTGCCACTATCCGGACATTACAAATTCCTGCTGCCCAAGTACCACGTACAGCGGTCCTCGCCGTACTTGTTCTTCAGCACCAGTTCGTTCTTACCCTCACGCAGGCGGATATACTCGCTTGAAAGACGTTGATTCCCAGCCCATAGGCAGCCGTACCCGTAAGCACGGGCGCAGGTACGCCTAAGCACGGGCGCAGATACCCCTAAGCACGGGCAGCGGCGTTCCCGCCCAAATGCCCCGGACTATCCACCCGCCGACGAGGACAAAATTACAATAATCCCGCGATACGCCAATGCCAACAGCCGGAAAAAACGGCTTGTTTGTTGCCAATTGGGGTATCGGAAGTTGCCGGGCGCAAAAAGGACACCGGACGGGCTTGCAACATCCCTGCCGTTTGGCTACATTTGTCGCTACATAAATTTATCAACCTCTAAAAACAGACGACCCATAATGAGAAAACAGACATTGATTGCCGGACTGGCGCTCAGCCTGTCCTTGCCGGGCTTCGCCCAACAGACGCAAGGCTACGAGAACCCCGTCATTCCCGGCTGCCATCCCGACCCCAGCGTGTGTCGCGCGGGTGACGACTTCTACTTGGTGAACAGCAGTTTCCAATACTTTCCCGGCGTGCCCTTGTTCCACAGCAAGGACCTGGTGCACTGGACGCAGATAGGCCACTGCCTGACGCGCGACTCGCAACTGCCGCTGGACAAGGCCAGCACCTGGGGCGGCATCTACGCCCCCACCATCCGCTACAACGACGGCGTGTTCTACATGATCACGACCAACGTCACGGACAAAGGCAACTTCCTGGTACACGCCACCGACCCGCGCGGCCCGTGGTCCGAACCCGTCTGGCTGAAGCAGGGCGGCATCGACCCCTCGCTCTACTTCGAGGACGGCAAGTGCTACCTGGTGAGCAACCCGGGCGACTGCATCTACCTCTGCGAAATCAACCCAATGACGGGCGAACAGCTGACCCCGTCACAACCCATCTGGACCGGCACGGGCGGCCGCTACCCGGAGGGTCCGCATATCTATAAGAAGGACGGCTGGTACTACCTGCTCATCTCGGAAGGCGGCACGGAGTACGGCCACAAAGTGACCATCGCCCGCAGCCGCGACATCGCCGGCCCGTACACGGGCAATCCCGCCAACCCCATCCTGACACACATCAACATGAACGCCCAGACCAACCCCATTCAAGGCACGGGCCACGCCGACCTGGTAGAGGCGGCGGACGGCAGCTGGTGGCTGGTGTGCCTGGCTTTCCGCACGCACGGCAGCCAACACCACGTCCTGGGCCGCGAGACGTTCCTCGCCCCGGTGCGCTGGGATGAGGGCGCCTGGCCCGTGGTGAACGCCGACGGCACCATCGACCTGCAAATGGACGTGACAACCCTGCCCCAACAGCCGTTGCCCGCACAGCCTGTGCGCACAGGCTTCGATGCCGACACCCTGAGCTATGACTGGGTATATGTCCGCAACCCGCACTTGGAAAACTACCAACTGAAGAAGGGCAAACTCCTGCTGACCGCCACCCCCGTAGGACTGGAGACGACGGAGGACAGCCCCACACTGATTTGCCGCCGGCAGGACTACACGGACTGCACCGCCACCACGTCCCTGCGCCTGCGGGGTGCCTCGGCGGGCGACGAAGCCGGCCTGACCGTCTACATGTACGAGGATGCGCACAGCGACATCGTCCTGCGCCGCAAGGCCGACGGCAGAAACTACATCACCCTGCGCCACAAGATGGGGATGCTGACCCACGAAGAGCCTGAAGTGGCCGTGGCGGACGGCGACGTGCAACTGCGTGTCGAGGCCACGCCCGATGCCTACACCTTCAGCTACTCCACCGACGGCAAGACCTACCGGAAACTGGGCAGCCTCAACGCCCGCTACCTCAGCACGGAGACCGTGGGCGGATTCACCGGCATCATGCTGGGCCTGTTTGCCACGGCTGGGTCGGATGCCTCGAAGGCCACGGCAGAGGTGGATTACTTTGATTACGAAAGAAAGTAAACCCACGCTCACCTCAAGAAAGAGAGGCAGCCCGGACAGGTTGCCTCTTTCTTTTTGCCCTAATTTATAGGAATTTCCTTGCAACGGTGCACACCCAACCCAAATTTTCCCTACCTTTGCGCCCCGAAACATACTACACATTATATCTACGTATATGAACGCAAAGCAAACCCTTTCCGTTGCAGCCCTGTGCCTGACGATGGCCGCCTGCAACACGGGCAAGAACGGTGGCCAGACTATGGGCATCGACCTTGCCAACCTCGACACCACGGCACTGCCGGGCACCGACTTCTACCAGTATGCCTGCGGCGGATGGATGAAAGCCCATCCCCTGACAGACGAGTATTCACAGTATGGCTCCTTCACCGTCCTGGCCGAGAACAACCGCACGCAGATGCAGGGCCTCATCGAGGAACTGGCCAAGGCCGAGAACCAGCCCGGCTCGATAGCGCAGAAGGTGGGCGACCTGTACAACATCGCCATGGACAGCGTGAAGCTGAACGAAGACGGCGTGAAGCCCATCCAGGCTGAAATCGAGGAAATCAACGCCCTGACGGACAAGTCGCAACTCTATGCCTTCCTGCCCTCGCTGGCACAGCGCGGCATCGGCGGCTACCTGGGCCTCTACGTGGGCGCCGACGAGAAGAACGCCGGAATGAACGCCGTGCAAATCGGACAGTCGGGCCTGTCGATGGGCGAGCGCGACTACTACCTGGCCGAGGACGAGGCCACCACGAAAATCCGCGAAGCCTTCAAGGCGCACGTGGTGAAGATGATGCAACTGGCCGGCTATGACGACGCCACCGCCACCCGCACCCGCGACATCGTGATGGACGTGGAGACGCGCCTGGCCAAGGCGTTCCGCAGCCGCGTGGAACTGCGCGACCCGCAGGCCAACTACAACAAGATGACCGTGGACCAGCTCAAGAAGCAATATCCCACCTTCAACTGGGACGCCTATCTGGGCGGATTCGGATTGCAGGACACGAAGGAGGTGATTGTGGGCCAGCCCGCTTCCCTGGCCGAGGCTGCCAAGATACTGGACACCCTGCCCCTGGACCAGCAGAAGCTGTACCTGCAATGGAAACTGGTTGACGCATCGGCTTCCTGCCTGAGCGACGCCCTGAACGAGCAGAACTTCGACTTCTACAGCCGCACCATGTCCGGACAGAAGGAACAGCAGCCCCGCTGGAAGCGTGCCGTGAGCACCGTGAGCGGTGTGCTGGGCGAGGCCGTGGGACAAATGTACGTGGAGAAGTACTTCCCCGCCGCCGCCAAGGAGCGCATGGTGGCTCTGGTGAAGAACCTGCAGACCGCCCTGGGCGAGCGCATCCAAGCCCTGGAGTGGATGGGCGACAGCACCAAGGCCAAGGCACTGGAGAAGCTCTCGACCTTCCGCGTCAAGATCGGTTATCCCGACAAATGGAAAGACTACTCTGACCTGGAAATCAAGAAGGACTCCTACTGGGCCAACATCGAGCGCGCCAGCCAGTGGGGCTACAAGGAGATGCTGGCCAAGGCCGGCAAGCCCGTGGACCCCGAAGAATGGTTCATGACGCCGCAGACTGTCAACGCCTACTATAACCCGACGACGAACGAAATCTGCTTCCCCGCCGGCATCCTGCAGCCGCCTTTCTTCGACA
Source organism: Candidatus Bacteroides pullicola (assembly GCA_019115825.1). Lineage (GTDB taxonomy): Bacteria > Bacteroidota > Bacteroidia > Bacteroidales > Bacteroidaceae > Bacteroides > Bacteroides pullicola. Next base: position 90,529 of record DXCV01000048.1, read on the forward strand.
TGCAGGCCGACGATGCCTTCAACTACGGCGCCATCGGCGTGGTGATTGGCCACGAGATGACCCACGGATTCGACGACCAGGGACGCCAGTATGACAAGGACGGCAACCTGCGCGACTGGTGGACAGCAGAGGATGCCGAACGCTTCAACCAACGCGCACAGGTGATGGTCAACTTCTTCGACAGCATCCAGGTGGCTCCAGGCGTACACGCCAACGGCCGTCAGACGCTGGGCGAGAACATCGCCGACTACGGCGGCCTGCAAGTGGCCTACCAAGCCTACAAGAACGCCACCAAGGACCAGCCCCTGCCCGTGGTGGACGGTCTGACGCCCGAACAGCGTTTCTTCCTGGCCTACGCCGGCTTGTGGGCATCGAACTCCACGCCCGAATATGATCTCTACCTGACCAAGGTAGATGTGCACTCCATCGGCCGCTGGCGCGTGAACGGCGCACTGCCCCAGATAGATGCGTGGTACGAAGCCTTCGGCATCACCGAGCAAGATCCGATGTACCTGCCCAAGGAAGAGCGCGTGTCCATCTGGTAAACGAGGAGATATTCCTTATAGGATAGGCGCGGATGGCGCGGATTTCACGGAACGGCAGTGAGCTGTCCGGGGAATCGGCGTGATCCGCGCCTTGCTTATAAAGAAAGTTAATAACGCCTCTGTTCCTTAGCCGCATCCTTGGTTTTTTTTTTATTATTTCGTAACTTGCAGCCGTTAAATTAAATAATACCACTTATGAGAACAAGGCTTTTCCACGGCATCTTCCTGATGCTGTTTGCCGCCCTCTCCCTCTCTGCGGCGGCGCAATCGCAAGACAACTTCTTGTGGCCCATCCAAGGCAAAGAGGCGGGCGAGGACATACTCTACCGCCCGCAAGAGTACATCGGCAGCAAGCAGAACTTTGCCAATCTGTACATCGGTGCCCCGCTGGGTACGGTAGTGGTTGCTCCCGCGGATGGCACGGTGACTTTCTTCGGGGTAGGCTACCAACCCTCTATGGGACAGTTGGTAATGGATCGGCCGGACGGTACGGAACCTACTTTCGACGCGATGATTGCCGCTTTCCAGAAGGAAGAGAAGGACATCTCTGTACCTCCCCAATACGTCTGCGGGGTGTTGATTCTCCGCTTGGCCGACGGGCGTAAGCTGGAGTTTTCCGGACTGCGGGGCGACGTGACCTGGAAGACGGGCATGGCTGTCAAGCGAGGTGACATCATAGGCACCGTGGGATATGCATACAAGGAAATCAAAGAGCCGCACATCAATCTTTCCGTCATCGGACATGACTCGCAAGCTGCCGATCCGATGACTCCCTTCGGGCTGAAATCGACCTTCCTTCCCCCGAAGAAGCTCAAGGCGACCGATCTCCTGACGCAGGCCCAGGCTCTGGAGGACTTCGGCATCCTGACCGCTTGCTTGGAGGAGGCTTATCCCAGCCTTTACGATGTCATCAGCCGCGAGGAGTGGGCGGCCAACGACTCCACGACCCGCGTCCGGCTGGCTGCGGCGGACGAGATTTCCTACGCGGACTTCTATGACGTGGTGACACGCTTCCTGAATCGCGTGCACGACAGCCACCTGGAACTGCTGACCCTGAATCCGGCGTTCGAGACGATGGATTACTACTTGCCCCGTTGTATCCTGAACTATCAAGGCGATTCCCTGTATATAGCCATTACCTCGCCCGAACTGAGTGCCTACAAGGGTCGGCGTGTGGCAGCCATCGACGGCGAGGACGCGGTGACCCGCCTGGCCCGCCTGCGCCCCCAAATACCCGGAGCAGACGGAGACAGCCAGAGTTGGGCGGACAAAAAACTTATCTCTTCTTGGGCGCTGGTCTATGGGGACAGCATCCGCGCTCCCCGTACCACGGTCCTGACACTGGACAACGGCGAGACGGTAACGGACCAATGGCAGCACATACGCGAGGTTAACATCTTTCGTCGGTTCGTGCGTGTAGACACGGTGAACTATCACCGTCGTGAGAGCCGCAACTATAATTATCCCTATGCTTTCAGCCAGCTCAACGACTCCACAGGCTACTTCAGCCTCTCCCACTTCGACCTCGGCCAGGTGCAGATAGAGCAGTTGCAGGATTCCTTGCGTCCGCTGTTCCGCCTCCCGAACCTGGTGGTGGACCTCCGGCACAACCGTGGCGGCAACGGCGATGTGATGCAGCAGTTACTATCGTGGTTTCTCAACGCTCCGGGCCGTCTGACCGGTTCCTACCAGCGCGTCACCAAGCCCGGTCCTTTCCGCAGCTTTGCCTATTCCCTGAACTTCGACTCCACGATAGTGGTCTTCCCCGAAGCACGGCGTGTGGAGGGCAAGGACGGCTACATCATGAACGACAGTGCCGTGGCCCTCATGCCCGACACCGCCTTCCACTACGGCGGGCGGCTCTACGTGCTAACAGACGAGACCTCGACCTCCGCCGCCACACTCTTCCCCGCTACCTTGGTGCGCAACCACCGCGCCGTCACCGTGGGACGCGAGACCCGTTCGGGCTATCACTACATGACTGCCGCCAAGTTCGTGCAGCTGCGCCTGCCCCATTCGCTGCTGATGTTCCGCATCCCGCTGGTGCAGTGCGTCTTCGATCCCGACACCACGGCCCGCACCCCCTGGAACCGAGGCCTGCTGCCCGACTATCCTGTGCCGGTGACGGTGGACGAACTGCAGTACTCGTCGCGGGACACGGTGCTGAACCATGCCCTGCGCCTCATTGCCGAGGGGAAATACCTCGGTCCCGACCCGTTCCCGCAAGAGGTTGACGAAGAAGCCACGGACTGGCCCATGAAAGCCACGATTATCGTCATTGTGCTGCTGGTGGCGTACATCATCCTGCGCCTGACGCTATTTAGAAAGCGTACAAATTAGAAGTTTTTTCCGTCCCTACATGAACAACGTAAGCGGAAAAACCCTACATTTGCACCACATAACTCTTTAGACTAACAACTATTTAAACTTTGACAAAATGGCTTACGTAATTAGTGACGATTGCATCGCATGCGGTACTTGCATCGACGAGTGCCCGGTAGGCGCCATCTCTGAAGGCGACAAGTATTCCATCGACCCCGAGGCTTGCACCGAATGCGGTACATGCGCAAGTGTTTGCCCCTCTGAGGCTATCCACCCGGGAGAATAATCCGAGAAAGCTATCAAGGGTTTAACCAAAAAAGGAGGATAACGGATTCCCGTTGTCCTCCTTTTTTCTTTAGTCCTATGCGAAGACTGTCAACCCGGCCGTCATTTCTCCGCTCGAAGTCTTTCCAATTCCTCTGATACTTGTTCCCAAAGTAGCATCGTCTCTTCCTGCTGTTTCTTGAAGCGGTTGTGTTTCTCGTAGAGGGAGACATCCGCCGCGCCCTCAGGGGTGGACATCTGTTGCTCCAGGATGGCGATAGCGGCATCAGTCTCTTCCACCGAAGCCTCGCAGTCGGCAATCTGCTTCTCCAGTTTCTTGATGCGGCGGTTCAGTTCCTTCTGGGCTTGCCAGTCCAATACGCCTTTGGCAGGCGCATCGGGTACGGGGATGTCGGTGGCGGGTTTCTTCTTGTCCGGCTGGAAGAGGGCATCAAGACGTTCGGCGTCCTGGTCCACATTCTTGGCACGGAGGAAGTCGTAGATGCCGCCGATGTGCTCACGAACGCGTCCGCCACCAAACTCATAAACTTTGGTAACCAGACCGTCCAAAAAGTCGCGGTCGTGACTGACGAGTATAACGGTGCCCTCAAACGAAGCGATAGCCTCCTTCAACACATCCTTGGAACGCATATCCAGGTGGTTGGTCGGCTCGTCCAGAATGAGGAAGTTGACCGGCTGCAACAGAAGCTGAATCATGGCCAGACGGGTACGCTCACCTCCGCTCAGCACGCGGACAGGCTTTTCCGAAGCCTCACCACCAAACATGAAAGCTCCCAGAATGTCGCGGATCTTCAGACGGATGTCGCCGGTGGCCACGCGGTCGATGGTGTCGAAGACGGTCAGGTTTTCGTCGAGCAGCTGCGCCTGGTTTTGAGCAAAGTAGCCTATCTGAACGTTGTGGCCCAAGGTCAGGCGGCCGGTGTAGTCCTGAATTTGACCCATGATACACTTCACCAAGGTTGATTTACCCTCGCCATTGCGACCCACGAAAGCCACCTTCTCCCCACGTGTGATGGTCAGGTCTACGTGGTCGAAGACGACGTGGTCACCATAGGCCTTGCCCACGTCCTCACAGATGACGGGATAGTTGCCCGAACGGGACGAACAGGTGAACTTCAGCCGGAGAGCCGACGTGTCTTCCTCGTCCACCTCGACGCGCTCCAACTTCTCCAACTGCTTGATGCGGCTCTGCACCTGTACGGCCTTAGTGGCTTTGTATCGGAATCGTTCGATGAAGGCTTCCGTGTCCTCTATCTGCTTCTGCTGATTCTCGTAGGCACGCAGTTGTTGCTCCCTCCGTTCCTGGCGCAAGCGGACAAACTCGTCATACTTCACCTTGTAGTCGTAGATGCGGCCGCAAGAAATCTCGATGGTGCGGGTGGTCACATTATTGAGGAAAGCACGGTCGTGGCTGACCAACACCACAGCGTTGGCACGGGTGGCGAGGAATTGCTCCAGCCACTGTATGGACTCGATGTCCAAATGGTTGGTAGGCTCGTCCAGCAAGAGGACGTCGGGCTTCATCAGCAGGAGTTTGGCCAGCTCGATGCGCATGCGCCAGCCGCCGGAGAACTCGCTGGTGGGACGGTCGAAGTCCTCGCGGCGAAAGCCCAAGCCTTGGAGGATGCGTTCCAGCTCGCCTTGATAATTGTCGCCGCCCATCAGGGTGAAGCGGTCGTTCTCGCGGGTGAAGCGGTCTATCAGCTCCTGGTAGGAAGCGGACTCGTAGTCCGTTCGCTCGGCCATTTCCAACTGGAGGTCCACCAGGTGCGCCTTCAGCTCGTGGATGTGGGCAAAGGCGGTCTCTGCCTCCTGACGCACCGTGCGGGTATCGGCCAGGCGCATCACCTGGGGCAGGTAGCCCACGGTGCACTCGCGCGGCAGGCTGACCGTGCCCGTCGTGGGGGGCTGCTGTCCGGCCAGAATCTTGAGGAGGGTGGACTTTCCCGCACCGTTCTTCCCGACGAGGGCGATGCGGTCCTTACGGTTGATGACGAAACTCACGTCTCGGAAGAGAGGCGTGGCGTTGAACTCCATGGAGAGGGCGTCTACTGAAATCATTGCGTTGCTGGGTTAGAAAATACAAATCGGCTGCAAAGGTAGTGATTTTCCGATAAAACCCGTATCTTTGCCACCCGATTACCCCTTGGCATGACACATTATAATATAAATAACCTATGAGCAAACAGAAAATCATCCTGACCGGCGACCGGCCCACCGGACGCCTGCACATCGGACACTACGTAGGCTCGCTGCGCCGCCGTGTGGAGCTCCAGAACGCCGGAGACTACGACCGGATGTTCGTCTTCATCGCGGACGCACAGGCCCTGACCGACAATATGGACACGCCCGAGAAGGTACGCCAGAACGTCATCGAAGTCGCACTGGACTACCTGGCCTGCGGGCTGGACCCCGCGCGCTGCACACTGTTCATCCAGTCGCAGATACCGGAACTGTGCGAACTGACCTTTTACTACATGGACCTCGTCACCGTATCGCGCCTGCAACGCAACCCCACAGTGAAGACCGAAATCCAAATGCGCAACTTCGAGGCCTCCATCCCCGTGGGCTTCTTCACCTACCCCATCAGCCAGGCGGCGGACATCACGGCGTTCAAAGCCACGACCGTCCCCGTGGGCGAAGACCAAGAACCCATGTTGGAGCAGGCCCGCGAAATTGTGCGCCGCTTCAACCATATTTATGGCGAGACCCTCGTGGAACCCGAAATCCTTCTGCCGGACAATGCCGCCTGCCTGCGCCTGCCCGGCACGGACGGCAAGGCCAAGATGAGCAAGAGCCTGGGAAACTGCATCTACCTCAGTGACGATGCCGACACCGTGACTGCCAAGATCAAGACGATGTACACCGACCCCAACCACCTCCGCGTGCAGGATCCCGGCCAGGTGGAGGGCAACCCCGTCTTCACCTACCTGGACGCCTTCTGCCGCCCCGAGCACTTCGAGCGTTACCTGCCCGACTATCCCAACCTGGAGGAGCTGAAGGCACACTACCGCCGCGGCGGACTGGGCGACGTCAAGGTGAAGCGATTCCTGACGGCCATCATGCAGGAGACGCTGGAGCCTATCCGCACCCGCCGCAAGGAGTTCGAGCAGGACATCCCCGCCATCTACGCCATGCTGAAGCAGGGCTGCGAGCAGGCACGCGAGGCCGCCGCACAGACGCTGGACGACGTGCGCCGCGCCATGAAGATCAACTACTTCGACGACGAAGAGCTGATCCGCGAACAGGCCGCCCGCTTCGCCCAAACCGTATAAGCATCCCCCTCATCTATCAAGAGTGTAACCCCCTACGGGAGAGGACCGAGACACGGTTCTCTCCCGCTTTTTTATGCCTGCACATGGATAACTACACGTATAGGTAACGACTACGTGAAGCAAAGGTGGTACCTTTGGTATAAAAAGGTGGTACCTTTAATATAAAAAGGTCGTACCTTTATTAGGAAAAGGTGGCACTGATTCTATGTGTTACATCTACCCATAAAAGAAAACGGGAGGCAGACAAGCCGTTGAGTTCCGACTGTCCGTCTCCCGTACCTTCGCACATACCCGGTTCTTCGCGGGCACTATGCAAAGCGCTTCTCTATCTCCTCTTCCTTCACCGTGACGAGCACCGTCCGGCCGTCCGGCGTATAGCCCGGGGTGGGACTGGCAAAAAGGCTGTCCACCAGATTGGCCATCTCTTCCTCGCTCAACACTTGACCGTAGACTATCGCGGCAGAGCGGGCCAAGGTCAAAGCCAGGATGGACTGCACTTCCTCACGGACATCGGCCCCTTTCTCCTGAGCCGTATGCACCATATTCTTGATGAGGTCCACCGGGCTAAGCCCCTCGATACCGGCAGGCACCCGGTTGATTGCATAACTGCCTCCCCCCAAAGGCGAGAGGTCAAAGCCTACGGCAGCCAGGTCATCCGCCAACGCATCCAGCACGACGGTTTCTGCCGGGGTCAGTTCCACCACCTCCGGGAAGAGCACACCCTGCGACACCCCCTTGCGCGTACGGATTTGCTCCATGTAGCGGTCGAACAACACCCGGACATGGGCGCGATGCTGGTCGATGAGCATCAGGCCGGACTTCACGGACGTCAGGATGAAGCGTCCTTTGAGCTGGAAATGTTGGGCGCCCCTCTCCACCACCGGTTCCTCGGGCACCAACGAGGCCGTCACCAACTCTTCTTCGTCGGGCAGGAGGTCGGCTTCCGGCTCATTCATCTTGCTGGCCCGGGCCACGCCTGCATACAGCTGTTCCCAGTCGCCGGATGCGGAGCGGGTATGTCCTCCGCCGTATGACACAGACGCCGCACTCTTGAAGGGGTCGAAGCCACTGTCATAGCTCACTTTCGGCGGTTCGGGAACCGACGTGCCTCCAAAGGCGGGCAAATCCGGCATATCCTCCGTGTCGAAGTCAATGCTCGGCACAGCACTGAAGCGTCCCAAGGTCTCCTTGACAGCTGCTGCCAATATCTGCCAAATGGCTTGCTCGTTCTCAAACTTTATCTCGGTTTTGGTCGGATGTATGTTGACATCGATGTTCTTGGGGTCCACGTCGAAATAGATGAAATAGGACACCTGCTCGCCTGCGGGGATAAGCCGTTCATAGGCCTCCATCACCGCCTTGTGGAAATACGGGTGCCTCATGTAGCGGCCGTTGACAAAGAAGTACTGGTGCGTCCCCTTCTTGCGGGCGGTCTCGGGTTTGGCTACGAAGCCGCTTATCTTGACCAAAGTCGTCTCCACCTCCAAGGTCAATAGTTGCTGGTTCATCTTCTTGCCGAAGACGGCCATTACCCGTTGACGCAACGGCATGGCCGGAAGGTTGAGCAACTCGGCGTCGTTGTGCTGCAAACTGAAAGACACGGCAGGGTGCACCAACGCAATGCGCTCAAACTCTGTCATGATGTTGGAAAGTTCGGTGCTGTTGGACTTGAGGAATTTCCGCCGTGCCGGCACGTTGAAAAAGAGATTCTTCACCAGGAAGTTGCTGCCACGGGGACACGTCGCCGGTTCCTGACTCTCCAGCTTCGAACCGGCAATCCGCAGGCGGGTGCCCAATTCGTCCTCCTCGCGGCGGGTCTTCAACTCCACCTCGGCCACGGCAGCAATAGAGGCCAACGCCTCGCCGCGGAAGCCCATGGTGTGCAGGGCGAAAAGGTCTGCCGCTTCACGTATCTTGGACGTGGCGTGCCGTTCGAAGGACAGCCGGGCATCGGTCTCGCTCATGCCCTTGCCGTCATCAATCACCTGTATGGAAGTCTTGCCCGCATCGGTCACCAACACGTGTACCTCCTTTGCATCGGCGTCGATGGCGTTCTCCACCAGTTCCTTGACCACGGAGGCCGGGCGCTGAATGACCTCGCCGGCAGCTATCTGGTTGGCCACGGAATCGGGCAGCAGATGAATAATGTCACTCATGTAACTACACTCCTTTCCTAATATGTTGTTATCTAAATTTTACCATTGAACAGGACGTACCACAGGAACGCCAACAGCGCGATGAGGAAGAGCAATACGGCAGGATGCCACGAGCGTGTGCCACGTTCCTTCCGACGGCGGAGGTGCGTGGTCTGTCCGACAAATTGCCCACGGATGTCCTCGGGCCGAACCGGCTTCTCACGGGGCAGGCCAAGGTCTTCCCTCGCCTTCTCGCGCATACGCTCCAAGCGTTCCTTGCGTTCATCCACATAGATGTAGGGATGGTGAAAGCGCCTGGGTTTCGGTTGTCTGAACAGTCCCATGCGCGACTACTTCTTCTCGATACGGCCGATTTTCATCTCCCGTGGCGAGACGACAGGGCCGCGATCTGTCTTCTTCAGCACCTGGTCTGCGTGCTTGCCCCGCCAGTTGAAAATGTCCTCCTTGCTGAGTGGGCGCACATAGTCGAACCATGCGAAAGAGGGCAAGCGAGACTTGTCCGGGGGTATCTGATCCATGGGATACATCGTGCCCGTAGCCTTGCCTATGAAAGCGCCACGTTCCAATTTACGGTCCTTGAGGTGCATCCGCAGGAATCCGCCCTCAGTATAGTCCATGCCTATCTTCGTGGAGTCTTTCTCGTCTATGGGATAATAAACCACGAGGACGCTGCCATTAACATCTACTTGGCGCATCTCCCCGCCGCGGAAATAGGCCATCATCTCCTGTCCGGACACCTGGTTGTAGTGCACGGAATCCATCTGCTCGACGGCCAGGGCCTGGTTGATGATATGCGCCCAGTCGATGGTGCTGTCATTCATGTAAACCTTGATTTCCTCGCCCAAAAGTTGCTGGGCACCGCTCCACAAAATGGGGTCGCGGTACATGGTCAGACAGGAATCCTTGGAAATGTAGACCAGCGAATCGCACACTGCCTGCACATTGGAACGCCAGGCCCGCACCTTGTAGTAAGCCCGCATCTCGCGCCATACGGAATCCGTGTCAAAGTTGTGCGTCACCAGCCTCAGCGTGTCGGCGTGCATGAAGAGCGAGTCGCCCTGGCTGTAGTCCACGGCCACCGCACGGTCCGTGGCCACGGCATTGCCCGTCAACTCGTTATAGAAACAATAATCGCCCGTCAGCATATTGCGGTTCACCGTATCGTTGAGCTGGACGTTGCGGAACGCCTCACCATAGCCCGCTATGCGGTCGTAGAACAAGCTGTCACCCGTCAACTTCCGACCTTGGTTGGTCAGGATAGAGCGGTCCATCAGTTCGGCCTGCTCGGTGACGGTGTTGTAAACGCCTCGTTCGGAATAGATATGGTTATTATCGCTCACGATGTCCGAAGGTCCCAGGATGGTGGCCACCTTGGTCAGGGTACTGTATTTCAAGGTGTCCGAAGTCAGCACGAAGCGGGGATTGACCAACTCGACATCCTCGTTGAAGACAGCCAGCTTGGTGGCGGGACTGTACTCGCCCCACCAAGAATTGAGGACGTTGACCGTGTCTTGCAAGGTGCCTCCCTCGAAGTAATAGCCCAAGTTCATCACCCGGTCATAGTTCAAGCTGTCCGTAGTAAGGACGGTCTCCCGGTTAATCATCCGCACATTCTCGCGAAGCATGGCCAACTGCGAAATGCCGTCGTAGTAGAGGTAGTCGCCGTAGATGAAGAGCGTGTCACCCTGTTCCATCCGGACATTGCCGAAAGCTTCCACGGAGTTGATTTTCTCGAAGATAAGAGCGCTATCGCACCACATGTACATGCTGTCGTGCTTCAGGCTGACGTTGCCGATGAGCACCAGCACGTCGGGACGATATTCCTTATCCGCCACGGCGGAGTCGGCATAGAGCAGATCCACGCGGGTCTTCTTCTTTTCCGGCTGCCCGCCTTGGGGTTCCTGGGCGCCCAGCCATGCAACGCCAAACAGGCACAGAATCCCCACCCAGAGGAATCTGTGCCTGCCGGTTAATAGGCTTTTCGTCTTGTATTTCTGCATAAAGTCTATGAATATCAGTCTTTAATCCACCCGGGATACTTGAAGGCGCAATTATGCTTCCACGAGTCCTTGATGCGCACGTAGGTACTCTTCTGCTTCTCGCGAATCCAGTCCTCCAGCACTTCGCCCCGGCGTTTCTCCAGCACGATGTCCTTCAGGCGCTGGTAGTCCTCGGAGATGGTGGCTTTGTGGCCGTTCAGGCGGCTCTTCAGCTTGACGATGACACAGACCTCCTTGCCCGTGTTCTGGGGAATCATCGTGAAGGCTTTGGAGATTTCGCCGACCTCCATCTTGTCTACCACCTTGGCGATCTCGGGGGGCAGGTCCTGCATCTCGAAGCGGGACGTGTTGTTATAGGGATTGGGCAGCAGACCGTGGTTCATCTTCGTATCCTTATCATCGGACAAGACGGCGGCTGCCTCTTCGAACTTGAACTTCTCGTTGCGGATGTCATCGGCTATGGAGTCCAGACGTGCCATGCCGGCGGTCAGAGCCGAATCGGGCACATGGGGCTTCAGGAGGATGTGGCGCACACGGATACGGTCGCCGCGCTTCTCCAGCAATTGGATAATGTGGAAACCGTATTCAGACTCCACAATCTTGGAAATCTTCTCGGGCGTCTGCAGGTTGAAGGCCACATTGGCAAAGGCGGGATCCAACTGTCCGCGCCCCATGAAAGGCATTTCACCACCGTTCATCGCCGAACCACGGTCCTCGGAATACATACGTGCCAGGGTGGAGAAACTGGTCTCGCCTTTGTTGACACGGTCTGTGAAATCGCGCAGACGGGCCTTGACAGCTTCTATCTCCTCGATGGGGACACGGGGCTGCTGGGTGATGATCTGCACCTCTACCTGGGTGGGTACGTAGGGAATGCTGTCCGGCGGCAGGTTCTGGAAGTGGCGGCGTACCTCGGCGGGCGTCACCTTGATTTCGCCCACCAGCTTGCGCTGCATCTCCTGCACACGCAGGCCGTCGCGGACATTCTCGCGCAGCGTTTCACGGATCTGGCTGGAAGTTTTGTTGAAATATTCCTCCATCTTCTCGCGCGAGCCGATGGCAGCGATATACTGGTTGGTCTGCTGGTCTACCTGGCTGATGACCTGGCTCTCGGACACCTCGATACTGTCCAACTCGGCCTGGTGGAGGAAGAGCTTCTGCACGGCAATTTCCTCAGGTATCACACAATAGGGGTCGGCATCGAAGCGGCGGCCCTGCCAGATGGCCTGGAGGCGTGCCTCCTCGACTTCGGATTTCAGGATGGCCTCGTCGCCCACCACCCAGACTACTTCGTCCACCACATTGTCTTGCGCAAAGGCGCTCACGCCCAAACAAAGCATCAAGACACACAATACGGCTGTTCTCACGTTCATTATCATTCTTCTATATTATCCTTATCATAATAAGTTATCTCTTCGTTCTCCACCGCACGCCGGTAGAGGTCGTCCCGCATTTGGCGCATAAATTCCACCTGGCGGATGTTCAGCAAAAGGTCGCGGGCATGTGCCCGGGCCATCTCGTAGGGTTCTTCCTCGCCCACCGCCCGGTAATCGGTGACGTTCAGGAAGTAATGAAAGGCGGTATCCGCCAATTCCACAGGTCGCTTCTGCCGCAAGGCCGTTTCTGCCGACACGCCTCCCTCGGGCAATCGGCCCAATATGTCGGCCGCAGGCACCCACTTGTCGTAGAAATACTCGTATGACACAGCGTTGCGCAGGCTGTACTTCTCCAGATGCTCCACGGCTTCTCGGCTGTCCGACCGGTACCAACGGCGCACGTCGGACAAGTGCGGTGCCTTGAGCGGCACCTTGATGAACAGGCCCTTAATCAGCGGACGGTCCACCTTGAACAGGTTGAGATTGTCCCGGTAATAAGCCTCGACATCTTCTTCAGTCACCTGAGCGGACAGTTTCTGGTGAATCAGCGCCTGCTGATAGAGGTGCAGGATGAGCGACTTGCGGTAGTTGGCCACCAAACGCTCCACCTCGGCATTGTCCGGGATGTTTTCCTCGGCCTTGTCATAGAGCAGCACCTCCTCCGCCCAGTTGCGCACGTAGTCATCGGCAAACAACAAGCTGTCATCAGCCGACAAGCCGACAGGCATCACCGCCTGCAAGTCCTCGCGGTAGAGAAAACGGCCGTCCACCTCCACCAGCGGCGTCTTGCCCTTGTGGTCATACGCAGGGCTGCACGACAGGCAAAGCCCAATCAGCCCCAATCCGCAAAAGGTCATTCGCATTCGGCACATTATTTTATTTACAAGCAGCGAAGATACGGCTTTAATCGGTTGCATCAGTGATTATTAACGGTTTTTAAAACCTCTTGGTTAATTTCAACCTTACCACCGGCCCGCAACGCAGCCAGCCATTGGCTCTCGCTGGCGGCACAATAGTCGGCCAAGAGAGCGGGACGCACCTCACGATAATCGGAAGGTCCCTTCAGTTTCTTGCCCACTAACACCGTGTGCGGGAAACCGTTGACCTCGGGCGCTTCGCCTCGTTTGAAGACCCGTTCGTCCACGGAGGCATTATCACCGGGAGCAAAAGTGCCTTGCTCGACCCGGATCTGCACCTCGTCCTTGTTGAACATCAAGCGGACGGCATTGCTCCATTCTGCCTCGGGCAAGTGTTTCAGCATCTTGCGTGCCCGCTTGGCTACACGCTTGCCCGTACAGTGCAGCACGATGCCCCGGAAGCGCGGCGTGTCCCAATGGTAATCAGCCCTATGCCGGTCAAAATAGGCTTGCAGGGTTTCCTCGTCGGCATCGGCCACCCGCTCAGCCTCCCGTCGGTCAACCGCACGGGCCAAGGCATCTTCGCGATAGGACTGCAAGGCCAGACGATAAACCGGATCCTCTCTTTCCAGACGGGTATATTCGGCAGCCAGTATCTGCTGCACCTGCCGGTCGGTCAGACGGCGTGAAGCGACAAAGCCGTAAGCCTCCTTCCGACGCTCTGCCCAGGCACGCGCCGCCTCGGCCACACAACGAGGACAGGCCTGCAACAACGAATCGCGTACAGCCTCGAACGGCGGAACCTCCGCCCGTTCCAGCACGCGGACGATGTGCAAGCCCCGGGGAGTGAAGAAAGGACGTGTCCAAGTGCCGGGCTTCAAGGCAAACACCGTGTCCGCAAACTCTGCCGTCTCCTCCAGGCGGCGCACCCAACGGACGGAATCATCGTCCGAAAAGCGTTCCACAAAGTCCCCAAAAGCCTCGGGGCCGACCTGGCACAAGGCTTCATAAATGGAATCCATCTGCACGATGGCTGCCCGTAGCGCAGTGCCTGTGACATTCTGCGGCAAGCGCCTCCACACCTGTTCCACACGGACAGCCGGACCGGCCGCCACCACACGCGCGTAGCGGCGGCGCAAGGCGCGGTCCAACACGGCCGAGTCCGTCAGCCACGCGACAGACAACCGGGCACGGTAGGCAGCCATCTCGCCGCGAAAAGCCAAGAGGGTATCCAAACCCGCAGCCTCGGCAGCCTGCACCTTCAACTTGAAGTCGGTGAACAAACGGGCATACGTCTTCGGCGTAAGTTCTCCGCTTGCCAGACGGACAGCACGGTTGTAGTAATATTCAAACTCCGAGCGGGTCACGTCGCAACCGCCCACGCGCATCAGCACGGGGTCAACGTCACTGCCAGCCATCGCACGCAGTGACGGGAGGCACGCCAGGAGGGCCAAAAGAGATACAAGAATCTTCTGCATATCGGGTCAATACGTTCAATTTCATTTCGTATGCAAAGTAACACATAATTCCGCGATATGCCAATGCCGGAAGGGGAAAATATGCAATCTGTAACCCCCTATTTCTGAGCACATAGGCGGAGGAGCGGGTAAGCACGGGCGCACGAGCAGGTAAGCACGGGCGGAGGTACGGGTAAGCACGGGCAGCGGCTACATCCCGCAACTGGGCGGAAGCGGACAAAAAAAGCGGGCAAAACGGTTGTCCGTCTTGCCCGCCAATCCTATATTTTAAGGAACACGCTTCGCCTTATTCCGGACGGCTGTAGTTGGGCGCCTCGCTCGTGATGGCCACATCGTGCGGATGGCTTTCGCGCACACCGGCATTGGTGATGCGGGTGAACTTGGCGTTGTGCAACTGCTCGATGCTGCCCGCGCCGCAGTAGCCCATACCCGAACGCAAGCCGCCTACCAACTGATAGATGACCTCGTAGAGCGTGCCTTTATAGGGCACACGGGCAGCGATGCCTTCGGGCACCAGTTTCTTCACATCCGTCGTGCTGCTCTGGAAGTAGCGGTCCTTCGAACCATTCTCCATGGCCTCCAGAGAGCCCATACCACGGTAGGACTTGAACTTACGGCCGTTGAAAATGATGGTGTCGCCCGGCGATTCTTCCGTACCGGCCACCAGCGAACCAATCATCACGCTGTAGCCTCCGGCAGCCAATGCCTTCACCACGTCGCCCGAATAGCGCAAGCCGCCGTCGGCAATCAAGGGAACTCCCGTGCCTTCCAATGCCTTGGCCACATCGTAAACAGCCGACAACTGCGGCACGCCCACACCGGCAATGACACGCGTCGTGCAGATGGAACCCGGGCCAATGCCCACCTTGACGGCATCCGCACCGGCCTCGACCAGCATCTTGGCCGCTTCGCCCGTGGCGATGTTACCTACAACAATATCCACCTGGGGGAAAGCCTGTTTGGCTTCCTTCAGTTTCTCGATGACATATTTGGAATGTCCGTGAGCCGTGTCAATCACAATGGCATCGGCGCCGGCCTCAACCAAAGCTCTCATGCGCTCCAGCGTGTCGTTGGTAACTCCCACTCCGGCAGCCACACGCAGACGGCCTTTGCTGTCCTTGCAGGCCATCGGTTTGTCCTTGGCCTTCGTGATGTCCTTATAGGTAATCAAACCCACCAGGTGATTATCCTTGTCCACCACGGGCAACTTTTCAATTTTATGTTCTTGCAGAATCTGTGCGGCAGCCTCCAGGTCGGTAGCCTGGTCGGTGGTGACGATGTTTTCCTTGGTCATCACTTCGTCGATACGCTTGTTCAAGTCGCGCTCGAAACGCAGGTCGCGGTTGGTAACGATACCCACCAGACAGCCCTCGTCATCTACCACGGGGATACCGCCGATTTTATACTCGGCCATCAACGCCAAAGCATCGGACACGGTAGAACCGCGCTTGATGGTAACAGGGTCGTAGATCATACCGTTCTCGGCACGCTTCACGATGGCCACCTGACGGGCCTGTTCCTCGATGGACATATTCTTATGGATGACACCGATGCCACCTTCGCGAGCAATGGCAATGGCCATCTTGGCTTCGGTCACCGTATCCATGGCAGCCGTCACAAAAGGAATCTTCAACTCGATGTTGCGTGAGAACTTGGTCGTGAGGTCGACCATCTTGGGGAGTACTTCGGAATAAGCGGGAATCAGCAATACGTCATCGTACGTGAGCCCGTCCATTACAACTTTATCTGCAATAAATGACATAGATATGTACTTTAGGAATTTATTGCGTGCAAAGATACGGGTTTTCTTGCTTTGCGGTATAGGGGTACCCTGTCAGAGTGGGCCAAGTAGGCAAAGTTTTATTTTCTTTTAACGGAAAACAAGCGCGGACTCCGTATCAAAGCCTACGAAATCCGCGCTAAAATCACATTATCCTAAAACAGCTTTTTAACCATGTTTCTGTCCGTCAATCCAAGCCTTCTATCCTAAAGGCGAACCGATAGTCGGCATCTTTCTGGATTTCATAGTGCGGACGCGGTCCCGGCCCGCAACTGGCATTGCCCAAACCGCGTTGGATACAATCCAGGTTAAGAACCACCTCCGAACGGCGGATATGGTCCAAATCGTGCCCATACTTCACGCGCCACAAGTCGCGGTCGTCATAATGCAAGGCAGAGAAGGACAAAGTGCCGTGCGCCGTAATACGCAGACCGTGCCCTTTTCCGTCGCTCAACGCAAGCATACGCACATCGCTTCGCCCGCCCATCGTCTGGGCTCGGGTATAATATTCACGCATATCGCTAACCGTGGTGCGATACAGTCCGACGTAGGCTGCATTCTTGCGGTCAGCATAATTTTCGATAGGACCACGTCCAAAGTATTCCACTTGCTCCAGCGTCGGACTCAGACTGGTCTGCAAAGCGAGACGGGGCATATCGAAGTCTGCGGACGTATGGAAAGAGGCTTCCACGTCGATGATGCCATTGCCCTGTACAACATAAGTCAGCGTATGGGGGACACTGCCATTCCTGTCGGAACCTGCCACCAGGCTGACGCTGACCCGGACAGACTTCCCATCAGAGGCCTGCTTGTACTCAAAGTCTGTCAAACGGGTGGACGTATCCAAATGGTCACGCGGGTCATTGTTGATGCTGCGGTACCCATTAAACACAAAGCCTTGCTGGCAATGGAGCATCTCCCTGCCATCGTAACGCAAAGCGACAAGCTGCCCGTTGTGCATATCGAAGGCCACAGCTACCCGCTCATTCTCAATGCGAAGATAGCGGCGTTCTTCCACATAGCATTTCAAAGGGTGATTGTCCGGGCTATCAGACGACACGGCGGGCAACGTATCCGGGCGGCAAGCCAAGGCAAACTGCTCACTGGCCACGATATGCCCGGCCGGAGCCCAATTACAACTGCCTTTCAGACTGACTTCATACGTGACATAATAATCGGCCGTATCCTTCAGCAGACGTTCCATCGGGGTATGGATAGTGCGCCGCTCACCCGGCGGACAGTCTGGCAGTCCGAATATTTCTTCCTTGATGACTTTCCCGTCACGCTCCAGCTTGTAATGCAGGTTGAAATGCGTCAGGTTGAGATGCGTGTAACGGTTATGCAATTCCACCTCGTTGAGATTGTTCATCTTGAACGAGATATACTGATAGACCTTCTTCACCTCCAGCAGTTTGGGCGTGACACGGCGGTCCGGCGTCACAAGGCCGTTGTTACAGAAGTCGTTGTCGTTCGGCGTATCACCGAAACTGCCACCGAAGTAATACTCATTATCCGGACGCCCGGGCTTATTCAGACCTTGGTCCACCCAGTCCCAGATACAACCGCCTATCATACGCCGGGACTTGTATTCGATGTAGTCCCAATACTCCTCCAAGTTGCCCACGGCATTCCCCATGGCGTGCGCATATTCGCAGAGGAAGAAGGGTTTGTCACGCGGCTGGCGGTCCTGCTCTATCATGGCTTCGATGGAAGGATACATGCGGCTGTCCATATCGGCCTGGTCGTTCATTCCTTCATAATGGATAGGACGATCGTCCAAGGCACGCACGGCGTCGTACTCGGCCACCATGTTCTGTCCGCCTCCTGATTCGTTGCCCAACGACCAGAAGATAACACTCGGGTGATTCTTATCCCGCTGCACCATACGAACGGCACGGTCCACAAATGCATCTTTCCACGCAGGATTGTCTGTCAGCGACATATTGCCGTGGCACTCCACATCAGCCTCGTCCATCACATACAGGCCATAATGGTCAAAAAGGGCGTACATCTTCGGATCGTTCGGGTAATGGCTGGTGCGGATGGTATTCAAGTTATGACGCTTATAAAGCAACACATCCTGCAACATTGTCTCCACGGGGACAGCCTTGCCATACCGCGGATGGATATCATGGCGGTTGGCGCCTTTGAACAGGGTCAGCTTACCATTGATATACACCTTATTGCCCTGGATGGATATCGTGCGGAAGCCATACTGCTGGAAAGTGGCTTCAGTTACATGGCCTTCCGCATCCAGCAGTTCCAGTTCCACCGTGTACAGGTAAGGGGTCTCCGCGCTCCACAGGTGCGGGTCGCGTATCGAACCGCTTGCCAAAACCGACACTTCCCGGCCCGCAGCAATCGCTTCCGCAGGAGCTGTGAAACGGCGCAAGCATTTGCCATCAGCATCCAACAGGCTGACGCGCAACGTCGCCCCGGTCGCAAGCCGACCCGTATGATTACGGATTTGTCCTTTCACCTTCAGGATGGCACGGTCATAACGGGGACTGATATCTGCCGTCAGCGTCACATCGCGCAACTGCACCTTAGGAGTGGCCACCAGATAGACATCACGGTGAATACCACTAAGACGGAACATATCCTGATCCTCCAAATAACTGCCATCGGACCATCTGTAGACCTCCACGGCCACCACATTATTCCCGGGGCGGACATACCGGGTGATGTTGAAACGGGCATCATTATTGGCGCCTTCGCTATACCCCACCTTATACCCGTTGACCCAAACATACATCGCGCTATACGTCCCGTCAAAATGCAGAAAGACTTCCTTGTCTTCCCAGTCTTCCGGCAAAACGAAATCGCGGCGATACGAACCCACAGCATTGGGTTCCTTCAACACCGTATAACCGCGCTGCCCCTGAATGAAAGGCGGATTGTTGCGGAAGGGGTAAGTAATGTTGGTATAGATAGGCGTGCCATACCCGTGCATCTCCCAGTTGGAAGGCACCGGCAATTCATCCCAAGCCGACACATCGTATGCCGGACGGTAAAAATCCTTCGGACGATCTTCCGGCTGCTTGCTCCAACGGAACTTCCAGTCGCCATTCAACAACAGGAAACGGCTGGAAGACGTACGTTCCCACGGGCGGCGATAAGCGGAATCCGCCTGCATCTCGGCCACATTGGCGTATGGGATGCAAGAGGCATGGCCTTCCTCCTTGTTGATGGCAAAGACTGCGGGATTCTCCCAATCTTCATCGCTATGAGTCTTTAGGGGATCCAACTTAACCTGCACATTGCTGGGCACTAGACGCCATTGCCGGCTGTAGGAAGCCGCATCCAATGCCTGCTGCACGACAGGCTCACCGGGAATACCCTTTTCCCCATAGCTTAGGCAAAAGCCACTAGCCACGCTGGTGAACACATAGGTCCCGTCCGACTGCCTCTGGGCTTGCCAATACTGGTTAGGATTGTTCCGGTCACTGCTCCACTGGATGACATTGTCACCGGCCCGGCCATTTCCGCCATTGTCTATGGCATGAAAAGAAAGAGGACTGACCAGCAAATAGACATCTTCTTGCCCCTCGACTGGCTGAAACTGCCAGACCTGAGCCTCCCTGCCCGGCACAGCCTTAGCGACAAAAAGCCTGGAACCCGAATCCATACTCTCTTGGTTATCCAATACCAAGCCGCCAAGTGTCCGCAACTCATAGTTGCGTCCGGGGGCAATATCCTGTGCACCGGCAACTGAGGCCAAGCACAGCAAGAGCATCCCCCATACATATCTTACGTATCCCATCATAAAAGTATATTAAGTAGGTTCGTGTTAAGTTGTCTGTTATCTGAATAGTTCAGACTGCCGATACACTCCGAAAGAATGGAGAGCCGGACAAGCCCGCCCGTCCTCAATGCGAAGGCGTACATAACGCGCCGTGACAGGAGCGAAACGGACTATCCACTTGTGACCGATGCACTGCTTGCCGGTAGCCTCCGTTATGGGATTCCACTGACGGCCGTCGTCCGAATATTCCACACTCCAACGGGAAGTGCGATGCCCCAGTTCTATCACCTCTTCCGCCATCAGGCAGTCGAAAGTAGCGGCCTTGGACATACGGAAAACAATATCGCTCTTCACATTGCCGTCGCGCCCCGCATAATAAGTGGACTTGTCATTATCCACCAAATACTTGGCCGCAAACTTTCCCCCTCGCTCGTTGGTGGCCGTCACACGGCTGCCTGCCAACAGATTGTGGCCGAATGTTT
This sequence comes from Candidatus Bacteroides pullicola, assembly GCA_019115825.1. GTDB lineage: Bacteria > Bacteroidota > Bacteroidia > Bacteroidales > Bacteroidaceae > Bacteroides > Bacteroides pullicola. The sequence goes on from DXCV01000048.1 coordinate 110,830, forward strand.
CCTTCAGGCCCTGCGCCAGCAAAGCCACATGCAAGGAGTCCGTGGGATGAATGAGTCCCCGACGGTCCGGAGGCAGATTGAGCAACAAGACGCTGTTATGGCCTACCGACGTGCAATAAATGTCCCACAATTCCTTGACCGACTTGACACGGACATCCTCCTCGGCATGGTAGAACCAACTGGGACGGATGGAAACGTCGGTCTCGGCAGGCACGTATGCGTCGCCGTCCCAGACACCTTCGTTCAAAGCCTGGTAATAAGCGGCCTCATCGCGGATAGCCACAGAGTCTGTGGTGGCCCAGCAGGGGTCGCCAGCCTCTCCCCGTTCATTGCCCATCCAGCGCACGTCGGCAAACGGATAGGAGTTCTTGGTACCGAAGATGACGCAATCCGGCTGCAGGCGACGCACGATTTCATGCCAATGGGTGTAGAGCGGAGTGGTCAGCTCATCCGCCCCGGCACCATCCCACCAGGTTTCCCAAATCTTCCCGTACTGGCTCATCAGTTCGGTCAACTGGGCGGCATAATAATGCTTGTAGCGTTCTGTGCTGTAGTCCGGATGGAGATGCTCATGGCGGTCGTGCGGACCCAAGTAAATACCTGCCTTGATGCCATATTCCTCACATGCATCCACAAATTCGCGCACCACATCGCCCTGCCCGTTTTTCCAAGTGGCATTCTTGACGCAATAATCCGTATAGCGGCTGGGCCAGAGGCAAAAGCCGTCGGCATGTTTGGCCGTGAGGATACCGGCAGGGATGCCCGCCGATTTCAGCACTTGCATCCATTGGGTGCAATCCAGAGCCGTGGGGTTAAACAGGGCGGCCGGAGCCTTGCCGTCTCCCTCGTTCACAAATTCCTCGAAGGTGTTAAGCCCGAAATGAAAGAAAGCAATCATTTCGCGGTCATACCACTCCAATTGTCTTTCACTGGGCACAAGTCCGCATGGTTCGGGAGCTTTCTGTGCCATCACGCCGACTGTGGCTGCCGCACTTATCCCTGCGGCGAGGAAGAATTTTTTCATCTTCATGGTCTTCAATAAGCTAAAAAATAAATGAGTTACGTCGGCAAAAGTAAACTGGCAGGCTTAGGAAAGGGATTAATAAAGGATTAACGGGCCATGAATTTTCAATTAACCGTACCAACATCTTCAAAACGAAGAGGATAGGGTTCACCCATCATCTGCTGGTATTCCTTGGCAAACAAGACATACGCCTGCAAAGCCTTATCGCGTTGCCCCTGTTGCCGGTATATGGCAACCGTATGCGTCAAGGCTGTTTCGGACAAAGGATCCCACTTCTGCAGGATTCTGCATACACGCAGCCGGGCGACGCCACCAACCTCTATCTGACGTTCCAGGAAAGAGATGACGAATGTCTCCACCTGTTGTTTGACATAATCGAACAATTCCGTCCGTACCGTATCCAGGAATTTGCCGCGCGACAACAGACGAATCATTTCCTCCCGTTCTTCCTCGGATTCCGGCACTTGTGTCAAGCGATCCGTCAGCACGGACAGACGCCAGAAATCGCAGTTGCATTCTTCAGACAACTCCAGCCGATAATATCCCGAATTATGCGTCAGGACAATCCCATCCATGTCCTGCAAAGCCTTGCGCAGATGGTTTATGTTCACGTTCTTCAGATTCTTTATCTTTTCCTCGGGCTTGTCCGGCCAAAACAGCACATTCAGATCGGAAGACAATACCCCGTCCTTCAAGACGCTGTTCACCAGAATATACAGGAAAAGATGGCGTATCTTGGGACTGAACAAATGGCTTATGTCCAATCCGTTTCTGTCCACTGCATAAAACGGGCCGAACAGACACAACCGATTGTGTGCCTGCTGCGGTGCGGATTGCTCTTCATCCGCACCGGCTTCCCAGAGAAGAGGAGCAGAAGGTACTTCGTCCCTTGTGACCTCATCGGCAGACTGCTGCGGTTCGGCCTCATCCACGACCGGCTTTTGATGCCGACGGATGCGCATACCCAATATCCATACGACTCCCCCACCGGCAGCCAACGCGACAAGCATCCATATCCACCAAGGCAGGGAAGCCTGCCGGTCATACCGGTGGACTGCCTCCTCGCCGACAGGCGGATCGGAAAGGGCATAAATGCGCGTCTCGTTATCGCCGTATTTCCCAAATTCCTGGATGACGCAATAAAACTCGCGCAAACGTGCGCTATAATACAGATTGGCGTTGGTGGCTATCTCTTCGGATGTCATGGGAATGCTGTCGCCCAAGACTTCGCAATGCCCGTCGGCCACGGAATAGCGGTAAAGCCGGAGATGCGTCTGTGGCTTATATTCCGGATAGGCCAAGAGATAAAGCCACTTCCCGTCGGGCGAAGGGATCATGTCGCGGACAGGCACCCTGTTCTCGGCCGGGGTGGGATGTTCCCAAAGTTTCTCAATGCGGTGCCGCTCCAAGTCCAGGCGGTACAGGTCGTAATAATAACGGATGCCCACATTTTGGTCGCCCGCCTCATTGCCTTTGCCGCCATACAGATAGGCCTGCTTGCCATCGGATGCCAAAGCCATGCCGGCAAAGAAACGGGGCGCGACGGCAGGACCGTCGAAATGCACCGTATCCCAACGGTTGGCGGCCAGGTCATAACTGATGAACGAGTTGTAATAGCTGCGGTTGCCATATCCGCCAAAGAACAGGATACGCCTGGACTGCTGGTCGAACAAGGCCCCGTGATGATGCAGCTGCAAATCGGCATGGCCTTTGTCCAACATCTCCCAACGGCACGAGGACGGTTCTATGCGGGCCACATACGTGTCCGGCCCGTTCAGCTCGTATGCATAAATGCAACTGTCCCGCTCGCCATAAAAGCACATACCCAAACGGACAGGCAAAGCCGGACTGTCATAGGGCCTGCCTTGCGCCACATTCCGATAGAGGTCGTAAGCAACCAGCGAGTCGCGGTTGTACACATAGGCCATCTGGCGACCGACGGAAAAAGCGAAACCGGCCGGCGAGAGGGAATAATAGCGATACAAAGGCTTCCAATGATAGGCATCATTGACCAGCCAAACCGGATTTTGCACATATCCCCGGACAACCCCCTCGCTGTCATGCACCCCGCAGCCTGTGCTTTCATCCAAGGGGAAACGCCGCACCTCGCCATTGCATTCCACCTCCAGATTGCGCAGGCAGAACGAAGCCGTCTCCAGGATATGCTGATACATTCCAAAGTAGAGGACGGGCACAAACGGGATGCCGGCGCCTTTCGTCCCGATGTCACGGATGGAGGCCGAATCATTGTCTATGCGCACAAAAGCCTCGCCCGCCTCAAAGTCCAGACGCAACGACACGTCTATCCACCGCCGATGCACCTCGCGGACAGGCACCGTGAACGTGTGAAAAATCTGTTTCCCGTCCTGGGCCAACATAAAACTGCCCGTATTCTTCTCCGCGTCATAGACGTAAGTCAGGTTATAAGCCCAATCTGTCTCCTTATCTTTCAGATAAAAAATATAGCCGGGGCTCTCGTAGTTCTGGGCTTTATATTCGAAAGAGATTGACAAATAGCGGGCAGCCGGCAAGGCATGGCGCTCGTCGAAGACACAGAAAGAAGACCTTTCAGCTATCCGGCTCTCATTGCCATAGAACCGCAGCCCCTGCGCATAACCGTTACCTACCAGGCAGGAAAACACGAAAAAGAATATGAATAGTAAACACCTCATGGCTAACAAATTATCCGCTTACAACCACGAAGCGGAGAAAACGGTGGCAAGTTATCAAAAAAAGCCGGTTCTGCCAAACCGAAACAGTAAAAATGCCGCCCGCGGACGGCTATACCCGCGCCCGCAAGCGGGGATACCGCCGCCCACGGGCGCAGATACCGCCGCCCGTGTCCGGAGATACCCCCGCCCAAAGGCGTGGATACAGTCCTTGCTTCCAAGGTTATTCCCAGCCCGGATTGTTTGGTAATAAATTCGGATTCAACGTCGTCTGGTCGATGGGAATGGGATGCAGGTAGAGCTTGTCGTCCCATGTGCGCGTCTCGTTATCCGGATAGACCACCAGGAATCCGTCCGCATTGACCGTCCGCCCGAAGGAATCGCCATAAGCGGCCCGCATCTCGTCGGACACCCACATGCCCAACATCGACTTGGGATTTTCTATCAGCCGGCCTGCGGCCCAACGCACGATGTCGTCCCACCGGAAGCCCTCGCCCAGCAACTCGACGGCCCGCTCGCGGCGGATTTCATAGAGCAACGGGGAAAGATCGTATCCATAATCCGGCCAATTGGGGTCGGTATAGCCGACTTCAACGGAAAGAGGGGGCATCCCCACACGGTTGCGCAAGGCATTGACGGTGAGGTTCAGCACCTCTTGGTCGCACTCGCCCAGTTCGGCCTTGGCCTCCGCATAGTTCAGCAACACCTCGGCATAACGGAAGATGAAGACATCCAGCGTGGAGAGTCCGATGTTCCACTGCTCGGGGTCGGGCGAATGCCACTTCATCACGTGATAACCCGTCGTGCAATACTTGGTATCCAGGGAGGGCACCGCATTATACGTGGGCGTGCCGTCACCACTGAGTTTATAAGGCAGGGTCGGATTGTCAATGCTTTGCCGCAGGCGGGGGTCACGCCTCATCAGTTCGTCGGACAACATGGGCGCCTCGCTGCCGTAGTCCGGGCTGACAGCCGTAGGCAGACCGTCGGCACAGAGGTATTGCTCGAACATGGCGCGGCTCATGCCCGTATAGGATTCCTCCATCTGGCGCGTGTTGTTCTGCATCAGCAGTTCCGCCTCGTACACGCGGGGCATGATGCACTCGCTGTTACCCGACAAATCCTCCTGGATGAACAGGTTGTAGTAGTCGCGCTCCGTATCGCCCGTGCTCCATACCGAATAACGCCCTTCCGTAATCAAGGTGTTGGCGGCATCGGCCGCTTCGCGGAACACCTCGTCGGCGTCGCCCAGGCCGTGGTATTTGCGGTAAGAGGCTTCGTACAGGCAGACGCGCGACTTGAACGCCAAGGCAGCCTGGCGGTGCAGGGCGCCCGCCTCCACGCCGGAAGCGTCCGGCAGGTGCTCGATGGCAAAGTCAAGGTCTTCCAGGATATGCCCGTAGACCACCTTGCGGTCATCGCGGCCCTTATAGAGCTCCTCGGAATTGGTGTTGAGGTCAGTCTCATACCAAGGCACGTCGCCGAAACGGCGCACTTTGTAGAAGTATTCCCAAGCACGGAAGAAACGGACAACGGCCACCTGGCGGTTGATGTTGTTCTCATCGCCTTGCACCCGGCTGTAGCGGGTCATGAAGTAATTGGCCGAACGGATATTGCCCCAGTCGCCGCTGCTCCATCCCCCGCCGCTGGTCGGCACAACTTCGAGGTTGAAAAGCCAGGTGTTGGGCTTCTCGTTGACGTAGCAGTCGGACTGGTCGTCAGCACCCGGTCCCTGCGCACCCGGCAAGATGCCGTAGAAGCCATTGGCAAACAGCTCCAGGTCTTGCTCGTTCTTCCAGAAATTCTCGTCGGACACGGATGATTCAGGATACAAATCCAGCATGTCCGAACACGACACAAACAGCGGCGAAGCGCACAAGGCGGCGACCGCCAATATATGCAAATGATTCAATCGTTTCATAATCTAACGGAGTATTTAAGGTGTTTTTACAAGGTGATGTTCAATCCGAAGGAAATGGACTTCTGGATGGGATAGACGTCCATGCCCAAGGATTCGGGGTCGTAAATGTCAAACAGATGGTCGAATGTCAGCAGGTTCTGTCCGGTGACATAGACACGCAGGTTCTCGATGCCCCACTGTGCCAGCAGCGACTTGGGAAGCGTGTAGCCCAACGTCAGGTTCTTCAGGCGCAGGTAAGAGGCGTCCTGCAGGTAGCGCGTCTGCGTCTGGCGGTTGCCGGTGACATTATCAAACGTGGAACGGGGGAAATAAGCGTCGCGGTTGTCCTCGCGCCAGGAATCCAAAGCGTGCGGGAAGGGAACGTGCCACTCATTGCCGAAGCCCCAGAACTGGTTGCCTCCCAGCACGACATCGCGCTTGCCCACACCTTGCAGGAAGATGTTCAGGTCAAATCCTTTATAAGAAAGGTCGGCACGAATGCCATAAGCATAGCGCGGCTCGCTGTTTCCTATCACTGTGCGGTCGCCGGGATCGGACAGGGTGTTCTGCCCGAACGAGATTTTGCCGTCACCGTCCAGGTCCTTGTACTTCACATCGCCCGGATACCAGCCTCCACCATAAATCTCGGACTGGTCTGCATGGGCAGCCACTTCCTCCTCGCTTTGGAACAGGCCTTCCGTGACAAATCCCCAGATGTCGCCGATGTGCTGGCCCACATAATATGTATCGTCGCTAATCAGCCCTTCCGGGTTGTTGAAGCGGGTAATGGTAGCCTTGTAGTCCGACAGAATCAGGCTGACATCATACGAAAAGCCATTTTCCATGCGGTCGCGCCAGCCGACGGTCAATTCCCAGCCATTGGTCTTGAGGTCGGCCGTGTTGGCGTTGGGAGTGCCCGTGCCCAGGACAGCAGGCAACGGGGTGCCCGCCGTAATCATGTCGTCCGTGCGGCGCTGATACCAGTCGAACGTGCCGTAGAAGCGGTTCCGGAAGGCAGCCCAGTCAAGGCCGACATCCACCTGCTTCACCGTTTCCCAAGTCAAAAGGGCGCTGACCAACCCACCGGGGCTCACGCTGGCCAGTTTGGAACCGCCCAACAGGTAACCCATCTCCATATTGGTGCCCATCGTGGAGATATAGGGATAGTCCCCGCCCACGTTCTGATTGCCCAACGTACCGTAGGAGACGCGCACCTTCAACTCGTCCACCCAACGCTTAGCGGGTTCGAAGAACCGTTCGTTGGAAAGGCGCCATGCAGCAGAGAACGAGGGGAAGAACGCGAAACGGTCATCCTTGGGGAACTTGGACGAACCGTCATAGCGGCCGTTCAGCTCCAGCAGGTAGCGGTCATCATAATTGTAGTTGATGCGCGCGAAGTAACCCATCGTGGCCCAGGCATGTTCGTTGCTGTCGGTAAATTTCTCGCCGTTGGCCATGTTCAGCGAGGGAACATCCTGGCTGATAAGGCCGTAACGCTGTGCATCGAACCAACGGTAATCCTTGCGCTCGTAAGTCCAGCCCGCCAGGAACTTGAAGCCATGCTTGCCGAAATTGCGTTCATAATCGGTGTAAAGGTTCACTACCTGGTAGTAATCATCGTCCGAAGAATATTCCACACGGCTCGGCGTGGTATGTGGGAAGATGGTGGTCACGTCCGGATTGGCATAGTGCTCGATGATTTCCTTGCCATGGTATTTCTTGTGCAGCGTGTAGAGGTTGAAGGTATAGTCCAGCTTGATGTTCCAACCCTTCAGCGGCGTAATCTGCAAGTTTCCGCCCAGCCACAGGTCGTTGGCCTTGTGCTTGCGGCTACCGGACAGAGCCTGTATGCAGGCATAGTTGGTGAAACTGCCCTGGCCGGAGAAGTAGCCGTCCGGATGGCGTACGGGCATCAAGGGACGCGAGTCTGCCCCATAGAAGGACGAATTCATGTCGTTGCTGTTCGTGCCGTAAGGCGCGTCGCGGTAAGTATTGTTGTAGTTCATGCGCATACCAACCTGCAGCCAGTCGGTGATGGACGTGTTGACATTCAAGGCAGCATTCACACGGCGGTATTCATCATCGTAGTATTTCAGGATACCTCCTTGGCTCATGAAGCCCACAGACCCATAGTAGGTGCTCTTGTCCGTGCCTCCGTTGATGGAGAGGGTGTACTGCTGCATGAAGGTGGATGTCTTGCGGATTTCGTCCACCCAGTCCGTATTGCCGCAATACTGGTATTTGTCCGGGTCGGAAGGGTCTATGAACACAGGCGAGTTATGCTCCGGGTCCGTATAATAAGCATAGATGTGGTCCATATAATTCTGGTCGAAATAATCGCCTCCGCCCGAATTGCGGTTGGTCTCGTTCAGGAAGTTGGCGTATGACCACGAATCAATGTAATCGGGAATCTTCGTCGGACTGTTCCAAGCCCAGTTGCCCGAGAAAGACACTTTGGGCTTCTGCGCCTTGCCTTTCTTCGTGGTAATCAGCACCACGCCATAGGCAGCCTGCGTACCATAGATGGACGCGGAAGCGGCATCCTTCAGGACGGAAACGCTCTCCACATCGGCGGGATTGATGAGGTTGGGGTCCATCTGCACGCCATCCACCAGGATGAGGGGCGAGGAACTGTTGATGGACGTCGTGCCACGCACGTTGAAGCTGTATCCGTTGCCCGGCGCACCGTTGCCCGCCGTCAGGTTCAGGTTGGCAATAGCGCCTTGCAGGCCCTGTGCCAAGTTGGTCAGCGGACGGCTTTCCAGCACATCGGACGAGACACTGGCCACGGCTCCGGTGACGTTCACCTTCTTCTGCGTGCCATAACCCACCACGACCACTTCGTCCAACAGGGCATTGTCTTCCTGCAATACGATGTGTAGCGGTTTCCCATCCGTGCCGACAGTCACCTGACGGGTTGCGTAACCGATAAAGGAAATCTCCAGCACTTCGCCTTGGGCTGCCTCCAGGCTGAAACGGCCGTCGAGGTCGGTAATCACTCCGCTTTTTTGCGCCGCATCCACCCTGCGTATGCTGGCGCCGGGGATGCCTTCACCATTGGCATCCACCACCCGCCCCTTGACAGGCAATAATTGTTGTGTAACTTCGGACAATTCCACACCCGGCATTCCGGCAACAGGACCTGCAAAGGCCGGTTGCCCTATCGCGCCGGTCATAAAAGCCGCCAGACCTACGGTCCAAAGGCCTTTCCATACATGTTCTTGCTTTTTCATACGATGTTTTTTATTGGTATTAATGTATTCTTGAATGCAAGGGGGCGCGCTCCCCTCGCCATCCGAATGCAAAAGTATGTAACCCTCCTTAAGAAAAGGGTTAAAAGACGATTAATAGAAACGGTTAATGAAACCCTTTCTCGTTAACCATAAGATTCATGGCTTGCCATGACTATAGGAGTAGGGCAAATCCTCTGCTTGTGTACCGCGCATGGTATTGGGCACGCTGTCCATCTCGAGCACCAATTCGCCGCCTTGCAGCAATTCATCGTGCGTCAGGTAGTTGCGAGTGAACTCCCGGCCATTCAGCGTAGCGCGGCGGATGTAAGGACGGGAAGGCGAGTTGCCTTCGGCATGGATGACAAAAGTCCGGCCACCGGGCAACGAAAGCGTCGCCTTGTCAAAGAGAGGACTGCCCAACACATATTCACCCGTGCCCGGACAAACGGGATAGAAACCGAGAGCGCTGAAAACGTACCAGGCAGAAGTCTGCCCGTTGTCCTCATCACCGCAATAACCTTCCGGCCCCGACTGATAAAGGCGGTCCATCACCTCGCGCACACGCTGCTGGGCTTTCCAAGGCTGAGCGACGTAATCATACAAGTAAATGGCGTGCTGCACAGGCTGGTTGCCATGGGCATATTGCCCCATGTCGAGAGCCACCATCTCGGCTATCTCGTGGATGACAAAACCATAAGTTCCATAGTCATACGTATTAGGAGCGGCAAACATCGAGTCCAGCCGGGCTGCCATCACGTCGTGGCCACCCATCAGCCGGGCCAGGCCTTCAGGGTCGTGCAGGACGCTCCAGGTCCAATGCCACGAACTGCCTTCAGTGAAAGGTCCGCCCCACTCTGTTGCATCAAAATCTTTGCGCCAACGCCCTTGGGCATCCTTAGCCCAGACAAAGCCTTGCTCCGGATAGAATACGTTACGGTAGTTCTGCGCTTTCGCGTAATACTCCTCAGCGATGTCCATACGCCCCAAGGACTCGGCAAAGCGGGCCAAGCACCAATCGGCATAAGCGTATTCAAGCGTCTTGGCCGTGGCTTCCGGCACCTCAGGATAGGGCACATAACCCAACGAATCGTACCACTCATGCCCATCACGCCCCACAGAAGAAATTTCGGCATGCCGTGCCCGGGTCTGGTGCAACATGGCTTCCAACAACTGTGCAGAGTCGACAACGCAAATGCCTTTCAGCCAGGCATCGGCCGCTATAGAAAGGGAGTTGTTGCCTATCATGCAACCACGATGTCCCGGACTGGCCCACTCGGGCAGGAAACCACTCTCCGCATAAGCATGAAGCAAAGACTGCTGGACGCCCTCGCTCACCTCAGGATAGAGCAAGGTGAAAAGCGGATGCACGGCACGGAAGGTATCCCAAAAGCCGTTGTCAGTATACATCTCACCGTTATGCACCTGCCCGTCGTAAGGGCTGTAGTATTTCGGTTCATTGACCGGACCAAATTCGGTCAAACTGCGGGGAAACAGCAATGTACGGTATAGGCAAGAATAGAACACACGCCGTTGTTCTTCCGTGCCTCCCTCCACACGAATACGCCCCAACATTTCCTCCCAGACCTGCCGGGCGGACTCGGTCACTTCTGCCAAAGTACGGTCATTCACCTCACGGTCAAAATTAAGCCGCGCTTGTTCCGGGCTGATAAACGAAGAAGCCATCCGGACCGTAAGCTTCTCGCCAGGCTGCAGGTCAAAGCGAGCATAAGCTCTTCCCTCCTCGTCCGTGCCGGTTTCCACCATAGGCTTATCGAACTTTACCAAAAAATAGTTTCCGAAATTATCGGGCACTCCACCGTTATTATAGCGTGACACCCCGTGAATGAGCCCGCTTTCACGCTCTACTTTTACAGAACCGCCATGCCCGTAAGCATCTACCACGATATACGGCGATTTCACCTCAGCCGGCCAGGCGACTTCCATCACGGCGCCGCGTGCGGTGGCCGCCAATGACGCAACTGTCCCGTCTTCCAACCGGACCTGATAGACATGGGGTGCAGCCTGCTCTTCAACATGGCTAAAGCGCACGCCACGTTCCTTGTCATCCAGTTTCAACTCGCCGGACAAAGGCATAATGGAAAAAGTGCCGTAATCGTTAATCCAAGGGCTGGGCTGATGTGTCTGCCGGAAACCACGCAACAGTGTGTCACCATAAGCATACATCCATCCGCTACCGTTTTCGCCTGTCTGCGGACTCCAAAAGTTCATACCCCAAGGTATAGCTACGGCCGGATATGTATTACCATGGGAAAAGGCAAAGGTCGATGCCGTGCCCATCAACGGATTGACCGCATCCACAGCAGAAGGGACAAACGGCTGCCTGCATGCCGCAAGCAGGAACAAGAGGCATACTCCTAACAATTTCTTTGTGTTCATGACATTTCACAGATTTGAATTAAACATAAGTAGATATTTAAAATTAGTTTATACCATCAAGAAGCAGAGGGTAGTAAACATCTTGCCATAGAATCAGTGCCACCTTTTCTAGGAATCAATGCCAATGATTCCCCCCAATCAATGCCAATGATTCCTCCCAATCAATGCCAATGATTCTAGGAATCAGTGCCACCTTTTTCTCATATCGTTGTAGCCGATGTCTAAACATACTATCTCTGATACCGCTAAATAATATAGACTAAAAATGATTAGTTTCTTATATAAGCGATGCTCACAAAGTTCCGGCAGAGGGATTAAAGAAAAGGTTAATGACTGATTAAACCGCACGTATTTTATGCTTAACCTAAGACTTTTATACCAAAAAGAACCGCGCCAACAGCGGGATTCCCCACTACCGGCGCGGTTCTTATTCCTATCTTATCACGTCTTTGCTTAGTTTGCCATCTCCGAAATGAACTTGATGCGGACCAGCCGGACTTCTTCTTCCGTAAAGTCCTCGCCCAACTCTTCGAGTGCCTCCTCGATATCGTCAGTAGTGGACTCCTTGAAGTAGTCGTAAATGTCCAGCATGTGATCCTCGTCCATGATTTCGTCCAGGAAGTAGTCGATATTCAGCTTGGTGCCGGAATAGACGATGGCCTCTATCTCATCCAGCAGTTCATCAAACTCAATGCCCTTGGAAACGGCTATGTCGTCCAACGCTACCTTGCGGTCGATGGCTTGGATGATGGATACCTTCAGTTTCGACTTGTTGGCCACGGTGCGGACGCGCAGATCTTCGGGACGCTCAATCTCGTTCTCCTCGCAATGCCGCTTGATGAGCTTGCAGAATTCTTCACCATAACGCTTGGCCTTGCCCGCGCCCACGCCGGGAATGTTCTGAAGTTCTTCCAGCGTCACCGGATAAATGGTGGCCATCGCCTCAAGCGACGGGTCTTGGAAGATTACGTAGGGCGGCACCTCCAATTGCTTGGACAGCTTTTTGCGCAAGTCCTTCAGCATGGAGAACAAGGCCGGGTCTACGGCGCATGCTCCGCTGCCCCGCATCGGAGCCTCTTCCTCCACCTCCTCGAAGTCAATGTCCTCGGTAATCTTGAAGGATTTGGGATGCTTCAGGAACTTCCGGCCGGCATCCGTCACCTTCAGCAGACCGTAATTTTCCACGTCCTTGCTCAAGTAGCCGGCAATCAAAGCCTGGCGGATGACAGAGTTCCATGTGCGGTCTTCCTCGCCCATGCCGGTGCCGAAGATTTCCAGGTCTTCGTGCCGATGAGCCAATACCTCGGTGGTTTCCCGTCCTTGTATAATATCTATGATGTAATCTGATTTGAAATTTTCTTTCACCGCGAGGATAGCCTCGATGACGGTGCATAATAGCTCTTGAGCTTCCACTTGTTTCTTAGGATTTAAACAATTGTCACAATTACCACAATTGTCCTCCGTATATTCTTCACCAAAATAGTGCAACAATGTCTTTCGGCGGCATACGGAAGACTCGGCATAAGCAGCGGTTTCTTGCAGAAGCTGCTTTCCTATTTCCTGTTCTGCCACAGGCTTGCCCTGCATGAACTTCTCCAGTTTCTGCAAGTCCTTGTTGGAATAAAAAGTGATGCACTTCCCTTCCCCGCCGTCGCGCCCGGCACGTCCTGTCTCTTGATAATATCCTTCCAGGCTCTTGGGCATATCGTAATGAATCACATAGCGCACGTCCGGCTTGTCGATGCCCATACCAAATGCGATGGTGGCCACAATCACGTCTATGCGCTCCATCAGGAAGTCGTCCTGGTTTTGGGTGCGCGTGGCCGAATCCATACCGGCGTGATAGGCACGGGCGTTGATGCCGTTGGCCTGCAAAATCTCGGCCAGTTCTTCCACCTTCTTGCGGCTGAGGCAATAGATGATGCCCGATTTCTCCGGATTGGCCTTGATGAACTTGATGATGTCCTTGTCAATGTTGGCCGTCTTGGCACGTACTTCGTAGTACAGGTTCGGGCGATTGAACGATGACTTGAACACCTTGGCGTCCACCATACCCAGGTTCTTCTGGATATCATGCTGCACCTTGGGCGTGGCCGTGGCGGTCAATGCAATCACCGGCGCTTTGCCTATCTCGTTGATGATGGGGCGGATGCGGCGGTATTCCGGACGGAAATCGTGTCCCCACTCCGAAATACAATGTGCTTCGTCGACCGCATAAAATGAAATCTTCACCGTCCGCAGGAACTCCACATACTCATCCTTCGTCAACGATTCGGGAGCCACGTAGAGCAACTTGGTCTTTCCGGCCAGGATGTCGGACTTCACCTGCTCAATGGCGCCTTTGTTCAGGGAAGAATTAATGAAATGCGCCACACCGTCTTCTTCGCTGTAATTGCGCATCGCATCGACCTGGTTCTTCATCAAGGCAATCAAAGGTGAAATGACAATGGCCGTCCCTTCCATCAACAACGATGGCAACTGATAGCACAAGGACTTTCCTCCGCCGGTAGGCATCAGCACGAACGTGTCATTACCTGCCAACAGATTCTCTATAATCGCCTGTTGATTCCCCTTAAATGTATCGAACCCGAAGTATTTCTTCAGTTGGTCTGCTAAATTAATGTTCTTCCCTGTCATATTCATTAGGTTGTTTATAGGTTAAATAATAAACGCGCTCACGTGTTATGATCAATCAGAGCCTAACAAAGTTATAAACAACTTCTTAAATACCCAACATTATCCCCAAATATTTTTTCAGCGATAAAAGTCGGACAAGAGACGTTCGCTCGTTACAAGCTGATTTTAAGCGTTTTGCAATCTAGCGACATTTGCCTTCTCCAACTGCTTTTTTGCATAATCCAGCGTGACAACGAAGCTGTCCGCGTGTTCGGAAGGAATTTCGTACATGGCATCCATCATGATAGCCTCCACGATGGAGCGCAGGCCGCGGGCTCCCAACTTATATTCGATGGCCTTGTCCACCACATATTCGTAGACCTCATCCTCGAAACTGAGTTTGACGTTGTCCATCTCGAACAGCTTGACATACTGCCTGATGATGGAGTTCTTCGGCTCGGTCAGGATGGCGCGCAAGGCGGTGCGATTCAGCGGATTGAGATACGTCAGCACCGGCAGGCGGCCGATGATTTCGGGTATCAATCCGAAAGACTTCAAGTCTTGCGGGGAAATGTATTGCATCAAGTTGTTTTTGTCGATGCTGGCGGTATTGCGCACGGCGTTGTAGCCCACCACATGGGTGTTCAGACGCTGGGCAATCTTCTTCTCGATGCCGTCGAAGGCGCCGCCGCAGATGAACAGGATATTCTTGGTGTTCACCGCAATCATCTTCTGCTCAGGATGCTTGCGCCCGCCCTGGGGCGGCACGTTCACCACGGAGCCTTCCAGCAGCTTCAGCAAGCCTTGCTGTACTCCCTCGCCGCTGACGTCGCGGGTGATGGAAGGATTGTCCCCCTTGCGGGCTATCTTGTCAATCTCGTCGATGAAAACGATGCCCCGTTCAGCTTCGGCAACGTTATAGTCGGCCACCTGCAGCAGGCGGGTCAGGATGCTCTCGATGTCCTCGCCCACGTAGCCGGCCTCGGTCAGCACCGTGGCATCCACGATGGTGAAAGGCACGTGCAACAGCTTGGCTATGGTGCGCGCCAGCAAGGTCTTTCCCGTGCCGGTGCTGCCCACCATGATGATGTTGGACTTTTCAATCTCCACATCATCGCCGTTGTCCTTCTGGAGCAAACGCTTGTAGTGGTTGTACACGGAGACGGAGAGGTAGCGTTTGGCATCGTCCTGCCCGATGACATACTGGTCGAGGAAAGCCTTTATCTCCTGCGGCTTGGGCAATTCGTCCAAGTTCAGGCTGGAAACGCCCTTGCTCTTGCGCTGCGTCTCCTGCACGATGTCGTAGGCCTGCCGCGCACAGTCATCGCAGATGAAGCCGTACATGCCCGTGATAAGGAAATTCACCTCGTCTTCCGTCCGTCCGCAGAAACTGCAGCGGTTCTTGTTTCTTCTTGTCGAATCTGCCATGCTTATTTCTTAATCAACACTTCATCCACCATACCATATTCCTTGGCTTCCTGCGCGGTCATCCAATAGTCGCGGTCGGAGTCGGCCCACACCTTCTCAAAGGGAGTGTGCGAGTGGTCGGCAATGATGGTATAGAGTTCCTTCTTGATTTTCTGGATTTCGCGGGCGGTGATTTCAATGTCCGACGCCTGTCCTTGCGCGCCTCCCAGCGGCTGGTGTATCATGACGCGCGAGTGGGTCAGCGCCGAACGCTTGCCCTCCTTGCCTGCCACCAGAAGGACGGCGGCCATACTGGCGGCCATACCCGTGCAGATGGTAGCCACATCGCTGCTGATGAACTGCATCGTATCGTAGATGCCCAATCCGGCATATACCGAGCCGCCGGGCGAGTTGATGTAGATGGAAATGTCCTTGCCCGGATCCACCGAATCCAGATAGAGCAACTGGGCCTGCAACGTATTGGCCGTATAGTCGTCAATCTGCGTGCCCAGGAAGATAATGCGATCCATCATCAGGCGGGAGAACACGTCAAGCTGGGTCACATTGAGCTGGCGTTCTTCCAAGATATAAGGATTGAGGTATCCGCCCTGCGACTTGATGACATCGTCCAGCACCATGCTGCTCATGCCCAAATGGCGCGTGGCGTATTTTCTGAAATCGTCCAAAGTATTCATTTCTTCTCCTTATTATATTAGTAACATAACGCAGAGGACGCAGATGCACGCAGACGTGGCTTTGCTCCACGCCTGCATCCACCTGCGAGGTCTGCGTCGATTATCCTTTTGCCGGTTGCCCTCTGTCCGGAGGGGAGGCGCAAACGGTTTTACTCGAACATCTTGTTGAAGTCGGCAGCCGAGATGGGCTTGTGCTCCAGCGTCACCTGATCCTTCAAGGCAGCGGCCAGCTTCGTCTCGATGGCGCGGTTCACCAGGCCGTCGATGCTTTCTTTCTTCTTCAGCATCTCCTTGGCATAGTTGTCCAGCAGTTCCTCGGGCACGTTCAACATGCCGTATTGAGCGAACTGGGCGCGCGTAGCTTCCTTGGCCATGGTGGTGATGTCGGCCTGCTCCACCTTGATTTCGTTGGCCTTCACCAGTTTCTCCTTGATGAGGTGCCAAGTCAGCTCCTCGATGCTCTTGTCGTAGTTGTCTTCCACGAACTTCTCGTCCTTGTCCGGATTGCTCTGGCGCATGAAGCGCTTCAGCAGGGCGTCGGGGAACTCCAGCTTGCCAATCTTGTCCATCAGGTGTTTGCGCACGTCGAGCATGAACTTGTAGTCGCTGTCGGAGCCGAACTGGGTGGCGATGGCAGCCTTGACGCGGGCACGGAAGTCTTCCTCCGTCGTCACCACATCCTTGCCAAATACCTGGTCGAAGATTTCCTGGTTCAGTTCGCCCGGCACGAAGCGGGTGATTTCCTCCACCTGGAAGCTGAAGTTAGCCTTCACCCCGGCAGCAGTCTCCTTGTCAATCTTCAGCAAGGAAGCCAGCTCAGCGGCATTGCCGTCCCATGCGGTATGGGGATTGAACACGAGCACGTCGTTCACCTTGGCATTGGCGAAGATGGCCTTCTGCTCGTCATTCTTCATGTAAGAGGGCATCATCACGGCGCCTTCCACCTGGATGCCGCCTTCCTTCGTGCTGCCGTCCTCGTTCAGTTCGGCCAGCAAGCCTTTCAGCATATCGTTGTCGGCGTAGGTATCCACCTTGTCATAGTGGCCGTTGCGCTGGGTGTACATCTTCACCTGCATGTCCACCATCTCGTCAGTCACGTCGATGTCATAGTAGTCAATCTTGTCGTCCTTGGATACTTCCGCATCAAATTCGGGAGCCAAAGCCACGTCGAACACGAAATCGAAGTCCTCCTGCGTGTCGAAGTCAATTTCCTTCTGCGACTCTTCGTTGGGCATCGGTTCGCCCAGGACGTTCACGTTGTTCTCGTGGATATAATTGTAGATTGCCTCGGAAAGCATCTTGTTCACTTCTTCCAGCAATACGGTCTTGCCATACATTTTCTTCACCAGGCTGGCAGGCACCATGCCCTTGCGGAAACCCGGCATCTGCACCTTGCGGCGGAGGTCTTTCAGAGCCTTGTCTACCTTCTCCTGATAATCTGCTTTCTCAAGTCTGACGGTGAGCAATGCGTTCACCTTGTCCTTGTTTTCTAATGAAACGTTCATTACTTCTTTTCTTTATTTATTTGATTTATATTCCGTACAATTTTTAGAGCGTGCAAAAATAGTGCTAATCTTTTAATTCTCAAAAAAGAAATTGTGAAAAAACCATCAAAGTCCCGCAAAGCGCAAGCCAAAGTTCTGCAAAGCTCGAGCCAATGTTCTGCGGAGCGCGGACAGCGGTATCGCGGAGCACGGGCGGGGATACCCCGAAGCACGGGCGGGGATACGGCTAAGCACGGGCGGGGATACGGCTAAGCACGGGCGGGGATACCTCCGCCCAAACACCCCGAACACCCCTCCGGAAACAGGTTATACCATGAAATCCTTACGGCGCAGGACGAAGCTGTTACTCAGGTACTTTTCGCGCACCACTTGGTTCTCCGCCAGTTCTTCCGGCGTGCCTTGGAAGAGGATTTTCCCCTCGAACAGCAGGTAGGCGCGGTCGGTGATGCTCAGCGTCTCTTGCACGTTGTGGTCGGTGATGAGGATGCCGATGTTCTTGTATTTCAATTTCCAGACAATCTGCTGGATGTCCTCCACGGCGATAGGGTCAACGCCGGCAAACGGCTCGTCCAGCATGATGAACTTGGGGTCGATGGCCAGGCAGCGGGCAATCTCGGTGCGGCGCCGCTCACCGCCGGACAACTGGTTGCCCTTGTTCTTACGCACCTTCTGGATGCGGAACTCGGTCAGCAGGCTCTCCAACTTCTCCTTGCGGTACTCCAAGGGTTTGCCGGTCATCTCGAGGACGGACATAATGTTGTCCTCCACGCTCATCTGGCGGAAGACGGACGCCTCTTGCGCCAAATAGCCGATGCCCGCCTGGGCGCGCTTGTAGACGGGATACTTCGTGATGTCCAGGTCGTTGAGAAAAATGCGTCCTTCATTGGGAGTAATCAAGCCCACGGTCATGTAGAACGAGGTGGTCTTACCCGCGCCATTGGGGCCCAACAGACCGACAATCTCGCCCTGCTTGACGTCGATGGACACATGGCTCACCACCGTGCGCTTTCCGTACTTTTTCACCAAATCCTCCGTGCGGAGTGTCATTCTGTTGTCTTCTTCCATAATAAATCTTTCTAAATCTCTGTCCTATTCGTGGCAAAACCGGGGCAAATGTAGCAAAAATAAGCTGAAAAGCCGTACATTTGCAGACAAAATTAAAGATTATGAACAAAGCTCTTAAAACCGTAGGCCGGTATGTCATGCTGATGGGACGCACATTCGCACGTCCCGAACGCATGTATATGTTCTTCCGGCAATACCGCACGGAAATGGCCAAGCTGGGCGTGGACTCCATAGGTATCGTGCTGCTGATCTCATTCTTCATCGGCGCGGTCATCACCATACAAATCAAGCTGAACATCGAAAGCCCGTGGATGCCCCGCTGGACGGTGGGCTACGTGACGCGCGAAATCATGCTGCTGGAGTTCTCCTCGTCCATCATGTGCCTCATCCTGGCGGGAAAGGTGGGCTCCAACATCGCCTCCGAGCTGGGCACCATGCGCGTGACGCAACAGATTGACGCGCTGGAAATCATGGGCGTCAACTCGGCCAACTTCCTCATCCTGCCCAAGATAACGGCCATGGTGACGATGATTCCCATCCTCGTGGTATTCAGCATCTTCGCGGGCGTCATCGGTGCCTTCTGCACCTGCTGGTTCGGCGAGATGATGAACGCCGTCGACCTGGAGTACGGCCTGCAATACATGTTCATCGAATGGTACGTGTGGATGGGCATCATCAAGTCCGTCGTCTTCGCCTTCATCATCTCCAGCGTGTCGGCCTTCTTCGGCTACACCGTGGAGGGCGGCTCCATCAACGTGGGCAAGGCTTCGACGGACGCCGTGGTGACGAGCAGCGTGCTCATCTTGTTTTCGGACTTGGTGATGACGCAACTCTTAAGCTAAATGAAGAAAGGATGAAGCTATGATAGAACTGAAAGGACTCTGCAAATCATTCGAAGGGAAAGCCGTGCTGACGGACATCAACGCCACCTTCGAAAACGGGAAGACGAACCTCATCATCGGGCAGAGCGGCTCGGGCAAGACCGTGCTGATGAAGTGCATCGTCGGCCTGCTGACGCCCGAAGAAGGCGAGTTGCTGTATGACAACCGCAACTTCCTGGCCATGAACAAGAAAGAAAAGAAATTGCTGCGCCGCGAGATGGGCATGTTGTTTCAGAGCGCCGCCTTGTTCGACTCCATGACCGTGATGGAAAACGTCATGTTCCCCCTCAATATGTTCAGCAACGACACCTTGCGCGACCGCCAACGCCGCGCCCAGTTCTGCCTGGATCGCGTGAACCTGACGGATGCGGGCAACAAATACCCGGGCGAAATCAGCGGAGGCATGCAGAAGCGCGTGGCCATCGCACGCGCCATCGCGCTGAACCCGCAATACCTCTTCTGCGACGAGCCGAACTCGGGCCTCGACCCCAAGACGTCGCTGGTCATCGACGCCCTCATCCAGGACATCACCCGCGAATACAACATGACCACCCTCATCAACACCCATGACATGAACTCGGTGATGGGCATCGGCGAGAAAATCATCTTCATCCATCAAGGCCACAAGGCATGGGAAGGCACGAAGGACGACATCTTCACCTCCACCAACCAGGTGCTGAACGACTTCATCTTCGCCTCGGACCTCTTCAAGAAGGTCAAGGAGGTGGAGATTCAGAACATCGAAGGCTGATTAGGACAGGGACGGACGGCGGGAAGTCCCCGTCAAAGCCTTGTCTAATAGAGCTATCATACGGTATGATTCATGCTATCATACCGTATCATTCCTGGAATCATACCGTATGATTCTCGTTATCATACCGTATCATTTCCTATCTAAACGCCGGGCTGTGGCGGACGAGGCCGTACAAAAAGGGAGGATTTAGGCGCGGATTACGCGGATTTCACGAATTTATTATTTGCTCAGTCCATGGAATCTGTGTTCTATAATCAAAATTATCCGTGAAATCCGCGTAATCCGTGCCTAAAAACAATCTGATAAATTATCATTCAATCTTAAATAGTGACTTATGGCTTACTACAAGAAAGTGAAACAGAAAGGGGACAACAAGTGGCACCCCCGCGCCGTCACCATCGGAGTACCGGCAACGACGGACGAAGTGGCCCGCCAACTGGCCGAGATGTCCACCGTCAGCCCGGGCGACGTGCTGGCCGTGCTGGGGAACCTGGGCACCGTGCTGGCCCGGATGATGAACGACGGCCGCTCGGTGCACCTGCAAGGGCTGGGGACGTTCTACCTGAGCTGCTCGTCCGAGGGACAGGGCGTGGAGCGGCGCGAGGAGGTGAGCGCACGCCAGATCACCGCCACCCGCGTGCGCTTCATCCCCGAATACAACCGGGCGCAGAACCGCAGAGTGGTGAAACGCACCCTCATCAGTCCCAACCTCTTCTGGACAGACATCGAGGGCATCATGACGGGAAAGGACACAAAAAAAGGCGACGGAGAGTGAAGTCCGTCGCCCGGGAAGGGTTATTTTTGTCGGATGAAAATGTTCACGGGGGTGCCGCTCAGGTTCCACTTCTCGCGCATCTTGTTCTCCAGGAAGCGGCGATAGGGCTCCTTGATGTACTGCGGCAGGTTGGCAAAGAACACAAACGACGGCACGCGCGTGTTGGGCAGCTGCGTGACATACTTGATCTTGATGTACTTGCCCTTGACCGAAGGAGGCGGATAGGCCTCGATGAGCGGCAGCATCTCCTCGTTCAGCTTGGCGGTGGGGATGCGCGTATGCCGGTTCTTGTACACCGTGTTGGCCGCCTCCAGCACCTTCAGGATGCGCTGCTTGGTCAGGGCCGAAGCAAAGATGATGGGGAAGTCCGTGAACGGTGCCAAGCGGTCGCGGATGGCTGCCTCAAAATGGTTCATCACCTTGGAAGTCTTTTCTTCCACCAAGTCCCATTTGTTCACCACCACCACCAAGCCTTTCTGGTTCTTCTGAATCAGGGAGAAGATGTTCAAGTCCTGGCTCTCGATGCCGCGCGTGGCATCCAGCATGAGGATACAGACATCTGAGTTTTCGATGGCGCGGATGGAGCGGATGACTGAATAATACTCCAGGTCCTCGCTCACCTTGTTCTTCTTGCGGATGCCCGCCGTATCCACCAGGTAGAAGTCGAAGCCGAACTTGTTGTAACGGGTGTAGATGGAGTCGCGCGTCGTGCCGGCAATCTCGGTGACAATGTTCCGGTCTTCACCGATGAAAGCATTGATGAGTGATGATTTTCCGGCATTGGGACGTCCCACCACGGCCATGCGGGGGATGTCATCGTCCACCAGTTCGTCCGCCTCCTTGCGGAACTTGCCCACCAACGCATCCAGCAATTCGCCGGTCCCGCTGCCCGACATGGCCGAGATGCAATACGGGTCGCCCAGACCCAGCGCATAAAACTCTGCCGCGCCATATTGCAGGTCGAAGTTATCCGTCTTGTTGGCCACCAGCATTACAGGTTTGCGTGTGCGGCGCAAGATGTCGGCCACTTCCTGGTCCAAGTCTGTCACGCCGTTCACCACATCCACCACAAAGAGGATGACATCGGCTTCGTCCACAGCCAACATCACCTGCTTGCGGATTTCCTCCTCAAAAATGTCGTCCGAGTTGACGACCCATCCGCCGGTGTCCACCACGGAGAATTCCTGCCCCACCCAGTCGCTTTTGCCATATTGACGGTCGCGGGTGGTGCCAGCTTCTTCATTCACAATCGCCTGGCGTGTCCGCGTCAGGCGGTTAAACAGTGTGGACTTCCCCACATTGGGGCGTCCCACGATAGCAACCAAGTTTCCCATAATGCGTTATTAATCCTGTTGATAACCAAAGTTGCGCAACTCCTTGTCCGAACTGCGCCAATCCTTGTCCACTTTCACAAAAGTCTCCAGATAAATGCTCTTGCCGAAGAACCGCTCCAGATCCCGGCGCGCCTCCGTGGCCACCTTCTTCAGAGCCTTGCCCTGATGGCCGATGATGATGCCTTTCTGCGATTCGCGTTCGACGTAAATCACGGCGTTGATATGAATTTTGTGGGCATCTTCTTTGAACTGCTCCACCACCACTTCTACCGAATAAGGTATCTCCTTGTCGTAATAAAGCAAGATTTTCTCGCGGATGATTTCCGTGACGAAAAAGCGCGCCGGCTTGTCCGTCCACTGGTCCTTGCCGAAATAAGGAGGCGAATCGGGCAACAGTTCCTTCACCCGTTTCATCACATAATCCACGTTAAATTTCGACTTGGCCGATATGGGAATCACTTCCGCCTTGGGCAGGAGTGCCGACCACTCCTCGACAATCTTCACCAGTTTCTCCTGATCCGTCAAGTCTATCTTGTTAATCAGCAACAAGACCGGCACCTCCATCTTCGACACCTTGTCTATGAAATCATTGTGCTTGTCCGGGGTTTCCACCACATCCGTCACATACAGCAATATGTCCGCATCAGACAAAGCCGAAGTAGAAAAATTCAGCATAGACTCCTGCAGTTTATAGACAGGCTTCAACACGCCCGGTGTGTCCGAGAAGACAATCTGCATGTCATCCGTATTATAAATGCCCATGATGCGATGGCGCGTGGTTTGCGCCTTGAACGTCGCAATGGAGATGCGCTCTCCCACCAATGCGTTCATCAAAGTGGACTTACCCACATTCGGATTACCCACGATATTCACAAAACCGGCTTTGTGCATAATGTTCAAGTGTTTGGATTAAGACAAAAAAACGCATCGAATCTTGACAATAGGATGCGTTTCTTGAAAAATAGGGTATAAAATATCAATGTCACTGCTGCTTCTTTCCGTCGTAACCCCACTTCACATAGACAGCTCCCCATGTGAATCCGGCGCCAAAAGCCGTAAAGATAAGGTTATCGCCTTTCTTCAGCTTTTCCTCGAAATCCCAGATACAAAGCGGCAAGGTGCCTGCACTGCTGTTTCCGTAGCGTTCGATATTTATCATCACCTTCTCATGCGGCACTTCCAAACGGTGTGCCACAGCGTCGATGATGCGCAGATTGGCCTGATGCGGGATGACCCAGTCGATATTGTCCTTATTCAAACCATTGCGTTCGGCAATCTCGGCACTCACGTTGGA
Source organism: Candidatus Bacteroides pullicola (assembly GCA_019115825.1). Lineage (GTDB taxonomy): Bacteria > Bacteroidota > Bacteroidia > Bacteroidales > Bacteroidaceae > Bacteroides > Bacteroides pullicola. The sequence continues at coordinate 134,379 of DXCV01000048.1, forward strand.
CATGTTAGACACAGCATATTTGAACACCGTGCGTCCCTCCTGATACACGCAATGCCAATGGTTGTCAATGGTAAAATAAGAAGGAGGACAAACCGAACCGCCGGCTTTCATATGCAAGAAAGGCAAGCCCTTACCGTCCGTACGCAAGATAGAATCCAGGATTCCATACTCTTCCGTGGTAGGCTCCAACATGAATGCTGCAGCACCATCACCGAAGATGGGACAAGTGGAACGGTCGGTATAGTCCGTTATGGCCGACATCTTATCGGCACCCACGATAATTACTTTCTTATAACGTCCCGAGCGGATAAAATTCGCACCTGTCTCCATCGCATACAGGAAACCCGAGCAGGCAGCCTGCATATCGAAAGCAAAAGCGTTTTTCAAACGCAGCTTGTCGCACAGGATAGAAGCCGTTGAAGGGAAATGATAGTCAGGAGTTGTGGTAGCCACAATCACCAAATCAATATCGTCCGGATTAGCACCCGTACGCTGCATCAACTGCTTGGCAGCCTTGCGAGCCATATAAGAAGTACCCAATCCCTCTTCGTTCAGGATGTGCCTCTCCTTGATTCCGATGCGGGTCATAATCCATTCATCGTTGGTGTCCACCATCTTGGAGATTTCATCATTCGTCAAGATGTAATCAGGCACATAACCGCCGACTCCTGTAATTACTGCATTAATCTTTTCCATTAAAAAAACAGGTTTACATAAGAAACGCTTAAACAAGAGCAGTCCAAAAAGGTTTGTTCAGTTCATCACAAATCTTTTTAGACGCTCCATGTTAAGTTCAAATGAACAAGTCTGCCTTTAAACAGCAGCCTCTTTTTGAATTGCAAGTTTACCTCTATAATAACCGCATGCGCCACAAACAGTGTGATATTCATGCCACTCGCCACAATTCGGGCAAATAGCCAACGTAGGCGCTACTGCTTTATCATGAGTTCTTCTCTTTGCAGTTCTAGTCTTTGACTGTCTTCTTTTAGGATGTGCCATTTTTACTACTATTTAATTGTTATCTAATATTTTCTTCAACTCATTCCAACGCGGGTCAATAGGTTTGTCTACCCCATCGGATACAATTTCATCTTCCTCCGTCCAGTCTTCATCAGCATCGGGCGTTGTACACAGGTACGACTGCAATTTTCGATACATTTCCTCATTGCACTCGCCAGGAGCATGGACATGCTTCATTGGGATAGCCAAAGCGACAAGCTCATACATGAACCACGCCACATTGATGGTACCCTCATCTTCCGGGACAATTACAAGATTGTCATCCTCCTCTGCATACTCATTCCCAAATTTTACACGCAAGGAGTCATCCGAAACAATCGGTAGTGACATTTCATCCAGACACCGATCACAAGGAACCATTACAAATCCCTCTGAATGGAACTCCAAATCAAAAGCTTGGGAAGTCTTCTTGATAAGCAGCGAAACATTCACATCGCCTTTGCGCACATCAACTGCATCAATATCCGCAAAAAAGGAATCATCCAGCCGGAAGCTAAACCTACAGCAGCTTTCGTGTATTCCTTTCAAATCTATCTGATATTTATCTAACTTACCCAAAGTCACTTTTGTTTATTCGGGCGACAAAGGTACAAATAATTATCCTCATAATCTAACATTTAACCCGAAATCTTCATTTTATGAATCAATTCCCGGCCAAATCCCAGCATATTACTCCCAATTGGCTTCGAAATAGCGAGAATAACCCATATACCTACTAATAAAAAGAATCCCTCCCGCATCAGCATGCGGAAGGGACCTTCACTTGAAGAAAACGGCGGCTACCTACTCTCCCACTGTTATGCAGTACCATCGGCGCGGTCGGGCTTAACTTCTCTGTTCGGAATGGGAAGAGGTGGAACCCCGGCACTATAGCCACCTTAATAAGGTTGACATGAAGCACAAGTTTTACCAGTATCGTTTCGGCTTTCTGCGGCTGCTATGGAGCAGCCT
>DXCV01000004.1 GCA_019115825.1 Candidatus Bacteroides pullicola
TACTAATTGCCCGAACCTTTTTTGCAGGCCATTTACAAGAAGAATGGTTTCATACGTTCAGCTGGAGAAAGTCTGCTCCATAGCAGCCGCAGAAAGCCGAAACGATACTGGTAAAACTTGTGCTTCATGTCGCCCTTATTAAGGTGGCTATAGTGCCGGGGTTCCACCTCTTCCCATTCCGAACAGAGAAGTTAAGCCCGTCCGCGCCGATGGTACTGCGTAACAGTGGGAGAGTAGGTAGCCGCCATTTTCTTCAAGTGAAGGTCCCTTCCGCATCAACATGCGGGAGGGATTCTTTTTTTGTGCGGATTATGAATTTGACCTACTCTGTCATATCAATGTCTATTCTATTCTTTTGCTTATAAAATGATATATTCTTTGATAAAAAAGTTATGATTTTGTTGGTGAGATAAGAAATAATCCATAACTTTGCGGCGTTAATAACAAAAAGTAAGATGATTCAGAACTTTACATACATTCTATTGTGCGGCATTATTATTCTACTGGCAAAGGTTAGTGGAAGTGAGTGTTGTGCGTGACTATATGTAAGGATGCGATGATATACGAGGGCCTTTCTCACTTCCAAGTGTGAAAGGCTTTTTTATTATGAACGAGATTAATCTTTTAATAGGTATAGATACAGACGACAATGAGTGACAGGTTATTTATTTTCGACACGACTTTGCGGGACGGAGAACAGGTCCCCGGGTGTCAGTTGAATACGGTAGAGAAGATTCAGGTGGCCAAGCAATTGGAGTTGTTGGGTGTGGACGTGATAGAGGCCGGCTTCCCGATTTCCAGCCCGGGTGATTTCAATTCCGTGATTGAGATATCCAAGGCAGTGACGTGGCCGACCATTTGTGCCTTGACGCGTGCTGTCCAGAAGGACATCGACGTGGCGGCAGATGCGTTGAAATTTGCCAAACATAAGCGTATCCATACAGGTATCGGCACTTCGGACGAGCATATCAAGTATAAATTCAACAGCAATCGCGAGGAGATTATTGAGCGGGCAGTAGCCGCTGTGAAGTATGCGCGCAAGTATGTGGATGATGTGGAGTTTTATGCCGAGGATGCGGGACGTACGGACAACGAGTATTTAGCCCGCGTCATCGAGTCGGTCATCAAGGCCGGTGCCACGGTGGTGAACATCCCTGATACGACGGGGTATTGCCTACCTTCGGAATATGGCGAGAAAATCAAATACTTGATGGAACATGTGGATGGCATACATAACGCTATTATTTCCACGCATTGCCACAACGACTTGGGCATGGCTACAGCAAATACCATGTCCGGTGTATTGAACGGTGCGCGTCAGGTGGAAGTGACCATCAACGGCATTGGCGAGCGAGCCGGCAACACTTCTTTGGAAGAGGTGGCCATGATTCTTAAATGTCACAAAGGCATTGGCATTGAAACTAATATCAATACACAAAAGATTTATCCTACGAGCCGCATGGTTTCCAGCCTGATGAATATGCCTGTGCAGCCCAACAAGGCCATTGTGGGACGAAATGCCTTTGCCCATTCCTCCGGCATTCACCAGGACGGCGTGCTGAAGAATGTGCAGACCTACGAGATTATTGACCCGCATGACGTGGGTATCGACGACAACAGCATCGTGTTGACGGCACGTTCCGGTCGCGCGGCCTTGAAAAACCGCCTGCAAGTCTTGGGCGTCAATCTAGAGCAAGAGAAACTGGACAAGGTGTACGAGGATTTTCTTAAGCTGGCAGATAAGAAAAAAGACATCAACGATGACGACATCTTGGTATTGGCCGGAGCCGACCGCACGCAGAACCATCGCATCAAATTGGATTACCTGCAAGTTACCAGCGGCGTGGGAGTGCATTCCGTGGCCAGTCTGGGACTGAACATTGCCGGAGAGAAGTTCGAGGACTGTGCTTCGGGTAACGGTCCGGTGGATGCGGCCATCAAGGCATTGAAGAAAATCATCAACCGGCAGATGGTGCTGAAGGAATTTACCATACAGGCCATCAGCAAGGGAAGCGACGATATGGGCAAGGTGCACATGCAGGTGGAATATGACAACCACATCTACTATGGCTTTGGCGCAAACACCGACATCATCGCCGCATCCGTGGAAGCCTACATTGATTGTATCAACAAATTCAAAGACTAAGACGACTATTATGAATACCTTATTTGACAAAATCTGGGACGCCCACGTGGTGCAACAAGTGGAGGACGGCCCGGTACAACTCTACATCGACCGCCTCTATTGCCACGAGGTGACCAGCCCACAGGCTTTTGAGGGCTTGCGACAGCGCGGCATCAAGTGCCTTCGTCCCGACCATATTTATTGTATGCCCGACCATAACACCCCGACGCACGACCAGGACAAGCCTATTGAAGACCCGGTATCGAAGGCGCAGGTAGATGTCTTGGCCCGCAATGCCCGTGATTTCGGATTGACGCATTTCGGTATGATGGATCCGCGCAACGGCATCATCCATGTGGTAGGGCCTGAGCAGGGACTGACTCTGCCGGGCATGACCATTGTTTGCGGAGACTCGCATACCTCGACGCACGGCGCGATGGGGGCGGTGGCTTTCGGCATCGGGACCAGTGAGGTGGAGATGGTGCTTGCCTCCCAGTGCATCCTGCAGACCCGCCCCAAGACCATGCGCATCACCATTGACGGTACATTGGGCCGTGGCGTGACAGCCAAGGACCTGGCACTCTATATGATGATGAAGATGACCACCAGCGGGGCGACGGGCTATTTCGTGGAATATGCAGGCAGTGCCGTGCGCAGCCTTTCGATGGAAGGCCGGCTCACCCTTTGCAATCTTTCGATAGAGATGGGTGCCCGTGGTGGCATGGTGGCGCCGGACGAGGTGACGTTCGCCTACATCAAAGGCCAGCCGTATGCCCCGAAAGGAGAGGATTGGGAACGGGCTGTGGCCTACTGGCGCACCCTCCGCAGTGACGAGGACGCCGTGTTCGACAAGGAGGTTCGCTTTGACGCGGCAGACATTGAGCCGATGATTACCTACGGCACCAACCCGGGCATGGGTATGGGCATCACGCAGCATATTCCCACGACCGAAGGCATGGGTGAGGCGGCCCGTGCATCTTTCGGGAAATCTTTGGACTATATGGGTTTCCAGCCCGGCGAAGCTCTGCTGGGCAAGAAGATTGATTACGTCTTTCTGGGTGCCTGCACCAACGGACGCATCGAGGATTTCCGTGCTTTTGCCTCCATCGCACGGGGACGGAAGAAAGCCGAAGGCGTGGTGGCTTGGCTGGTGCCCGGTTCGTGGGCCGTGGACAGACAAATCCGCGAGGAGGGTTTGGACAAGGTGCTGGAGGCGGCAGGTTTCGAGATTCGTCAGCCCGGCTGCTCGGCTTGCTTGGCCATGAATGATGACAAGGTGCCTGCGGGCAAGTATGCCGTCTCCACCAGCAACCGCAACTTCGAGGGACGGCAAGGGCCGGGTTCCCGCACGCTCCTGGCCAGTCCATTGACAGCGGCCGCTGCTGCGGTGACCGGGGTGATTACTGATCCGCGCACGTTGCTTTAAGGTTATATGTATAAATAAGAATAGGATTATGAAACAGAAATTCGACATACTCACATCCACCTGCGTTCCCCTGCCGTTGGAGAATGTGGATACCGACCAAATCATCCCCGCCCGCTTCCTGAAGGCGACCACCCGCGACGAGAAGTTTTTCGGCGACAACCTCTTTCGTGACTGGCGTTACCGTCCGGACGGGACGCTCAACCCGGACTTCGTGCTGAACGACCCCAAGTATGGCGGACAAATCCTTGTGGCGGGCCAGAACTTCGGTTCGGGCAGCAGCCGCGAGCACGCCGCCTGGGCCATCGCCGGCTATGGCTTCCGCGTGGTGGTCAGCAGTTTCTTTGCAGATATTCATAAGAACAATGAACTGAACAACTTCGTTTTGCCCGTTGTGGTCAGCCCGGACTTCCTGAAGGAACTGTTCGACAGTATCTTTGCAGACCCGCAGGCCTTGGTGGAAGTCAACCTGCCTGCGCAGACCATCACCAACAAGGCCACCGGCCGTTCCGAGCGTTTTGAAATCAATGCCTACAAGAAGCATTGCCTGATAAACGGTTTGGACGACATCGACTTCCTGCTGGAGAACGTGGATAAAATAGAGTCTTACGAAAGGATGGCACACAGATGACACAGATTAGACCGATGACCACAGATTTTGTAGAAACGGATTATTTGTATAAGGAAGATACGGATGATATTATAGCGGCCTTTTATGAGGTGTATAATACGTTAGGTTATGGCTTCTTGGAACGGGTGTATCAGAATGCTCTTTACCTGGAATTGCTGCAACGTGGCTTTGATTGTAAAGCACAATACCCCATAAAGGTCAAGTTCAAGGGACGAGAAGTCGGTGAGTATTATGCAGATATTCTCGTGAATAATTGTGTTATCGTAGAGTTGAAATCTGTAGATAGATTACTTCGTGCACATGAGCTTCAGTTGATAAATTATCTGAAAGCTACCGATATAGAAGTTGGCTTGTTGCTGAATTTCGGCGAAAGCCCACAGATCCGTCGCAAGATATTCACGAACGACCATAAATAAAATACTGTGGTCATCTGTCCGATCTGTGTTATCTGTGTGCCATATAAATTATCAGAACGATGAGACATCCTGTCATTGAAATAATGGACACCACCCTGCGCGACGGCGAACAGACCAGCGGCGTGTCCTTTGTTCCCCACGAGAAACTGATGATTGCCCGGCTGCTCCTGGACGACCTCAAGGTGGACCGCGTGGAAGTGGCCTCCGCCCGTGTGTCCGAGGGAGAGCACAACGCTGTGAGAATCATCTGCGACTGGGCGGAACGCCGCGGGCTTCTGTCCCGTGTCGAGGTGCTGGGCTTTGTGGACGGGCACGAATCCGTTGACTGGATTCATTCCACCGGCTGCCGCGTCATCAACTTGTTGTGCAAGGGTTCGCTGAAGCATTGCCGTTACCAGTTGAAGAAAACGCCGGACGAACATATTGCCGACATCCTCCGCGTGGTGGACTATGCCGAAGCAAAAGGGATGGAGACGAACCTTTATCTGGAGGACTGGAGCGGTGGCATGAAGGAATCCCCCGACTATGTATTCCGGCTGATGGACGCCCTCCGCGGCAGTCCCATCCGCCGCTATATGCTGCCCGACACGCTGGGCATACTCAATCCCCTGCAAGTCATCGAGTATATGCGCAAGATGATGAAGCGGTATCCCGATGCGCACTTCGACTTCCACGCGCACAACGACTACGACCTGGCTGTCTCCAACGTCCTGGCCGCCGTGTTGAGCGGGTGCCGGGGACTGCACACCACCATCAACGGGCTGGGAGAGCGGGCCGGCAATGCCCCGCTGGCCTCCGTGCAAGCCATCCTGAAAGACCATTTCCAGGCCGTGACGCGCATTGACGAGAGTCGCCTGAACGATGTCAGCCGCGTGGTCGAGTCGTATAGCGGCGTTGTCATTCCCCCCAACAAGCCCATCGTTGGCGAGAACGTCTTCACCCAGGTGGCAGGCGTGCATGCCGATGGCGACAACAAGCGCAACCTCTATTGCAACGACCTCCTGCCCGAACGCTTCGGACGCAAGCGCGAGTATGCCCTCGGCAAGAATTCGGGCAAGGCCAATATCCGCAAGAACCTGGAGGATCTGGGCCTGCAACTGGACGACGAGTCGATGCGCAAGGTCACCGAGCGCATCATCGAGCTGGGTGATAAGAAGGAACTGGTGACGCAGGAAGACTTGCCGTACATCGTCAGCGACGTCTTGAAGCACGACGTGCAGGGCGACCGTGTCCGCCTCGTCAGCTACATTGTCAACCTTGCCTATGGGCTGAAACCGATGGCAACGCTCCGTGTGGAAATCAATGGTACCCCCTATGAGGAAAGCAGCAGTGGCGACGGCCAGTATGACGCCTTTGTCCGCGCGTTGCGCAAAATCTACAAGGGCACGCTGGGGCGCCGCTTCCCGATGCTGACCAACTATGCCGTCACCATTCCTCCCGGCGGGCGCACCGATGCCTTTGTGCAGACCGTCATCACGTGGCAGTTTGACGACCGCGTATTCCGTACCCGTGGGCTTGACGCCGACCAGACGGAAGCTGCCATCAAGGCCACGATGAAGATGCTGAACCTCATCGAAGTGGACTTTGACAACAATGGGTGTTAGTACCGATGGTTCCACCCGTACCGGAACCGGGTTCCACCCGCACTGGAACCGGGTTCCACCCGCACTGGAACCGGGTTCCACCCGTACTGGAACGATGTCACATCCGTACTGTGACGATGTCACACCCGTACTGTGAAGACATCACACCCGTACTGTGAAGGCATCACAGCCGTACTGTGAAGGCGTCACACCCCGTACTGTGACATAACACACGCAAGAAGAGATAATGAAACAAAGAAACAATTATAAAGACAAATAACTATGGAACTGAAAATTGCCGTATTGGCCGGTGACGGAATCGGCCCCGAGATTTCCGCCGTAGGCGTGGATGTACTGACCGCCGTATGCGAGAAATTCGGACACAAAGTCCGTTATGAATATGCCATCTGCGGAGCGGATGCCATCGACAAGGTGGGCGACCCCTTCCCCGAATCCACCTTTGAGACTTGTAAGGCGTGCGATGCCGTCCTCTTCTCCGCCGTGGGCGACCCGAAGTATGACAATGACCCTACCGCCAAGATTCGTCCCGAACAAGGTCTGTTGGCCATGCGGAAGAAGTTGGGACTTTATGCCAATATCCGTCCCGTGCAGACGTTCAAGTGCCTGCTCCACAAAAGCCCCCTGCGTGCGGACCTCGTGGAAGGGGCGGACTTCCTGTGCATCCGCGAACTGACGGGCGGCATGTACTTCGGTGAGAAATATCAGGATAATGATAAGGCCTGGGACACCAACTACTATACCCGTCCGGAGATTGAGCGCATCCTGCGCGTGGGCTTCGAGTATGCACGCCGTCGCCGGAAACATCTGACGGTGGTGGACAAGGCCAATGTCCTTGCCTCGTCCAGACTTTGGCGTCAGATTGCCCAGGAGATGGCCCCGCAATATCCGGACATCACCACCGACTATATCTACGTGGACAATGCTGCGATGAAGATGATTCAAGAGCCTCGCTTCTTCGATGTCATTGTCACGGAGAACACCTTCGGCGACATCCTCACGGACGAAGGTTCGGTCATCAGCGGCTCGATGGGTCTCCTGCCCTCCGCTTCTACGGGTGACAGCACGCCTGTCTTCGAGCCTATCCACGGTTCCTGGCCCCAGGCCAAGGGGCAGAATATCGCCAATCCGCTGGCGCAGGTGCTGTCCGTGGCGATGCTGCTGGAGCATTTTGACTTGAAGGAAGAAGGCGCACTCGTTCGCCGTGCCGTGGATGCTTCGCTGGATGCCTGTGTCCGTACGCCGGAAATCCAGGTGGAGGGCGGCGCGCACTATGGCACGAAAGAAGTGGGCGCGTGGCTCGTGGACTACATCCGCCAGGCTTAATGACTAATACAATGGCACGCAGATGACGCAGATGTTGCAGATTCACGCAGATTTTTTTATACTAAGAAAAAACTGTGGTCATCCTTATAATCTGTGTTATCTGCGTGCCAAAAATCTTTGTATTCCGTATGAACATAGCGAAAAACCTCACCGCCCTTGTCGGCCACACCCCTCTTGTGGAGTTGGGCGGATATAGTGCCCTTTGTGGCCTGTCGCGTCCCCTTGTGGCCAAGGTCGAGTCGTTCAATCCCAGTGGGAGCGTGAAGGCCCGCACGGCCCTCGCCCTCATTGACGATGCCGAGCAGCGCGGTTTGCTTCGTCCCGGTGCGACCCTCATTGAACCTACCAGCGGGAACACCGGCGTGGGCCTTGCGATGGTGGCTGCCATTCGTGGCTATCACCTGATTTTGACGATGCCCGAGACGATGAGCCTGGAGCGGCGCAACCTCCTTCGTGCCCTGGGGGCGGAGATTGTCCTCACGCCCGGCAGCGGGGGGATGGCCGCTTCTATTGCCAAAGCCGATGAATTGCATCGGGCTATTCCCGGCTCCTTCATTCCCGGCCAGTTCGACAATCCCGCCAATCCCCGCGTCCATGAGTTGACCACCGGGCCTGAAATCTGGCAGGACACGGACGGGAGGATAGATGTGTTCGTGGCTGGTGTCGGCACAGGAGGCACGCTCACCGGCGTGGCCCGTTACCTGAAAGCGCAGAATCCGGCCGTGCGCATCATTGCCGCCGAGCCGGCTTCATCGCCCGTCCTCGCCGGAGGACAAGCCGGCCCTCACCGTATTCAGGGCATCGGGGCGAATTTCATCCCCGCCAACTATGACGCCTCCGTGGTGGACGAAGTGCTGCCCGTGCCTGATGACGAGGCCATCCGTGCTGCACGCCGGGTGGCCACGGCCGACGGACTCCTTTGCGGCATCTCGTCCGGGGCGGCGGTTTGGGCGGCACGGGCGGTGGCTCTTCGGCCGGAGATGGCGGGCAAGTTGATTGTCGCCTTGTTGCCCGACACCGGCGAGCGCTATCTTTCCACCGAGCTTTTTGCTTTCGATACGTATCCTTTAGACTGATTTTTTTGCAATGAAACGACTATTTTTCTCCTTCTGTCTGTTCCTGCTCGTTGCGTTGCCTGCCGCTTCGCAAACCTACGAACAACTGTGCGAACGTGCCGCCACCGCCATCGAGCGGGACAGCCTCGATGTGACCGAGCAGGCCATCCGCGCCGCCCTTCGCCTGGATCCTGCCAATGGGCGCAATGCGCTCCTCTTTGCCAATCTCGGCACGGTGCAGCGTCTCCGCGGACAGCTTCGCGAGGCGTTGGAGTCCTATACTTATGCGTTGAATATGACGCCCCGCAATGTGCCCATCCTTCTGGACAGGGCCGCCCTCTATTTGGAACTGGGCGAGCCAGAGCCTGCCCGCATCGACTATTCTTTGGTATTGGACATTCAGCCGGACAACACCGAAGCTTTGCGGATGCGAGCTTATATTTATACGGAAGCCGATGATTATAAGTCCGCCCGTGCCGATTATGACCATCTGCTCCGTCTCCAACCCGCTGACTACAACGGCCGCCTAGGGTTGGCCATGCTCTGCCAGAAGGAAGGAAAGCTGAAGGATGCGCTTGCCATTCTCGACGGGATGGTGGACGAAAAAAGCGAAGGGACCTCCCTGCAGACCGCCCCGGCTCATGCTGTGGTTTATGTGGCCCGAGCCGGCATCCAGCAGGAATTGGGCAATCTTCCCATGGCCTTGATGGACTTGGAGGAGGCCATCCGCTTGGATTCTTCGCGCCCCGAGGCTTACCTGATGCGTGGTCAGATACATCTTTCCCGTGGAGAAAAGAAGGAAGCCCGCGCTGATTTCGAGAAAGCCCTCGAACTGGGTATGCCGGCAGCCGATATCGAGGAACTGTTGCTACAATGCAAGTAGCTATTTGTCATAGTCGTGTATGTTGAATTGTTAAAGTTTCTTTTCGTTCCCCCGTGTGGGCGTCCTGACGGGCTTCCCGCTTGTTTCCCGCGAAAAATAAAGCCTGCAAAAGTTGCATAATTAAGAAAAATGTCAGACTTTTGTAAAGTCTTAGTAAAAGAGAAGGCTGAGGCTTTGATTAAAAACAACCCTAACCAGTAATTTGAATGAGTGATTTAGAAAACAAAACGCAGGAACAGGAGCCGAAAAAGCGGCCGTACAACCTGCGTGACAGGAAACCAAAGGATGCTGCCTACCGCTCGTTGATACGGCCCGAACTGGCAGATGAGTTGTACGACAAGATCTTGAACATCATCGTTGTGCAGAAGAAGTATAGAGATCCCGAATTCTCCGCCAAGGATTTGGCCAAGGAATTGCAGACCAATACCCGTTATCTTTCGGCTGTGGTCAATTCTCGTTTCGGCATGAACTATTCGTGCTTGCTGAATGAGTACCGGGTGAAGGAAGCTATGCACTTGCTGACAGACAAGCGTTATGCGGACAAGAACGTGGAGGAAATCAGCACGATGGTCGGCTTTGCCAACCGTCAGTCTTTCTATGCCGCATTCTACAAGAACGTGGGCGAAACCCCCAACGGCTATCGCAAACGGCATTTGGAAAAGAAGAAATAATCTTGTACAAGTGAACACATATTGAAAAGGGATATCCCGGACAGCTTTGCCTCGCTGGGATACTCCTTTTTATTTTTGTAGGACCGGCATCCTTATTTTTATCCCTTTATTCCTTTATAAATAGTTATATGAAGAAACAAATACTTTCGGCGGCGCTTGTCGCCACATTGTTGAGCGCTTGTGGCGATGGTCAGAAGACTACGCCGGCCGAAACCGAAAAATTCAGTTACACCGTGGAACAATTTGCAGACTTACAGATTCTACGCTACCGCGTACCCGGGTTTGAGACCTTGACTCTCGACCAAAAGAAATTGGTATATTACCTCACGGAAGCCGCCTTGCAGGGTCGTGACATTCTCTTCGACCAGAACGGCAAGTACAACCTTGTCATTCGAAAGATGCTTGAGGCGGTCTATACCGGCTATACGGGCGACAAGACCTCTGCCGATTTCAAGGCAATGGAGATTTACCTGAAGCGCGTGTGGTTCTCCAACGGCATCCATCACCACTATGGCAGCGAGAAGTTCGTGCCCGGCTTCTCTCCCGAATTTTTCCGTCAGGCTTTGCAGGGTGTAGATGCTTCCACCTTGCCTTTGGCCGAGGGACAGACACTGGAGCAGTTGTGCGAGGAAGTCTTTCCCGTAATCTTCGACCCCAAGGTGATGCCCAAGCGCGTCAACCAGGCTGATGGGGAAGACCTGATATTGACGTCGGCCTGTAACTACTATGACGGCGTGACACAGACCGAGGCCGAGGCTTTCTATGCCGCCATGAAGAACCCCAAGGACGAAACTCCTGTATCCTATGGCCTGAACAGCCGTCTGGTGAAAGAAAACGGCAAGCTGGTGGAGAAGGTCTGGAAGGTGGACGGCCTCTACGGACCGGCCATCGAGAAGATTGTCTACTGGCTGAAGCAAGCTGAAGGCGTGGCCGAGACGCCCGAACAAAAGGCCGTCATCGCCAAGCTGGTGGAGTTCTATGAAACGGGCGATTTGAAAGTCTTTGACGACTACGCCATCCTGTGGGTGAAAGACCTCAATTCACGCGTGGACTTCGTCAACGGTTTCACCGAGACCTACGGCGATCCCTTGGGACTGAAGGCCAGTTGGGAGTCCCTGGTCAACTTCAAGGATTTGGAGGCTACGCGCCGCACGGAACTGATCAGCAGCAACGCCCAGTGGTTTGAAGACCATTCGCCCGTGGACAAGCAGTTCAAGAAGGAACAGGTGAAGGGTGTCTCCGCCAAGGTCATCACCGCCGCCATCCTGGCCGGAGACCTCTATCCCGCCACGGCCATCGGTATCAACCTGCCCAATGCCAATTGGATTCGCAGCCAATACGGCTCGAAGTCTGTCACTATCGGGAACATTACCGATGCTTACGCCAAAGCTGCACATGGCAACGGCTTCAACGAGGAATTTGTCATCAGCCCCGAAGAATTGCAACTGATAGACAAATATGCCGACCAGACAGACAACTTGCATACAGACCTGCACGAATGCCTGGGGCACGGCTCGGGAAAGATGGCTCCCGGTGCCGATCCCGACGGGCTGAAGGCGTATGGCTCCACCATCGAGGAGGCGCGTGCCGACCTCTTCGGCCTTTACTACGTGGCCGACCCCAAGCTGGTGGAACTGGGCCTGCTGTCCGACACCACGGCTTACCACGCCCAATACTATACTTACCTGATGAACGGTCTGATGACTCAGTTGGTGCGCATCGAGCCGGGCAACCAGATAGAGGAGGCCCACATGCGCAACCGTCAGCTCATTGCCCGCTGGGTGTACGAGCATGGCAAGTCCGACAAGGTGGTGGAACTGGTGAAGCGTGACGGCAAGACCTACGTGCAAATCAACGACTACGGCAAGTTGCGTGACCTCTTCGGGCAGCTCTTGGCCGAAATCCAGCGTGTGAAGTCTACCAGCGACTTGGCCGCTGCCCGCGACTTGGTGGAAACTTATGCCGTCAAGGTGGATTCTGTCCTGCATGCCGAGGTGTTGGAGCGTTATAAGAAGCTGAATCTCGCTCCCTACAAAGGTTTTGTCAATCCTAAGTATGAGGCCGTGATGGATGCGGAGGGTAATATTACCGACGTGACCGTCACCTATGACGAGGGCTATGCCGAGCAGATGTTGCGTTATAGCCGCGACTATGCCACGTTGCCCGTACGCAACTAATGGATGACTGATAATCAGGCGTTTGTTTAGGCATACCTCCGAGCGTGCTTAGCCGTACCTCCGAGCATGCTCGGGCGAGCAGCTAAGCACGCTTAGGCATACCGCCGGACAAACGCCGCTATGATTTCCCTCTCAATTCCTTGAAATATGGACCTACATGAACAACTGAAAGACATTAAGACCCAGTTCCGTCTCGCCATGAACGGAGCCGTTTCGCAGAGTATGCGCGAGAAGGGGCTGGTCTACAAACTGAACTTTGGCGTCGAACTGCCCCGCATCAAGCAGATTGCCGCCCGCTATGAGAAGAATCACGAATTGGCGCAAGCTCTTTGGAAGGAGGATATCCGTGAATGTAAGATTTTGGCAGCCTTGCTTCAACCCGTGGAAACTTTCTTGCCGGAGATAGCGGACATCTGGGTGGAAAGCATCCGTAACATCGAAATAGCCGAATTGACCAGTATGAACCTGTTCTGCCACCTGCCTTACGCTCCGGCCAAGTCCCTGCAATGGATAGCCGGCGAGCGCGAGTATTTCCAGGTGTGCGGTTTCCTCACCATCGCCCGTCTGTTGATGCAAAAAGGCGATATGGACGACCGGGCAGAGAATGAGTTGCTGGACCAGGCTGTGACCGCCTTCCTCTCGGGACCCTATCATGTACGTAATGCTGCAGGAGCCGCCATCCGACGCTTTATGCAATTCAGTGAGGCGAACGCTTTCCGGATGTGTCGCCGTGTGGAGACGATGAAGGATTCAGCCCTGCCGGACGAGCAGTTACTCTATGAGTTGGTGAAAGCAGAAGTGGAGTAACTTCTTAACTCCTTTTAAAAAAAGCGCGTTTCGCGCTTGCGTTCACGGAAAAAGAACTAACTTTGTTGGCTGTTAAAGGCTTGTGACATGGAAGACAAGAATGTGAAAGATACGGTAAGGCAGATATTCACCGAATATCTCAACGCGAACGGACATCGCAAGACGCCCGAACGCTACGCCATACTCGACACCATCTACTCCATCGACGGGCATTTTGACATCGACACGCTCTATTCGCTCATGGCCGACCAGGAGAATTTCCGCGTCAGCCGGGCCACGCTCTACAACACCATCATCCTGCTCATCAATGCGCGGCTGGTCATCAAGCACCAGTTTGGCAACTCCTCGCAATACGAGAAGTGCTACAACCGCGACACGCATCATCACCAGATTTGCACCCAGTGCGGCAAGGTGGTGGAGTTTCAGAACGAACAGTTGCAACAGGCCATTGCCAGCACGAAGCTGAGCCGCTTCACGCTGTCGCACTATTCGCTCTATCTCTATGGGCTGTGCAGCAAGTGCGAGCGTGCCAACCGGAAGAAGAAAATCAATAATCAATCACAACATAAGAAAGAGAAATGAAAGTAGATGTACTGTTAGGATTACAATGGGGCGATGAAGGAAAAGGCAAGGTCGTAGACGTGCTGACCCCCAGATATGACGTGGTGGCCCGCTTCCAGGGCGGTCCCAATGCCGGACATACGCTTGAGTTTGCCGGACAGAAGTATGTGCTTCGCTCCATCCCCTCGGGTATATTCCAGGGCGACAAGATTAATATAATAGGTAATGGCGTGGTGCTGGATCCCGCCCTCTTCAAGGCCGAGGCCGAAGCATTGGAAGCATCCGGCCATCCGTTGAAGGAACGCCTGCACATCTCGAAGAAGGCACACCTCATCCTGCCGACGCATCGCTTGCTGGATGCCGCCTACGAGGCTGCCAAGGGAGATGCCAAGGTGGGTACCACGGGCAAGGGCATCGGCCCCACGTATACCGACAAGATAAGCCGTAACGGACTGCGCGTGGGAGATATCCTGCATAACTTTAAGGCCAAGTACGAGGCAGCCAAGGCCCGTCATATCGAGATTCTGAAGAGCTTGAACTATGGCCCGTATGATTTGGAAGGTATGGAACAGGCCTGGCTGGAAGGCATTGAGTACCTGAAGCAGTTCCATCTGGTGGACAGCGAGCACGAGGTAAACCGTCTGTTGGACGAAGGTAAGTCAGTCCTTTGTGAAGGCGCGCAAGGCACGATGCTCGATATCGACTTCGGTTCCTATCCTTTTGTAACTTCTTCCAACACCATCTGCGCCGGTGCCTGCACGGGTTTGGGCGTGGCTCCCAACAAGATTGGTGAGGTATATGGCATCTTCAAGGCGTATTGCACCCGTGTTGGTGCAGGTCCGTTTCCTACGGAGTTGTTTGACGAAACAGGTGAGAAGATGTGCGCCTTGGGACATGAGTTCGGTGCCGTGACCGGGCGCAAGCGCCGTTGCGGTTGGATAGATCTCGTAGCCTTGAAGTATGCCGTGATGGTGGACGGCGTCACCAAACTGATTATGATGAAGAGCGATGTGCTTGATACGTTCGACACCATCAAGGCTTGCGTGGCCTACAAGATGAACGGCGAAGAGATTGAGCATTTTCCTTTCGATATCTGCGAGGATGTGGAGCCGGTTTATGTGGAGTTGCCCGGATGGAAGACCGACATGACGAAGATGCAGAGCGAGGATGAGTTCCCCGAGGAATTCAATGCCTACATCTCCTTCCTCGAAGATCAGTTGGGTGTGCCCATCAAGTTTGTCTCCATCGGTCCTGACCGCGAGCAGACCATTGAACGTTATACGGATTTGTAACCCCAAGCGATATGCCCTTCTTCCGCTTCCCGAGGAGGAGCGGGAGAAGGGTTTTTATGTATGATAACTCTGTTAATCTTTATCCATTAAAATCATATCAACATGAAGACCAGACTTTTTTCCCTGCTATTGGCGTGTTGCCTGGCTTTTCCGGCCGGAGCGCAGAACTATCAGCCTACCGAAGAGAATTTGAAAGCCCGACAGGAGTTCCGTGACAAGAAATTCGGCATCTTCCTGCACTGGGGCCTGTATGCTATGTTGGCCACCGGCGAATGGACGATGACCAACAACGACCTTAATTATAAGGAGTACGCCAAATTGGCAGGCGGTTTCTATCCTTCCAAGTTCGATGCCGCCAAGTGGGTGGCTGCCATCAAGGCGTCGGGTGCCAAGTATATCACGTTCACCACTCGTCACCACGAAGGCTTCTCAATGTTCGACACGAAGTATTCCGACTATAACATTGTGGATGCCACGCCCTTCAAACGCGATGTGTTGAAAGAGTTGGCCGACGAGTGCCAAAAGCAGGGCATCGGCTTGCATCTGTATTACTCGCATATCGACTGGTATCGCGAGGATGCCGTGTGGGGACGCACCGGCCGTGGCACAGGGCGTCCCAATCCGGAAGGTGACTGGGACAGCTATTACACCTTTATGAACAACCAGTTGACCGAATTGCTGACCAACTATGGTCCCATTGGCGCTATCTGGTTTGACGGTGTGTGGGACCAGGATCAAAACCCGGACTTCGATTGGGAATTGGAGGAGCAGTATGCCTTGATACACAAACTGCAGCCTTCCTGCCTGGTGGCCAATAACCATCACATCACGCCTTTCCCCGGTGAAGATGTGCAGATTTTCGAACGTGACCTGCCGGGTGAGAATACCGCAGGCCTGTCGGGACAGGACATCAGCTCTCTGCCATTGGAGACTTGCCAGACAATGAATGGCATGTGGGGATACAAGATTACGGATCAGAACTACAAATCCACCAAGGATCTTATCCAATACCTCGTAGGTGCTGCCGTGAAGGATGCGAATTTGCTGATGAATATCGGCCCGCAACCTGATGGCGAGTTGCCTGAAGTGGCTGTGCAGCGTCTGGCCGAGATGGGCGAGTGGATGAAAGTCTATGGCGAGACCATCTATGGCACCCGTGGCGGTTGTGTCGGCCCGCATCCTTGGGGCGGCACTACGCAGAAAGGTAACAAGCTCTATGTCCATATCCTCGACCTGCAGGACAAAGCCCTGTTCCTCCCGCTTGTGGACAAGAAGGTGAAGAAGGCTTCTTACTTCGTGGACGGTAAGCCCGTGAAGTTCCAGAAGAACCAGGCCGGCTACACGCTTCTGCTCAATGAAGTGCCGACAGACATTGATACCGTTATAGAACTGGAATTGAATTGATTTTTAGCTAATTCTTCCTAAAAGATAGGGGAAACGGAGGCTTCGTTCGCCGTTTCCCCTTATTTTTGGCAAACAATTTGTTTGAAAGTCTTTGTATATTAACTCTTAAAGAAGAAATAGAATGATAGGACTACAATGGATTATCTTTATCGGCGTGGCCGTGGTCAGTTGGTTGGTGCAAATGAACTTGCAGAACAAGTTCAAGAAGTACTCCCAAATCCCCACCAATAACGGTATGACCGGGCGCGAGGTGGCGCAGAAGATGCTGTATGACAATGGCATCTACGATGTACAGGTGACCTGTACCCCTGGACACCTGACTGACCACTACAACCCCGCCAACAAGACTGTCAACCTGAGTGAGAGTGTCTACAACAGCAACAGCGTGATGGCTGCCGCCGTGGCTGCCCACGAATGCGGGCACGCCGTGCAGCACGCTTGTGCCTACGGCCCGTTGCAGATGCGCAGCGCTTTGGTTCCGGTGGTTTCGTTTGCTTCGCAGTGGGTGACGTGGGTTATCTTGGCAGGTATCCTGTTGATTAACTCGTTTCCGTCCATCCTGTTGGCAGGCATCATCCTCTTTGCGCTGACCACGCTCTTTAGTTTCGTCACCCTGCCGGTGGAAATCAATGCCAGCAAGCGTGCCTTGGTTTGGCTCAGTTCGTCCGGCATCACCAATGCGTATAACCACGACAAGGCTGAGGACGCCCTGCGCTCTGCCGCTTACACGTATGTGGTGGCTGCCCTCGGTTCGCTGGCTACGCTTATCTATTATGTAATGATATTCATGGGCCGCCGCGAGTGATGCGGTTGAGTCTCGTTGCTTATAAATGAAGAACGGCGCAAATCCGGTGGATGATTCCTCGGGTTTGCGTCGTTTGTTTTTTCGTAGTTAAATCAGCCGGTTCACTGCGAAGTACTTCCACAGCGGTGCGGCCATCAGCGATTGCTTGATTTGGTTGGTCGTTAGCAGGGTGCGCACCTCGTCCACGGTCAGCAGTTCGATGGTGATGTCCTCCGTCGCTTCCAGATGTTGGGTGGAGACGGGCTCCACATCTGTGGCCAGGAAGCAGTGGGTCAGGTTGGTCATGGTGCTGGTGTTGGCGGAGATGTCCATCCACGGTGTCCACGTGCCGCCGCCATAGCCGGTCTCTTCATACAGCTCGCGTTGGGCGGACTCCAAAGGCGTTTCCCCGGCTTCGCAAACACCTGCACAGATTTCATAGCAGGTCAGTTGCAGTCCGTGGCGGTATTGGCGTTCCATCAGGAAACGGCCATCGCGGGTCAGGGCGATGACGTTCACCCAGTCGGGATATTCCAATACATAATATTCTTCGTTCTCCACGCCATTGGGCAGGCGTACCCGGTCCTTGCGGGCGGTCAGCCACGGGCGGCGGATGAAGTACTCGCTCTCCAGGATGGTCCAGCGGCGGTCTTGATTGTTGGGTTTTAGCATATGGTTTGTTCTTTGATTTTCGCAAAGGTAGGGAATTTACATGAGGTTTGTGGATGGATGCTTTCATATTTTTGCAAGAAGCTGTATTTTTGTACATCTAAAAAGTGCAGTTTTATGGAAGAAAAAGATATTCGATGGGTACAGCGTTTTGCGAATTACCGCAAGGCATTGGGTCGTCTGGGAATGGCAGTTGACATCGTAGCGCGTGAAGATGCAGATGCAGCGGTAAAGGAATTGATGAAGGAGGGCTTGATTCAGCGTTTTGAGTATACGCATGAACTTGCTTGGAAGGTGATGAAGGATTATGCCGAGTATCAAGGATATACGGAAATCCGTGGCTCACGCGATGCTTTCCGCAAGGCTTTTGAGATAGGAATCATTGCAGACAGGCGATGGATGGAGTCCATAGAAGACCGAAACTTGACTTCGCATAACTACGATGATGAGACGGCGGAGGAAATCTATGAGGCCATTGTGAATGTTTATTATCCGCTGTTCAGGAGTTTTGAGGACCTGATGCTACCGCTTGCCGGGGCAGACAATACTTCATTGTGATTATGCCTTACGGACTGACCGATACGGAATGGCGCAAGTTGCTCGGCGTATTTGCCGGGAACAGACGCATCAGGCAGGCGATACTCTACGGTTCGCGCGCCAAGGGTACTTACAAGCCTTTCTCCGATGTAGACATCACATTGGTGGGTGACGACTTGTCGCGCAGGGATTTGAATCGGCTATTGCTTGCCGTGGATGATTTGCTGTTGCCTTATCGTGTTGATTTGTCCTTATTCCATACATTGAAGAATGAAGCCTTGTTGGACCATATCCGGCGGAGAGGCATCATTATCTATGAGAACATCCATGATGCGCCGTCTAAAGAGGCACTTTAGCTCGCCAAAGTCCTTCTTTATGGTGTTCAAATCAGTCTTAAGTCTTTCGCTATCCGGCAGGCCTCAATCGAGTTTCTGACCTGCAATTTCCCTAAAATTTCCTGCCTGTGCCGGCTGACGGTGTTTCGGCTGATGGAGAGCGTATCGGCAATGTCTTTGCTCGTCAGTCCTTTGTCTATGAGGTTCAATACTTGCTTTTCCCGGGCGGACAGAATCTTCGTGTTGTCCTCGTTGTCCAGTTCCATCAGTTGGCCGTCGGTAGCATGTACAATCAGGCCTTGGGCAGGAATGTCAAGCAACAGGGGACTGTAAAGGCATAGAGCCAGCCATGAGACGTTGCCGGGCGGCGTGGAGATGTAGAACATCCGATGCAATGCCGGCAGGTGGTTGTTCGCGTCACTTCTCATGCGGAGCTTGCTCATCAGGTAATATTCGGCTCGTTTCCTTGGAGGCTGGCGTTTGATGAAATGGAAAAAGCAGAGTTCCTGCAAATGTTTCCTTGCCAAGTCGTCCGGATGAATCAGCCGGAAAATCTCTTCTTCCCAGACGGAGTCCACCCGGCTCTCTTTCCCGCACAGGCCTGTGCCCAGCATCTGCGCGAAGCCTCCGTAATAGATGTGGCTGGTGTGGGTACGCAGGTCGCTCAACACGGCAATGGCATTTTCCATCCGTGCATAGTTGCGGGCGAAGGCTTGGTATTGGTTTAGCAGTTCCGTGTGAGGTTGTGTCTCCGCAAAGTTCTGCATGGAAAATTCCTTGTTCAGCAGGTCGATGGTGCTCATGTGACGTTGAAGAAAAA
Source organism: Candidatus Bacteroides pullicola (assembly GCA_019115825.1). Lineage (GTDB taxonomy): Bacteria > Bacteroidota > Bacteroidia > Bacteroidales > Bacteroidaceae > Bacteroides > Bacteroides pullicola. The sequence goes on from DXCV01000004.1 coordinate 19,518, forward strand.
TGGTTATTTATAATCATTGTGCAATAGAAGGCAATGCCTTACCTTTGCAAAAGTAATCAAAAGAAGATAGTTTATAACGTATGAATATGAAAAAGTTGATCGTTGGCGGCATGATGATGGCCGCTTCTGCAGCCTGTATGGCACAGTCGTTGGAGAAAATGCAGTGGTTCAATGAGCCGGAACAATGGAAAATCGAGGGCAACTCGCTCGCGATGAATGTCACTCCCCAGACGGATTATTGGCGCATCTCCCATTACGGGTTCACCGTGGATGATGCCCCGTTTCTCTACACCTTGCGTGGCGGGGAGTTTGAAGTCAAGGTGAAGATTTCCGGTGATTATCGGACGCGTTTCGACCAGTCGGGACTGATGTTGCGCATCGACCACGAGAATTACATCAAGGCAGGCATTGAGTTCGTGGACGGAAAGTACAACCTCAGCACGGTGGTGACCCACCATACGAGCGACTGGAGCATCATCCCCTTGGACAAGCCCGTGCCTTTTGTCTGGATAAAGGCGGTGCGCCGCCTGGATGCCGTGGAGATTTTCTATTCCTTTGACGACAAGGAATATACTATGATGCGTAATGCCTGGTTGCAGGACAATCACCCGGTCATGGTGGGCGTGATGGGAGCTTGCCCCGATGGCAACGGCTTCCAAGCTCGGTTTGAGGATTTCTCTATTAAGCACTTGCCGGATTTGCGCCGGTTGCAGTGGTTAGAGAAGAACAAGTAACTATAACGATTGCTCCTGGGGATAGGACAATGCATTGAAGAGAGGCTTTAACCTGCCAAAGTCTCTCTTTTCAATTTGCAATCTTGGGTTCCCCGTTTTTGATACATTTTGTTTTACGAGGTCATTAATTATCCTTGATTTTGAAATGGCTTACCTGCGAGAAATTGTGTAATAGTCTCTTCCTTTCCTTTGACATGGGCATAATTTGAGCCATTGATGAGATGAAGCCATGCATTATCTATCATTTGTATGCAGTCCCCATGGTATACGTCTTTAAGCCCTGCTGTATTCTTTATCCGAAAAGTTTTGTCCTCGGCAAAAGTCACATCTGCTATCTCATATTGTTTATACAGTTGTGGATAAATTGAACCTCCGGCATCTAAAAAGGATTTTTGGGTCATCAATGGCAAGAAATTGGGGCTTATTCTGGCAAGAATTTCAAAGTTGAAGATACTGAATCCTGGCCATAAATACCATCCGTCACCTCTGTCGCGCTTTACGCCGTAGAAAGGCTTGTCCCCTAATGCTTCTGTCAGGCTATATGGTTTGGTGGGGAATATATCATGGTCAAGTAAAGCAAAATGGACGGGTCTTCGATATATGAGAAATTTGTAAAACATCCAATTCAAAGCCGCACCATGAGATATGCCACACCAAAATAAACGTGTAGAAATCAATCGATGAATATATAGCGGGACGGGAATATAGTCAATGGAATATTCTTGGCATACTTCTCGGATGAGTGTACGCTTCTTCTTGTTTGGAGAATTATCCACAATAAGTAAGTCATAAGAATTAATTTATATTACGCCACATGTGCAAAATTGATATAAAGTTCAGTTCCGACCGCAGCCAAAGCCCTGTTGGTAGCATAAAGCATAGCATCTGTGGACATGTAGTCCGCAGGT